>NZ_CP051884.1:2187456-2499949 GCF_012931845.1 Cellulomonas taurus
ACCTGGTGCGGGCAGCACTCCACCTGCTCGGGCCGACCACCCCCGAGCACGTCGCCGGGTACCTGGACGCCCCGGTGCGCGACGTGCGGGACCGCTGGCCGGCGGATGCGGAGCAGGTGGTCGTGGTGGACGAGGACGCCGAGGCCTCCCCCGCCTGGGTGCTGGCGGGCGATCGTGGGCTGCTCGACGCCGCGGCGACGCCCGACGGCTCCCCGGTGGTGCGGCTGCTGGGGCCCTTCGACCTGCTGCTGCAGGTCCGCGACCGCGAGCTGCTGGTCCCCGACCCGGACCGGCGCGCGGAGCTGTGGCCGGTGCTGGGCAGGCCCGGCGCGGTGGTGGTCGACGGGGTGCCGGTGGGCAGCTGGCGACCACAGGCGAGCGGGCGGCGGCTGCGGGTCCTGGTCGAGCAGTGGGGACCGTGGGGCAGGTCGGTGTCGGCTCGGGTTCGGGCGGAGGCGAAGGCCCTCGCCGCGCATCGTGGGCTGACCTGGGCCCAATGACGACGACCCCCGCCGACCGGTGTGGTCGACGGGGGTCGCTACGGGTGGCTCAGGCCTCGACGACCACCGGCAGGATCATCGGGCGCCGCTTGAGCCGGTTGGACACCCACCGTCCGACCACCCGGCGCATGATCTGCTGCAGCTGGTGGGTGTCGACCGCGCCGCCGCGCAGGGCCTCCTCCAGCGCCGCCGTGACCTCGGGCAGGATCGTCTGGAACACCGCGTCGTTCTCGGCGAAGCCGCGCGCCTGGATCTGCGGCGGGGCGAGCACGCTGCCGTCGGCGGAGGACACCACGGCGAAGATCGAGATGAAGCCCTCGTCACCCAGGATCCGGCGGTCCTTGAGCTCGGCCTCGGTGATCGACCCGACGCTGGAGCCGTCGACGTAGACGTAGCCGCAGGGCACCGCCCCGACCACCGACGCCTTGCCGTCCACCAGGTCGACGACCACACCGTCCTCGGCCAGCACCACCCGATCCGCCGGGACGCCCGACTTGACCGCGAGCGCCCCGTTGGCCACCAGGTGCCGGACCTCGCCGTGCACGGGCATGACGTTCTTCGGCTGCAGGATGTTGTAGCAATAGAGCAGCTCACCGGCGGAGGCGTGCCCGGAGACGTGCACCTTCGCGTTGCCGGAGTGGACCACGCGGGCGCCGAGGCGGGTCAGGCCGTTGATCACCCGGAAGACGGCGTTCTCGTTGCCCGGGATCAGCGAGCTGGCCAGGATCACGGTGTCGCCGGGGCCGACCGAGATCTTGTGGTCGTTGTTCGCGATCCGGCTGAGGGCGGCCATCGGCTCACCCTGCGATCCGGTGCACATCAGGACCAGCTCGTCGTCGCGCACGTCGTCGATCCGCTTGGCGTCGACCAGGATCCCGGCGGGCACCTTGAGGTAGCCGAGCTCGGCCGCGATCGTCATGTTGCGCACCATCGACCGGCCGACCAGGGCGACCTTGCGGCCGTGGGCGTGCGCGGCGTCCAGGACCTGCTGCACCCGGTGCACGTGCGAGCTGAACGAGGCGACCACGATCCGGCGCGCGGACTCGGCGAACACCGCGTCCAGCACCGGGCCGATCTCCCGCTCCGGGGTGACGAAGCCGGGCACCTCGGCGTTGGTGGAGTCGACCATGAACAGGTCGACGCCCTTCTCCCCCAGCCGGGCGAAGGCCCGCAGGTCGGTGATCCGGCCGTCCAGGGGCAGCTGGTCCATCTTGAAGTCACCGGTGTGCAGCACGGTGCCCGCCCCGGTGGTCACCGCGACGGCCAGCGCGTCCGGGATCGAGTGGTTCACCGCGACGAACTCGCAGGAGAACGCGCCGATCTGCTCGGTCTGGCCCTCCTTCACCGCGAGGGTCATCGGGGTGATCCGGTGCTCCTTGAGCTTCGCCTCGACGAAGGCCAGGGTCAGCTGGGAGCCGATCAGCGGGATGTCCGAGCGCAGCCGCAGCAGGTAGGGAACGGCGCCGATGTGGTCCTCGTGACCGTGGGTGAGCACGATCCCGTCGACCAGGTGCATCCGGTCCTTGATGTACTCGAAGTCCGGCAGGATCAGGTCGACGCCGGGCTGGTGGTCCTCGGGGAACAGGACGCCGCAGTCGATGATGAGCAGGCGGCCGTCGTACTCCAGGACGGCCATGTTGCGGCCGACCTCACCGAGACCGCCGAGCGCCACGATCCGCAGCGCCCCCTTCGGCAGTGCGGGCGGGAGCGTCAGTTCGGGGTGCGGGTGGGACATGCTTCTCCTGGTCAGTGCTGCGTGCTCATGCCGCCACGTCCGCGGCGATGCCGGCGGCACGCAGTCCCCCGCGCACCTCCTCGACCTCGGCGTCGGACGCGGCGACCAACGGCAACCGCAGGTGTCGGGACGGGATCAGACCGAGCGCCTGGACGGCCGCCTTCGCGGCGACCGCCTGGAACCCCCGGCCGTTGAGCGCGTCGATCGCCGGTGCGATCGACAGGAAGATCTGCAGGGCGCGGGCGTGGTCACCCGCGTCGTGGGCCGCGATGATCGCGGCGAACTGCTGGCCGACCACGTGGCCGGCCACGCTGACGATGCCCGCCGCGCCGTGCGCGAGGAAGGGCAGCAGCAGGCTGTCGTCGCCGGAGTACCAGGCCAGGCCGGTGCGCGCGGCGGCCAGGGCGGCGGAGTAGACGTCGCCGGTGGCGTCCTTGACCGCCACCACACGGTCGTGACCGGCGAGGGCGTCCAGGGTGGACGGGGCCAGGCGGACCCCGGTGCGACCCGGCACGTCGTAGAGCATCACCGGCAGGTCGGTGGCGTCGGCGACGGCGCTGATGTGCCGGACGATGCCCTCCTGGCTGGGACGCGAGTAGTACGGCGAGACGACCAACAGGCCGTCGGCACCGGCGTCGGCTGCCTGCTCGGCCATCCGCACCGCGTGCAGGGTGTCGTTCGAACCGGCACCGGCGACGATGCTGGCCCGGTCGCCCACAGCGGCGACCACGGCGCGGATCAGGTCGGCCTTCTCCGGCGCGTGCGTGGTCGGCGACTCGCCGGTGGTGCCGTTGAGCACCAGCCCGTCGTGACCGTGGTCCACCAGGTGCGTGGCGAGGCGGGCGGCGGCGTCCAGGTCGAGCTTCCCGTCGTCGGTCATCGGGGTGACCATCGCGGTGAGCACCGCGCCGAACGGACGGGAAGGCGTGGAGGACATGGGGCTCACGCTACCGCGCCGGAGTCCGCCCCGATGCACCGAGCGCGGACACGGGCACCCCTCCCGGGCCGGGAAGAGCGCTCGCGTCCGCACTCGGCGATGGATCAGGCGGCGAGGTACCCCAGCAGCCGGTCCGGTCGGTCGGTGATGATCGCGTCGACGCCCAGGGCGATCGCCGCCGCCCAGTGCTCCGGCTCGTCCAAGGTCCACACCATCGTCCGCAGGCCCGCCGCGTGCAGGCGGGTCACCAGGTCCGGGTGCTCCACCAGCAGCGGACCGGCCGGGTTGCAGGTGACGACCCCGAGCTCGGCGCACTGGCTCAGCAGCGCGTCGACCGACTCGATGCCGAACACGAGCAGCCCACGGCGCAGCGTCGGAGCCACCTCGGCCAGCGCCGCCACCGTCTCCGGCCAGAAGCTCTGCCCGATGATCCGGTCGAACAGGCCGGCTGCCTGCAACGGGTCGGTGACCCGGCGCACCTGCTCCGCCGTCCACGAGCCCTTGATCTCCAGCAGCAGGTCGATGCCGGGGCGCCGGTTCAGGAAGTCCACCACCTCCGCCAGGGTCGGGATCCGCTGCCCGGCGTAGGCCGGGGAGAACCAGGATCCGGCGTCCAGCGTCCGCACCGTGCTCAGGTCCATCGCGCTGATCGCGCCGGTGCCGTCAGTGGTGGCGTCGGCGGTGTCGTCGTGGATGATCACGACCTCACCGTCGGCGGTCAGCTGCACGTCCAGCTCGATGCTGCCGGCCCCCGACCGCCACGCCGCCTCGAAGGCCGCGAGGGTGTTCTGGGGCGCCACGGAGGAGTTCCCGCGGTGGGCGATGACGGTCGGGGTGTGGCTCACAGGTAGGGCTCCACGTTCTCGCGGTAGGCGGTCTCGAGCTGCGGGGTGATCGACTCGAAGGCGGACGCCGGGTCCGTGCCCTCCAGGACGATCTGCTCGATCGCCGTGTTCAGCAGGGCGTCGGCACCCGGCACGAACACCCGAATGTAGTCCTGCGAGCGCGCCTTCTCACCGAGCTGGTCCACCGCGGTGCGGAACTGCGGGAACTGGTCGTACACCGCCTTCATCGTGTCCGACTCCACGGCCGAGGTGCGCACCGGCATGTAGCCGGTGGCCTGGGAGAAGGTCGCGGTGTTCTCCGTGTTGGTGAGGAAGTTCAGGAACATCGCGGCGGCGAGCTGCTTCTCCGGGGTGGAGCTGGACGAGATCGCGACGCCGGTGCCGCCGGTGGGCGAACCGCCACCGTCCGGGCCGTCCGGCAGGAACGCGGTGCCGACCTCGAAGGAAGCCGAGTCCAGCGCGCCCTTCAGCGAGCCGGTGGAACCGATGGTCGAGGCGATCAGGCCGCTGGAGAAGTCCGCCATCGAGTCGGTGGCCGAGACGGTGGCGACCGGCGCCCCGTTGTTCACGCCGTCGACGCCGTGGAACAGGTCGGAGAGGAACTGCCCACCGGCGACCGCCTCATCGGTGTCCAGGGTGACGTCGAAGCCGTCGGAGTACTCCCCGCCCTGGCCCCAGATCATGTTCTCGAACCACCAAGCACCCCAGGACGGGCCGGTGGACAGACCGAAGGGGCTGCCGCCGTCCGGCACCTGCGCGGTGAGCTGGGTGCTCCAGTCCTGCAGTTCCGCCCAGGTCTCCGGGCCACGGTCCGGCAGACCGGCGGCGGTCCACATGTCCTTGTTGTAGTAGAACAGCGGCGTCGACCGGGCGTAGGGCACCGCCCAGTGCTGGTCGTCGTACTCGTAGTCGCCGTAGAGCGCGGGCTGGAAGTCGTCCGCGTCGGCGTCCAGGTACTCCAGCACGTCGTCCAGCGGCATGATCTGGTCGTTCAGGTGGTAGCGGAACCACCACACGTCCGAGGCGATCACCGCGTCCGGCATCTCGTCGGACTGGGACGCGGCCTGGAAGCGCTGGGCGACCTCGTCGTAGTTCGCACCGGCGGTGACCAGGTTGACCGTGATGCCCGACTCGGCGGTGAAGGCGTCGATCAGCTGCTGCTCGGTGTCCTGGGACTGGCCCGGGTGGTTGGACCAGAAGGTGATCTCGTCCGCGGGCTCGACCTGCGACCAGTCGGTCGCCTCGGCCGAGGCGCTGGAGTCGGAGCTGCTGCCGCCGACCGTCGGGCCGCCACAGGCGGTCAGGGCCAGTGCGGTGGCGGCGGAGAGGGCTCCGGCGAGGACGAGGCCGCGACGGCGACGTCCGATGACGTGGGACACGGATGTGCTCCTTCGGGTCGTGCGCCCGGGAATCGAGCGCGCGGGGGTGACCCGCGCCGTGCAGGGGACGGTGCGGGAGTCTCGGGGTGACGGGGCGGACCGCTCGCTGCCCCGTGGGGTGCCGCTCAGCCGGTGACGGCGCCCGCGGTGAGGCCGTCGACCAGGCGACGTTGCAGCACCAGGAAGACGACCAGGATCGGCAGGGTGACCACGACGGTGGCCGCGAGCAGCACGCCCCAGTTGGTCATGCCGTCGATGTTCTGCAGCAGGGTCAGACCGACCGGCAGCGTCATCTTGTCCGGGCGGTCGATCACCAGGAACGGCCACAGGTAGTCGTTCCACTCGGTGACCACGGACACCAGGGTCACGGCGGCGATCGTCGGGGTGCTCATCGGGACCACGAACCGCCAGAGCTTGCGCCAGTGGCCCGCCCCGTCCAGCTCCGCCGCCTCCAGGATCGACCCGGGCAGGGTCAGGAAGTGCTGGCGGAACAGGAAGGTGCCGAAGGCCGAGGCCAGACCCGGCACCAGGATCCCCTGGTAGGTGTTCAACCAGCCCAGGCTCGCCACCAGGGTGTAGTTCGGGATGATCGTGATCTGCGCCGGGATCATCAGCGTCGCGATCACGAGGCCGAAGATCGCCTTCTTGAACGGGAAGTCCAGGAACACCAACCCGTAGGCGCAGCCCAGGCCGAGGATCACCTTCAGTCCGGCCCCGACGACGGTCAGGCCCACGCTGTTCGCGAGCAGTCGGCCCAGCGGGACGGTGTCGGCCGCCTGCTGGTAGTTCGCCGGGTCCAGCGAGCCGGGCAGCCACTGCAACGGGAGGCTGTACAGCTCCCCCGGCGTCTTGAAGGACGCCAGCGCCAGCCAGATCAACGGCGCGCCGAGCACGACGGTCGCCAGGATCATCGTCGCGTAACCGACCACCGGCGGGCGACGGCGGGCACCGGAGCGGCCAGGGGGCGTCGGACGGGTCGGGGACACGGGGCGCATGGTGTTCTCCGGCGCAGCGGTCTGGCGCCGCGGGGTCAGGACGCTCACGAGTAGTGCACCTTCCGCTGGATGAAGCGCATCTGCACCGCGGTGACGGCCAGCAGCACCAGGAAGAGGATCGTGGCGACCGCCGAGGCGTACCCGGCCCGGCCGTTCACGAAGCTCTCCTCGTAGATCGAGTACATGAGCGTCGTGGTGGAGCCGAGCGGGCCACCGCTGGTCATCGCCTTGATCAGGTCGAAGGACTGCAGCGAGGCCAGCATCATCGTCACCAGCAGGAAGAACGTGGTGGGGGTCAGCAGGGGCAGCACGATCGAGCGCAGGGTCCGGGCGGGCGAGGCCCCGTCCAGGGCCGCCGCGTCCTTGAGGTCCTGCGGCACCGACTGCAGACCGGCCAAGTAGATGAGCGCGACGTAGCCGACGTTCTTCCACAGGTAGACGACCACGATCATCACCAGCGGCCAGGGCCGCTGGGTGTACCACTGCGGCGAGTCCAGGTTCACCAGCTGCAGCAGCTCGGCCATCAGCCCGTACCGCGGGTCGAAGATGAACAGCCACAGGATGCCGACCGCGAAGCCGGACAGCACGTACGGCGCGAAGGCCACGGTGCGGGCGAAGCCGCGGCCGACCAGCTTGCGGTTGAGCAGCAGCGCGAGGCCGAGGCCGAGCAGCATCGACCCGCCGACCGTCACGAGGGTGAAGACCACGGTGGTCCCGACCACCCGGCCGGTGCTCGCGGCGGTGAACCACTCGATGTAGTTGCCGAGCCCGACCTGGCGGGCCACCGGCGACCCGAGGTTCCACTGCAAGGTCGACAGGTAGAAGCTCTGGATCAGCGGGCGGTACACGAACACCAGCAGCAGGGCGATGTTCGGACCGGCCAGCAGGAGGAACCAGCCGAAGGCGGTCCGGCGGCGGCGGGCGCTCAGGCTGCCGCGGCGGGCGGGACGCTGGTGCGTCGTCCCACCGGTCACGGCGCCGCCGACAGGGGGCGGCGCGAGGACGTCAGAGGTCACGGGGAAACTTCCGCTCGGGGCTTGCGAGGACGGCCGGATCAGCGGCCCGAGCCACTGTAGGAACGCGTTCTGCCTGATCCGGGCGGTGTCGAGAAGGCTTCCGAGCCGGTTCGCCAGGAGTTCACCGGAGCCACCCACCGGCCAACATGTGGACGGTTGCGGGTCGCGGAGTGGTCAGACGGCGGTCGCCTCGGGCTACCCTCGCCCGGTGTCCGACTCCCCCGAGCCGCGGCAGGCGCTCCCGCACGACCCGGCCGTCCGATCCGCCGTCCGCACCGCGCTGTCCGTGTCCGTCGCGACCGGGCTCTACGGCATCTCCTTCGGCGCGCTGGCCGTGGCGGCGGGTCTGGACCTGCCGCAGACGATGGTGCTCAGCCTGGTGATGTTCTCCGGTGGGTCCCAGTTCGCCGCGGTCGGGGTGCTGGGTGCCGGTGGCGCGGCCGGAGCGGTGGTCGCGACGGCTGGGCTGCTGGGTGCGCGCAACGGGCTGTACGGCGTGCAGGTCTCCGCGCTGCTCGGCGACCGGGGCTGGCGCCGGGTGCTGGCGGCGCACCTGACCATTGACGAGTCCACCGCCGTGGCCACCGCGCAACCGGGTCAGCGGGCAGCGCGGGTCGGCTTCTGGTGGACCGGAGTCGGGGTGTTCGTGCTCTGGAACGCGTTCAGCCTGGCCGGTGCGCTGCTCGGCGACGCGCTGGGCGACCCGCGCCGGTACGGGTTGGACGCCGCGGCGGCCGCGGCCTTCCTGGCGTTGCTCTGGCCGCGGGTCGGGTGGTCCCGGGGTGGGTCGCGAGACGGGGCGGGCGACGACCTGCGCACCGGACGCTGGGTGGCGCTCGCCGCGGCGGTGGTCGCGCTGGCCCTGACCCCGGTGGTGCCGGCCGGGGTGCCGGTGCTCGCCGCGGCCCTCCTGGCCGTGGTGGTGGGCGTGCTCGCACCCGGCGACGGGACCTCGGAGGCGACCCGATGAGCCCGCTCGACCGCACCACCGCGTGGATCGCCGTGCTGGCGTCCTCGGCGCTGGTCTACGCCACCAAACTCGCCGGGCACCTGATCCCGCGCCGGGCACTGGACAACCCCCGGGTCACCCGCACCGCCGGGCTGGTGACCATCGCCCTGCTGGCGGCGCTGGTCGCGGTCCAGACGGCGACCGGCGGGGGCGCGGTGCAGGTGGATGCCCGCCTGGTGGCCGTGGCGGTGGCGGCGGTGGCCCTGGTCCTGCGCGCCCCGTTCATCGTGGTGGTGGTGCTGGCCGCCGGGTCTGCCGCCCTGCTGCGGGCACTGGGCTGGATGGCCTGAACGGCCGTCCGCTCAGACCGCGATCGGTGCCTTGATCGTCGGGTGGTGCTGGTAGCCGACCACCTCGACGTCCTCCAGGATGTAGTCGAACAGCGACGCGGCCCGGCGCAGGTGCAGGGTCGGGAACGGGTACGGCTCCCGGGTGAGCTGCTCGCGCACCTGGTCCAGGTGGTTGTCGTAGATGTGGCAGTCGCCGCCGGTCCACACGAAGTCGCCGACCTCGAGCCCGACCTGCTGCGCCACCATGTGGGTCAGCAGGGCGTAGGACGCCAGGTTGAACGGCACCCCGAGGAACAGGTCCGCCGACCGCTGGTAGAGCTGGCAGGACAGCTTGCCGTCGGCCACGTAGAACTGGAACAGCGCGTGGCACGGGGCGAGCGCCATGCTCGGGATGTCCGCCACGTTCCACGCCGACACGATGTGCCGCCGCGAGTCGGGGTCCCGACGCAGGTTCGTCAGCAGCTCGCTGAGCTGGTCGATGTGACCGCCGTCCGGCATGGGCCACGACCGCCACTGCACGCCGTACACCGGCCCCAGCTCGCCGTCCTGATCGGCCCACTCGTCCCAGATGGTCACGTTCCGCTCCTGCAGCCAGCGGACGTTCGAGTCGCCGCGCAGGAACCACAGCAGCTCCTGCACGATCGACCGCAGGTGCACCCGCTTGGTGGTGACCAGTGGGAAGCCCTGCGCCAGGTCGAAGCGCATCTGGTGACCGAAGACGCTGCGGGTCCCGGTGCCGGTGCGGTCGGACTTCGCGGTGCCGGTCTCCAGCACCAGCCGGAGCAGGTCCTCGTACGGCGTGGTCTGGCTGGCGTACGGCAGGTCGGTCATGGGCCCCATGCTAGGCGTCCGACGGGGCCGGACGGGTGACACGCCCCGTCCCCGCTCGCCGGCACCCCTACAGTGCAGGTCGGCAGGTCTGTCACCAGCAGTTCAGGAGCGCGCGGATGCCCGTCGGAACCGGCGAGTTCGAACTGACGCTCGGCGACACCCTCGACCGGTCGGCGGTGTGCCGGCTGTTCGCCCCGCACGCACCGATCCTGGACGACGACCGGTTCTGGGATCTCACGGCGCTGGACCGCCTGCCGGTGATCTGCGCGGAGGTGTCCCCCGCCCCGGGTGGCACCGTGGTGTCGGGCCTGGTGCGGCCGGGGCTGGACGGAGCCGAGTTGCTGGCCCTGGCGCACGCGGTGGCAGCCGATGCCCGGCACGACGTGCTGATCGAGGACGTCACCTTCCTCGGTGACTGCCCGGGTCACGTGCTGGTGGTGCACCCGGACGGCGGGATCGGGCATGCGGTGGCGACCGAGGCCGGGCTCACGACGGTGGACCTGGACACCCGGTTGGTGCGGCTGCCCGAGGCGGACGCGATCCAGGTGCGGCTGCGTCGGGACTGCGGCTTCGCGCACTGAGCCGCTCGGCGCACCCGGTGACCGGTCGGCCGCAAGCCGGTGCGGGTGTCGGGTGGCGTGGCCGGGTGCCGTGGCCGGGCGCGGTGGTCGGGTGCGGTGGTCGGGCGCGGTGGTCGGGCGCGGTGGTCGGGTGCCGCCGCGCGCCCGCGGCCGGTGCGCGTGACACTGGCGCCATGCCCACCGCCGTGCTGCCACCCAACCTCGCCGCCCACCTGCCCACCGGGCTGCTGATCGACGGTCGCTGGCGACCCGCCACCGGCGGCGGCAGCTTCGCGGTCGAGGACCCGGGCACCGGCGAGACGCTGTTCGACGTCGCCGACGCCACCGCGGAGGACGCGCTCGCCGCCCTGGACGCCGCGGACCGCGCGTTCCCGCTCTGGCGCGAGGTCGCTCCCCGGACCCGGTCGGACCTGCTGCGCGGCGTCTTCGACGCGATGATCGCCCGGACCGACGATCTGGCGGCCCTGGTCACCGCGGAGGGCGGCAAACCACTGGCCGAGGCGCGCGCGGAGGTGCAGTACGCCGCCGAGTACGTGCGCTGGTACTCCGAGCAGGCGGTGCGCCTGGACGGGCTGGCCCGACGTGCACCGGCCGGGACCCACCACCAGCTGGTGATGCGCCGCCCGGTCGGACCGGCGCTCGCGATCACGCCGTGGAACTTCCCGATCGCGATGATCGCCCGCAAGGTCGCCCCGGCGCTGGCCGCCGGGTGCCCGATCGTGGTGAAGCCGGCCCGGCTGACCCCGCTGACCACCGCCTACTTCGCCGAGCTGATCCGCGAGGAACTGGACGCCCGTGACCTGCCGACCGGGGTGGTGAACGTCATCCCGACCGCGTCCTCCGGTGCCGTGACCGGGCCGGTGATCGCCGACCGCCGGTTGCGCAAGCTCTCGTTCACCGGCAGCACCGAGGTCGGCCGCACCCTGCTCGGCCAGGCGGCGCAGAACATCCTGCGCACGTCGATGGAGCTGGGCGGCAACGCCCCGTTCCTGGTGTTCGCCGACGCCGATCTGGACGAGGCGGTGGCGGGTGCGGTGGCGGCGAAGATGCGCAACTCGGGCCAGACCTGCGTCGCCGCGAACCGGTTCCTGGTCCAGGAGCCGGTGGCGGCCGAGTTCGCCGACCGGTTGACCGCCGCCTTCCAGGACCTGCGGGTGGGCCACGGGGCGGAGCCGGGGGTCACCGTCGGGCCGCTGATCGAGGCGTCCGCCGTCGACCACGTCGCCGAGCTGGTGGCCCGGGCCGCCGACGACGGGGCACGGGTCCGGACCGGTGGCGAGCGGATCGGGGGCCGGGGCCACTTCTACCCGCCCACCGTGCTGGACCGGGTGCCCGCGGACACCCCGGCGGTGACCGAGGAGATCTTCGGCCCGGTCGCACCGGTGACCAGCTTCGGCACCGAGGAGGAGGGGCTCGCGCTGGCGAACGGCACCGACTTCGGCCTGGTCGCCTACGCGTACACCCGCGACCTGTCCCGGGCGCTCCGGCTGACCGAGGCGGTGGAGGCCGGGATGATCGGCATCAACCGGGGCATGGTCTCCGACGCCAGCGCCCCGTTCGGTGGCGTGAAGCTGTCCGGGATCGGGCGCGAGGGTGGCGAGGCGGGGATCGAGGAGTACCTGGAGCCGGTGTACGTGGCATGGTGAGCGCATGCCCGGCCCCCTGAACCCGCTCACCCCCACCTCCGACGTGTCGGTCCGCCCCGCGGTCCCCGGCGACGAGCAGGACGTGGCCCGCGTCCAGCTCACCGCCTGGCGGGAGTCCCTGACCGAGACCCTGGGCGAGGCGGTGCTGGACGGGATCGACCCGACCCAGCTGGCGGCGCAGTGGCAGCGGGCGATCAGCGCGCCGCCCGGGCGCGGCTACCGGGTGCTGGTCGCGATGCACGGGCCGCGGCTGGTCGGCTTCGCCTCGGTGGCTCCGGTCACCGCCCCGGCCGACTCCGACGACGACACGCCCGGCGGCGAGATCCTGGCGCTGGAAGTCCTGCCCGAGGCCCGTCGGGTGGGCCACGGGTCGCGGCTGCTGGCCGCCGTGGTGGACCTGCTGCGGGACGAGGACGGGGCCGGCAGCGTGCAGACCTGGGTGCTGGTCGGGGACGTGGTCCGCGAGCAGTTCCTCGGCTCGGCCGGGCTGGACGACATGGGTGCCGAACGGCGCCTGGGCAGCGAGGGCGACCCGCGCGAGGTGACCGAGCGTCTGTGGGCGGCCGCGATCTGACTCCGGCCACCGCGGCCCAGCCGTACAGAGCCGGACGCCGGCACGGCGGCACGGCGGCACGGCGGCACGGCGGCACGGCGGCACGGCGGCACGGCGGCACGGCGGCACGGCTGCACGGTGAACGGTGGCCGAACAACCGGGCCGACCGCTTCACTCGGGCGCTGAACCGCCGATGTTCCCTCCGTGTCACCTGCATCGCGTGCGCCCTGGCGTGGGGCCGTCCACGGCGTGACCCTCGCTGACCTGGTCTCCGACCCCGTGGTGGTGGCGGCGGACGCCCCCTGCGAGGCGGTCGACCACGGCTTCCGCACCGAGTGGACGGTCAGCTCCGTGCTGGTCGAGCCACGGGAGCCGGGTGGGCGCTACGGGATGGTCGCCCGCAAGGACTTCCTGACCACCATGACCGGGCGGTTCGGCTTCGGACGCTCGCTCTGGTCACGCCGCCCGGTGTCCGAGATCGCCCGGTGGGACGCCCAGCGGGTCAGGATCACCGACTCGCTCACCGAGGCCGCCGACCGCCTGACGTCCGGTGACGGGTATGCGGACATGGTGGTGATCGGCCCGGACGACACACCGGTCGGCGTCCTCGATCCGACCAGCCTGATGGCCGCTCTGGCGACCGAGCTCGCGCACCAGGCGTCGCATGACCCGTTGACCGGGGTGCAGTCCCGGGCCGGATTCCTGGCCGACCTGGAGCAACTCTGTGCCACCGCCCGGGCCTCCGGGGGCGCCGTCGCGCTGGCCTACCTGGATCTGGACCGCCTGAAGGAGGTCAACGACAGCCTGGGGCACCCCTCCGGCGACGCCCTCATCGCCTCGGTCGCCCGTCGACTGGCCACGGCCGCTGGTCCACAGGACGCGCTGGGCCGCCTCGGTGGCGACGAGTTCGCCCTCGCCCACCTGCTCGGGCCGCAGAACCCGGACCACGACTGGCGACGACGAGCCCTCGACCTCGGTGAACGCCTGCGATCGGTGGTCGCGGACCTCGACCCGGCTCTGCCGGTGCGGGCGCACTCGCGGGCCAGTGTCGGGATCGCCGTGGGTGCCGGGGCGCTCCTGGGTCACGAGCACCTGCTGCACGAGGCGGACCTGGCGATGTACGGCGCGAAGAAGGCGGGCGGCGACCGGGTCCGGCTCGCCGACGCCGACGCACCCGTGCCGATCGCCCGGGGCACCCTGCCCGGCAGCCCGGTCGCCCGACTGCCCGAGCATCTGGCGCAGGGACTCCAGCTGTACTACCAGCCGATCGTCACCGTGGCCGACGGGCGGACCCGCGAGGTGGAGGCGCTGCTGCGGGTGCGCACCGCGGAGGGCGTTGACGGACCGGCGGGGCCGCTGGCACGCGCGCTGGCACTGGACCGGGCGCTCGACCTGGACCTGTGGGTGCTGGACCGCGCCTGCGCCGACCTGCGGGCCTGGGACGAGCGGTGGGGGCCGAGCGCACCCACCGTGATGAACGTCAACCTCTCCCCCAGCGCCCTGGACGCCGACGACCTGGCGGACCGGGTGCTCGCGGTGGTCGATGCCCATCGCCTCGATCCGGCCCGGGTGCGGCTCGAGCTGTCCGAACTGGCGTCCGACGCCCAGCTCGCGCGCGCCCTGCCGCAGCTGACCCGGATCCGCGCGGGTGGGCTGCGGATCGGGCTGGACGACCTGGGCGGCGCACTGTCCGGGCTGCGCTCGGTGACGCGGCTGCCGGTGGACGTGCTGAAGATCGACCGGTCGGTGATCGCCGGCATGCTGACCGACCCGGTGGACCGCCTGCTGGTCGCGCTGGTCGGTGCCGTCGCCCAGGAGCGCGGTCTGACGGTCGTGGCGGAGGGGGTGGAGGACGGTGCGCAGTACCGGGCGCTCCGGGAGGCCGGCGTCCCGATGGCGCAGGGATTCTGGATGGCACGGCCGATGCCCGCCGACCAGATCGGCACCCACCTCGGTGCCCGACCCGGTGCCCGACCCGCTGCTCAGTCAGCCGCGCACCGAGGCGACATGTCGCCTCGGTGACCGCGTCACCGCGCCGGTCGGCCCCGATGGATCCGGGAGGCGGTGCGCAGGGTGGCCCGGGCCCGCCGTCGGTCACCGGCCGCCTCGTAGGCGAAGGCCAACCGGTACCAGGCACCCCAGTCGTCCGGCGCCGCCTGCTCCGCGTCCGCGCGCGCTGCGTCGAAGGCGGTCACCGCCGCCGCCCGGTCGATCCGGCCGCCGGGCGACCGCGGCAGCTCGTCCACCGGTAGCTCGTCCCGGTCGGCCAGGGTGTCGGCCATCCGCTGCACGTCGATGGCCAGCATCCACTCCCGCGCGATCAGCGCCAGCACCAGCAGCGGCAGCACCCCGAAGGCGATCCCCAGGGCGATGCCGACCGGCTCACCGGTGCGGATCAGGGCCACCGCCCGCCCCGCGACCACCCACAGGTACAGACCGAGCAGTGCCGTCAGCACCACCGCCGCGATCAGCGGGACCCGGCGACGACCGCCGCCCATCAGCCCAGGTCCAACAACTGGTCGAGGCCGACGGTCAGGCCGGGCCGCGCCCCGATGGCCCGCACCGCGTGCAGCACCCCGGGCATGAAGCTCACCCGGTCGAAGGAGTCGTGTCGGATGGTCAGCTGCTCCCCCGGGTTGCCGAGCAGGATCTCCTCGTGGGCGGTCAGACCGCGCAGCCGCACCGCGTGCACCCGGACTCCGTCGACATCGGCACCGCGCGCGCCGTCGATCCCAGTGTCGGTGGCGTCGGGCATCGGACCCAGACCTGCCTCGGCCCGCGCCCGGGCGATCGCCGCCGCGGTGTGCCGGGCGGTGCCGGAGGGCGCGTCCACCTTGTCCGGATGATGCAGCTCGACCACCTCGGCCGACTCGAACCACCGGGCCGCCATCGCGGCGAAGCGCATGGCCAGCACCGCCCCGAGCGCGAAGTTCGGTGCGATCAGCACCCCGACGTCCGGCCGGGCCGCCAGCTCACCGCGCACCCGACCCAGGGACTCCTCGGTCCAGCCGGTGGTGCCGACCACCGCGTGGATGCCCTGTCGGACCAGCGCGGTGACATTCGCCTCGGTGGCGGAGGGCACGGTGAAGTCGACGGCGACCTGCGCCCCGGTGCCCGCCAGCCCCGCCACATCGCCGTCCCGGTCGAGCGCGGCCACCAGCTCCAGATCGGGCGCACCGTTCACCGCCTCGACCACGGATCGGCCCATTCGTCCCGCCGCGCCCAGCACGGCCACCCGCAGAGTCGTCACGGTCGGTCACCCTAACCCGAGCAGCCCCGCCGCCGTCCGCAGGACCACCGCCAGGGCACCCGGGTCGGTGCCGAGCCGTTCCAGCTCCGCCCGGGGCAGGTCGGCCAGGTCGCGCAGCGCCGACAGCACCCGCGCCGGGGAGGCATCGGCGGGCACCGCGTCCCGCACCGCGCACCGCCACCGCTGAGCGGCCGCGAGCTGCTCCGGTCCGGTGCCCAGCGCCGCGTCGACGATCCGGAACAGCTCGAACGGTGGGAGTTGGGCCGCCCGGGCCACCTCCACCGTCGTCACCCAGCCGCGCTCGGCGAGGATCATGCCCACCGCCGCGGCGAGTCGGCTGCGCAGCAGACGGGTGTCCGGCGTGCTGGGACCGGCGAGTCCGACCAGCGCGGCATCGATCGCGGCGCCCTGCGCGACCCAGGCGGTCCCGTCCGCGGGTATCCGGCTGCCCGCGCCGACCTCGCCACCCCGCGCGGTCCGTCCGGGGAGCTCGGCGCTCTCGGGCGCCTCGGAGACGACCACCGGCAACAGGTCGAGCAGCGAGGCCAGCCCCACCTCGTCCAGCGGCACCATGCCGTCCACGAGCGGTCGGCGGTCGGCCACGCCGAGCCGGTCCAGTGCCTCCGGCCGCAATCGCAGCACCAGGACCGGCAGACCGTCCCGCACCGCCCAGGGCCGGGTGCTCGGTCCGCACAGCACCGACGCCATCGGACGGCGGTCGCCGGACAGCAGATCGACCCGCTCCGCCGACCCGCCGCGCAGGACCAGGGTCGGCAGCGCCTGGGGCAGGACCAGGCGGAAGCCCTCGTCCGGCCCGGCGAGCAGCGTGAGGTCGTGCACGAGTTCGCCGCGCACCAGCACGCGGCGCCGGACCGGGACGGCGGTGGCGCTCATCGCCCCATTCTCGCCGATCGACACCCGCGGCGTCAGGACCTGTGGACCCCGCCCGGTACGCGCGGGACCGGACAGCAGCGGACAGGTCGGCCCGGTCAGTCGCCGAACGGCCCGACCCGGACCACCGACCGCGGGCGGGAGGCCAGCTCGGCCGCCAGCTCCCGGACCTGTTCGGCGGTGACGGCGCGCAGCCGGTCGAGCGCCTCCTCGGTGGACAGCAGCTCGCCGTGCACCAGCTCGGACTTGCCGAGCCGGCTCATCCGCGACCCGGAGTCTTCCAGGTTCAGCACCAGCCCGCCGGACAGCTGACCGATCGAGCGCCGCAGCTCGGCGTCGGTGATGCCTCCGTCGGCCAGGCGCTCCCACTCGGCGATCAGCAGCTCGGTGACCTGGTCCACCTTGGCGGGGGTGCACCCGGCGTAGAGGCCGAAGACCCCGGTGTCGGCGTGCCCGGAGGCGAAGGAGTAGGTCGAGTACGCCAGACCGCGCTTCTCCCGGATCTCCTGGAACAGCCGGGAGGACATCCCGCCGCCGAGGACCGCGTTCAGCACCGACAGCGTGAACCGGCGCGGGTCGGTGGCGGTGATCCCCACCCCGCCGACCAGGACGTTCGCCTGCTCGGTGCTGCGGGTGACGGTGACCCGGGTGCCACCGGCCGGGATCACCGCGGAGGTCGGCCCGGGGGCGGTCCGGCGACCGGCGGGGGCGAGACCGGACGGCAGCTCCCAGCCGCCGTCGGTCAGTGCCCGCACCACCTGGTCGGCCAGTGCGTCGTGATCCACCCCGCCCGCGGCGGTGACCACCAGGGTGTCGGGGCGGTAGTGCTGACGGTAGTGCTCCCACACCGCGTCGCGGGGCACCGCACGGATCGTGTCCGGCGTGCCACCGATCGGGCGACCCAGCTCGTGGTCGCCCAGGACTACCGAGGCGAAGCGCTCGTGCGCCACGTCGCTCGGGTCGTCGTCGTTCATCGCGAGCTCTTCGAGGATGACCCCGCGCTCGGTCTCCAGCTCGTCGGCGTCCAGCCGGGCGGAGGTGACCATGTCGGCGATCACGTCGGTCGCCATCGTCAGGTCCTCGTCGAGCACCCGTGCGTAGTAGCAGGTGTGCTCCTTGCCGGTGGCGGCGTTCGCCTCGCCACCGACCTCGTCGAACGCCTCGGCGATGTCCATCGCCGACCGCCGGGCGGTGCCCTTGAACAGCAGGTGCTCCAGGAAGTGCGTCGAGCCGTGGTGGCCGTCGCTCTCGTCCCGGGACCCGACACCGACCCAGGCGCCCACACTCACCGAGCGCATGCCGGGCACGCGCTCGGTGAGCAGGCGGACCCCGCCGGGCAGGACGGAACGACGGATGTCGTCACCGTCCTGCCCGGAATGGGTCAGCTCGGCCCCGGACTCACCCGGGGCGACGAGCGGAAGGTGCAGTGGCACGTCAGGCGTCGGCCTTCTCGTCCGAGGACTCGTCCGCTGCCTCTTCGACCACGGCGTGCAGCGAGAGCTTGCCGCGCGGGTCGATCTCGCCGATCTCGACCTGGACCTTCTGGCCGATCTTCAGCACGTCCTCGACGTTCTCCACCCGCTTGCCGCCGACCAGGCGACGGATCTGCGAGATGTGCAGCAGACCGTCCTTGCCCGGGGACAGGGAGACGAAGGCGCCGAAGGTCGTGGTCTTGACCACGGTGCCCACGAAGCGCTCGCCCACCTCGGGCATGTGCGGGTTGGCGATCGCGTTGATCGCCGCCCGCGCGGCCTCCGCCGACGGACCGTCGGTGGCGCCGATGTAGACCGTGCCGTCGTCCTCGATGGAGATGTCGGCGCCGGTCTCCTCCTGGATCTGGTTGATCATCTTGCCCTTCGGGCCGATGACCTCGCCGATCTTGTCGACCGGCACCTTCACCGAGATCACGCGCGGCGCGAACGGCGACATCTCGTCCGGGACGTCGATCGCCTCGTTCAGGACGTCGAGGATCGCCAGGCGAGCCTCCTTCGCCTGGGTCAGGGCGTCGGCGAGCACGGAGGCCGGGATGCCGTCCAGCTTGGTGTCGAGCTGGATCGCGGTGACGAAGTCGCGGGTACCCGCGACCTTGAAGTCCATGTCACCGAAGGCGTCCTCGGCACCGAGGATGTCGGTCAGCGCGGCGTAGCGCGTCTGGCCGTCGACGGTGTCGGACACCAGGCCCATCGCGATACCGGCGACCGGGGCGCGCAGCGGCACACCGGCGTTCAGCAGCGACAGGGTGCTGGCGCAGACCGAGCCCATCGAGGTGGACCCGTTGGAGCCGAGGGCCTCGGAGACCTGACGGATCGCGTAGGGGAACTCCTCGCGGCTGGGCAGCACGGGCATGATCGCCCGCTCGGCCAGCGCGCCGTGACCGATCTCGCGGCGCTTCGGCGAACCCACCCGACCGGTCTCACCGGTGGAGTAGGGCGGGAAGTTGTAGTTGTGCATGTACCGCTTGCGGGTCTCCGGGGACAGCGTGTCCAGCTGCTGCTCCATCCGGAGCATGTTCAGCGTGGTGACACCCATGATCTGGGTCTCGCCGCGCTCGAACAGCGCCGAGCCGTGCACGCGGGGCAGGACCTCGACCTCGGCGGACAGGGTGCGGATGTCCCGCAGGCCACGCCCGTCGATCCGGAAGCCGTCGGTCAGGATCCGCTGGCGGATGACCTTCTTGGTCACGGCGCGGACCGCGGCGGACAGCTCCTTCTCGCGACCCTCGAACTGGGCTGCCAGCTCGTCCAGGACCTCGGCCTTGACCTCGTCCTGACGGGACTCGCGGGACTGCTTGTCGGCGATGGACATCGCCTCGTGCAGCTTGGCCTCGGCGGCCTTCTCCACGGCGGCGTACGCGTCCGGCTGGTAGTCCGGGAAGGTCGGGAACTCCCGCACCTCCTTGGCGGCCTGGGCGGCCAGCTGCTGCTGCGCCTCGACCAGGGCCTTGATGAAGGGCTTGGAGGCCTCGAGGCCCTGGGCCACGATCTCCTCGGTCGGCGCGACGCCGCCCTCGTCCTTGATCAGGTTCCAGGACTTCTCCGGCGCCTCGGCCTCGATCATGGCGATCGCCACGTCGTCACCGACGACACGACCGGCCACGACGATCTCGAAGGTGGCGCGCTCCCGCTCGGTGTACCGGGGGAAGGCGACCCACTGGCCGTCGATCAGCGCGATCCGCACCGCACCGACCGGGCCGGAGAACGGCAGGCCGGAGATCTGGGTGGAGATCGACGCGGCGTTGATCGCCAGGACGTCGTAGGCGTCGTCCGGGTGGATCGCCAGCACGGTGATGACGACCTGGACCTCGTTGCGCAGGCCCTTGACGAACAGCGGGCGCAGCGGGCGGTCGATCAGGCGGCAGGCCAGGATCGCGTCGGTGGACGGGCGACCCTCGCGGCGGAAGAACGAGCCGGGGATCTTGCCGGCGGCGTACTGCCGCTCCTCGACGTCCACCGTCAGCGGGAAGAAGTCGAACTGGTCCTTGGGGTGCTTGCCCGCCGTGGTGGCCGACAGCAGGGCGGTCTCGCCGTCGAGGTAGGCCATCGCGGAACCGGCGGCCTGCTTGGCCAGCCGACCGGTCTCGAAGCGGACGGTACGGGTGCCGAACGTGCCGTTGTCAATGACGGCCTCGGCGAACTGGATCTCGGGACCCTCCACGGGTGCCCTCCTTCGGGTTCGTGAGCGCCCTGGCCACGGCGGTCTTCGATCGAGGTCCACGGAGACGTGCTCCGTGGCCCACTACCGAGGACCGGACGAGACCGAACGGGGCGCTCGGGGTGTTTCGAGTGAAGCGCCCGGGGTATCCGACCCCTGACGCAGGACCAGCCCGGACCCCGTGTGGGGTCCGGGCTGGTCAGGCGATCATCGCCGCAGGCCGAGGCGCTCGATCAGCGCGCGGTAGCGGGTGATGTCGGTCTTCTGCAGGTACGCCTGGAGCCGACGACGCTGGCCGACCAGCAGCAGCAGGCCGCGCCGGCTGTGGTGGTCGTGCTTGTGCTCCTTGAGGTGCTCGTTCAGGTCGTTGATCCGCCGGGTCAGCAGCGCGATCTGGACCTCCGGGGAGCCGGTGTCACCCTCGTGGGTGGCGTACTCGGCGATGATGGACTTCTTGGTGTCGATGTCGAGGGGCACGACTCTCCTTGAAATTCGTTGCGCGGTGCTCCGGGGCAGGTCCACCCGGGCGCTCTCGGTCCGCGGCCGTTCTGACGGCGATGCAACCTTATCAGTTGGGCGCGTCGGAGGCGCCGAGCACCTCGCGCACCCCGTCGACGTCGACGTGCATCTGCTCGATCAACGCGTCGATGTCGGTGAACCGCAGCGTCGGCCGCATCCGGGCGACGAACTCCAGCACCACCTGGGCGCCGTAGAGGTCGAGGTCGGTGCGATCGAGCACATAGGCCTCCACCCGCCGCTGCGCCCCGTCGAAGGTCGGGTTGGTGCCGACCGAGATCGCGGCCGGCAACGGCGCGCAGGCGGCGGACGGAGCCGTCGCGTCCTGCGCCGCACCGTCCGGCCGCACCACCCGCAGCCACCCGGCGTAGACGCCGTCGGCGGGGACCATGCCCTCGGCCTCCGGCTCCAGGTTCGCGGTCGGGAAGCCGAGCTCACGTCCCCGGGCGTCGCCGTGCACGATCACGCCGCGCATCCGGTGCGGATGGCCCAGCACCCTCTGCGCCGCCCGCACGTCGCCCGCGGCCAACAGTTCGCGCACCCAGGTGGAGGACCAGCGCCGGTCACCCTCCTCGGCTGCCGTGGCATCCGGGGCGCCGGTCACGTCCTCGATCACCCGGACGGTGAAGCCGAACCGCTCCCCCAGTGCCCGCATCGTGTCCAGGTCACCGGCATTGTCCCGACCGAAGCGCACGTCCCGGCCGACCACGACGGTGCGCGCCCGCAGCCCGTCGACCAGGTAGCCCCGCACGAACTCCTCCGGGGTCTGCCGGGCGAAGTCCAGGGTGTAGTCCACCAGGAGCACCGCGTCCAAGCCGGTCTCCGCCAGCAGTTCCAGCCGGTCGGCGTCGCCGGTCAGCAGCGGCGGAGCGGTCTCCGGCCGGTGCACCCGCTGCGGGTGCGGGGTGAAGGTGATCGCCACGGTGGCCAGGCCCGCGGTCCGGGCGTCGTCGATCATCCGCGCCAGCACGCTGCGGTGCCCCCGGTGCACGCCGTCGAAGTTCCCGATGGTCACCACCGACGGTCCGAAGTCCTCGGGCACCTGCCCGAGTCCGGTCCAGCACTGCACGCGCTGCTCCACTCTCTGTCCGTCTGCCTGTCCGTCTGCGGGAACGTCCACCGCCGGTCCGTCCGCCGCGACCGTCCGGGCCGCCACGCTCACGCGATCGGCCCCGGTGGACACGGCGTGGCCCGACCCGGCGACCGTTCCAGCCCGGGTAAGCCTGCCACGCCGATCCGGATGCGTGTCACGACCCGGCGAAGACCAGCACCGGCCGCGCCTGCGGACCGCGGTCCTCGATCAGCGCCACCAGCGTCCCGTCGGGTGCGATCGCCGCCACGGTGCGCTCGGCGCCGTCCACCCCGCTGGGCGCGATCCGCTGGCCGTGCCCCAGCGCGCGGGCCTCGTCCGCCGTCAGGTCACGGGTCGGGAAGGTGGCCCGCGCCGCCTCGGCCAGCGGCAGGGTGTCGACCGGAGTGTCCATCGGCCACTCCTCCAGCTCCGCCAGCGACCGGGCGGCGGTGATCGGATAGCCGCCCACCCGGGTCCGGCGCAGCATGGTCAGGTGTCCGCCGACCCCGAGCGCGGCACCGAGGTCGCGGGCCAGCGCGCGGATGTAGGTGCCGGAGGAGCAGACCACGCGCACGTCGACGTCCACCGCGTCGCCGCCGACCCGGATGTCGCCGACCTCGAACTCGTGCACCGTCACCGGCCGAGCGGCCAGCTGCACGTCCTCGCCGGCGCGCACCCGGGCGTAGGCGCGCTGACCGTCCACCTTGATCGCGCTGACCGCGCTGGGCACCTGCTGGATCGCCCCGGTCAGCTCCGCCACCGCCGCCGTCAGCCCCGCCGGGACCGCCGTGACCGGCACCCGGGACACCGATTCGCCCTCGGCGTCGTCCGTGGTGGTCGACTCGCCCAGCCGGATCGTCGCCCGGTACTCCTTGTCCGCCCCGGTCACCCAGGTGAGCAGCCGGGTGGCCCGACCGACCCCAAGCACCAGCACGCCGGTGGCCATCGGGTCCAGGGTCCCCGCGTGCCCCACCTTGCGGGTCCCCGCCAGCCACCGGGCCTTGGCGACCACGTCGTGACTGGTCCAGCCGGCCGGCTTGTCGACGATCAGCAGACCGTCGGCCGCGGTCGGGCGACGGGGCCGATCCGGCCGACGGTCGCGCTGGTCACGCTGGTCGCGCTGGTCGCGCTGGTCGCGCTGGTCGCGCTGGTCGCGCTGGTCAGCGGGCATCGTCGTCGAGGTCGTCCTCGTCGTCGGCGGGCTTCTTGTACGGGTCCGCGTCGCCGGCGTAGGTCGCCTGGGCGGCCAGCGCCTCCAGCTCCTTGTCCCGGCGCGCTGCCTCCAGGAGGGCGGCGTCCAGGTGGGCGGCGGTCTCCGGCACGGCGTCCAGGACGAACTCCAGCGTCGGGGTCAGGCGCACGCCCAGCTGCTTGCCGACCTCGGAGCGGATCAGACCGGTGGCGCTCTTGAGGGCCGCCGCGCTGCCCTGCCGTGCCTCCTCGTCGCCGAACACCGTGTAGAACACGCTGGCGTGCTGCAGGTCGCCGGTCACCCGGACGTCGGTGACGGTGACGAAGCCGAGGCGCGGGTCCTTGATCCGGGTGTCGATCATCTGCGCGACGACCTGCTGGATCCGGTCGGCGACCTTGCGTGCCCGGGGGTGGTCCACCATGACTGCTCTCTCTTTCCTACGTCAGTGCTGTTCGGAGGATCTTCCCCCGGACGACGGCGGGCCCGCACCTCACGCCGAGCGGCGCGGGTACGGGCCCACCGGTGAGCCGGTCAGACGCGCGGCTTCTCGCGCATCTCCCAGGTCTCGATGACGTCACCCTCGCGGATGTCGTTGTACGACCCGAGGCCGATACCGCACTCGTAGCCCTCGCGGACCTCGACGGCGTCGTCCTTGAAGCGCTTCAGCGAGTCGATGGTCAGGTTGTCCCCGATCACCTTGCCGTCGCGGAGCACCCGGGCCTTGCTGTTCCGGCGGATCTCCCCGGAGCGGACCAGCGAACCGGCGATGTTCCCGGCCTTGGAGGAGCGGAAGACCTCGCGCACCTCGGCGGTACCGAGCTGCACCTCCTCGTACTCCGGCTTGAGCATGCCCTTGAGGGCCGCCTCGACGTCGTCGATCGCCGCGTAGATGACCGAGTAGAACTTGACCTCGACACCCTCGCGGTCCGCCAGCTCCTCGACCCGCTCACCGAACTTGACGTTGAAGCCGATGATCACGGCGTTGTCCACCGTGGCCAGGTTCACGTCGTTCTGGGTGATCGCGCCGACGCCGCGGTGGATCACGCGCAGGTCGACCTCCTCGCCCACGTCGATCTTGAGCAGCGCATCCTCCAGGGCCTCGACGGCACCGGAGACGTCACCCTTGATGACCAGGTTGAGGGTCTCGACCTTGCCCAGCTCGAGCGCCTTGGTGAAGTCCTCGAGGCTGATCCGCTTGCGGCGCTTGGCCAGCAGGGCGGCACGCTCGGCGGCCTCACGCTTCTCGGCGATCTGACGGGCGGTGCGCTCGTCCGGAGCCACCAGGAAGGTGTCACCGGCACTCGGCACGGACGCCAGACCCAGGACCTGCACCGGACGGGCCGGGCCCGCCTCGGTCAGCGCGTTGCCGTGCTCGTCGAACATCGCACGGACACGACCGTGGGCGGTGCCGGCGACGATCGCGTCACCGACGTGCAGCGTGCCGGACTGGACCAGGACGGTGGCCACGGAACCGCGACCCTTGTCCAGGTTGGCCTCGATCGCCACACCACGCGCGTCCTTGTCGGGGTTCGCCCGCAGGTCGAGCGCCGCGTCGGCGGTCAGCAGGACGGCCTCCAGCAGCTGGTCGATGCCCATCCGCTGGCGGGCCGACACGTCGACGAACATGGTGTCGCCGCCGTACTCCTCGGCCACCAGGTTGTACTCGGTGAGCTGCTGACGGATCTTCGCCGGGTTGGCGTCCTCCTTGTCGACCTTGTTCACCGCGACCACGATCGGCACACCGGCCGCCTGGGCGTGGTTCAGAGCCTCGACGGTCTGCGGCATCACGCCGTCGTCCGCCGCGACCACCAGGATCGCGATGTCGGTCACCTGGGCACCACGGGCACGCATGGCGGTGAACGCCTCGTGACCCGGGGTGTCGATGAAGGTGATCGGACGCTCGACGCCCTCGTGCTCGGCACGCACCTGGTAGGCACCGATGTGCTGGGTGATCCCACCCGCCTCACCGGCCACCACGTCGGTGGACCGGATGGCGTCCAGCAGCTTCGTCTTACCGTGGTCGACGTGACCCATGACGGTCACGACCGGCGGACGGGCCTGCAGCTGCGAGTCGTCCTCGTCGGCCAGCTCCTGGTCCAGGTCGATGTCGAAGGAACCGAGCAGCTCCCGGTCCTCCTCCTCCGCCGAGACCATCTCGACCCGGTAGCCGAGCTCGGCCGCCAGGGTCCCGAAGGTGTCCTCGTCCAGGGACTGGGTGGCCGTGGCCATCTCGCCCAG
The DNA here is from genome assembly GCF_012931845.1 of Cellulomonas taurus. Lineage (NCBI taxonomy): Bacteria > Bacillati > Actinomycetota > Actinomycetes > Micrococcales > Cellulomonadaceae > Cellulomonas > Cellulomonas taurus. The sequence goes on from NZ_CP051884.1 coordinate 2,212,584, forward strand.
GTGGAACAGGACGGTGACCAGCGACGCCGGGTTCGCGTCGATCTTGTCCGCGAAGTCGTTCAGCGAGGCGCCGTGACGCAGGCGGATGACCGTGGAGCCGTTGCCCCGGGGCACCTGCACGCCGCCGAGCGACGGCGCCTGCATCTGCTCGAATTCCTGACGCTTCGCGCGCTTCGACTTCCGGCCTCGGACCGGACGGCCCCCGGCGCGCCCGAAGGCACCCTGGGTGCTGCCACGACCACCGGCACCGCGGGGACCGCCGCCACCGCCACCGGGACGACCGGCGAAACCGCCACCGCCACCGGGACGACCGGCGCCACCGCCGCCGTAACCACCACCGCCACCCGGACGGCCACCGCCGCCGGGACGGGCCGGACGCTCACCCGGACGACCCACCCCACTGGTGGACCGACCCGGCATCATGCCCGGGTTCGGACGGGCGCCGCCGCCGGGGCGCGGAGCCGCCGGACGCGGGCCACCCGGACGGGGACCGCCCGGACGCGGGCCACCGGAACGCTCGCCACCACCGGCAGCGCCGGCCTGAGCCGCGGGGGCCTCGGAACGACGCTCACCCGGGCGGGGCATGCCCTGCGAGGAGGCGAACGGGTTGTTGCCCGGACGCGGTGCACGCTCGCCACCGGAGCGCGATCCGCCGGAGCGGGGCATGCCCTGGGACGGCGCGAACGGGTTGTTGCCCGGACGGGGGCCGCTGGGACGCGGCGCGCCCGGACGGGGTGCACGGCCCTCACCGGAGTCCGCGGCCGGGGCCGGGGTCTCCGCGGGGGCGGCGGGTGCCGGCTTGGGGGCCGGTGCGGGCTTGCTCGGGGCCGGGGTGGCGGCCGGTGCCGAAGCGGCAGCCGGAGCTGCCTCGGCGGCCGGTGCCTCGGCCGGGGTGGCGGGTGCCGGTGCCGCGGCAGCGGGCTTCGCAGCCGGCTTGGGCGCAGGCTTCGGCTTGGACTCCGCCTTGCTGTCGCCGCCTCCGGCGGCCGGGTAGGTGTCCCGCAGCTTGCGGACCACCGGCGGCTCGATCGTCGAGGACGCCGAGCGCACGAACTCACCGAGTTCGTTCAGCTTGGTCATGAGGGTCTTGCTATCAACGCCGAGCTCCTTGGCGAGCTCGTAGACGCGGACCTTGGCCACATCTCTCCCTGTCTCGGTCCGCCCGGACAGGGTCGGACCGTCGTTAGTGCTGGGTACTCATCGCTGGGTACTCATCGGTAGGTGCTCATCGGGCAGCCATCGGCTCTCGACCCGCTTCCCATGTCGACGGTGCTCCCGGCCACCGGAGGTCCCGGTGACCGATGCTCCTCATGCCCCGAGGTGCCGGTGCACCGCTGTGAGATCCACCGGCCCTGCGATCCGCAGGGCTCGGGGAAACGCACGACGGCGCTCGGCGAGCTCGAGGCAATGAGGTTCGGGGTGTAGCCACGCCCCCCGGCCCGGCAGCGACCGCGTCACGTCCACCACCAGCACCCGGGGCTCGGCCTCGGTGGTGGTGGGCGTGGCGACGACCCGCGTCAGGGCCGACCTCGGGCCGATCTGGCGGCATCCCACGCAGGTGCGGACAGGATTCGACCTGCCGCGCTCACGGGGAATGCCGGACATGACCTGCCCAGCCACGTCGAGTCTAGCGCGCGAGGTCAACGGTTGAGACCGTCGGACCCCGCGACCGGCTCGGCGAGGGCCCCGGTCGCCTCCGCGGCGTCGGACCGGATGTCGATCCGCCAGCCGGTCAGCTTCGCGGCCAGACGGGCGTTCTGGCCCTCCTTGCCGATCGCCAGAGACAGCTGGTAGTCCGGCACGACGACCCGCGCCGCCCGGGTGTCGGGGTCCACCACCGTGACCGAGACCACGCGCGCCGGGGACAGGGCGTGTCGCACCATCTCCGCCGGGTCGTCCGAGTGGTCGACGATGTCGATCTTCTCGCCCTGCAGCTCGGCCATCACCGCGCGCACCCGGGCGCCCATCGGGCCGATGCAGGCGCCCTTGGCACCCAGGCCCTGCACGTGCGAGCGCACCGCCATCTTGGTGCGGTGACCCGACTCGCGGGCGAGCGCGGTGATCTCCACGCTGCCCTCGGCGATCTCCGGCACCTCCAGCTCGAAGAGCTTGCGCACCAGGTTCGGGTGGGTGCGGGACAGCGTGATCTGCGGCCCCTTCGGTCCCCGGGCCACATCCAGCACGTAGGCGCGGATCCGGGCGCCGTGCGGGTACTCCTCGCCGGGCACCTGCTCGTGCTGCGGCAGCACCGCCTCGGTGCCGCCGACGTCCACCAGCACCACCCGCGGGTCGCGACCCTGCTGGATCACCCCGGACAGCACCTCGCCCTGCTTGTCGCGGAACTGGCCGAGCACCTGGTCGTCCTCGGCGTCGCGCAGCCGCTGCACGATCACCTGGCGGGCGGTGGCGGTCGCGATCCGGCCGAAGCCGGTCGGCGTGTGGTCGAACTCCGGGCCCAGCTCGGTGCGCGGCGGGGCGGCGACCATCGCCGACTCCCCTGCCTCGCCGTCGCCCTCGGCCGGCTCCGGCTCAGCGGGGGCGACGGTGATCCGCTCGCGCGCCCAGACGGTCACGTGCCCGGACCGCCGGTCGAGCTCCACCCGGGCGTCCGGGTAGGCGTCCGGGGTGCGGTGGTACGCGGAGAGCAACGCCTGCTCGATCGCGGAGACCAGCACGTCCAGGCTGATCTCACGCTCGCGCTCGATCAACCGCAGTGCCTGCATGTCGATGTCCATGTCAGTCCTCCTCGTCCTTGCCGCCGCGCAGCTCCACCTCGACCACACCCGCACGCACCGCCGACAGCGGCGTGCGCACCGGGTCACCCACCTTCGCCGGTCGGCCCTTCACCCCGGGGGTCTCCGGCGTGACGATCAGGGTCGCCTCGTCGGCGCCCTCCGGCTCGACCTCGACCAGACGGCCGCGCAGAGCGGCACCGTCCGCCAGCTCCAGCGCCACCAGGCGACCGATCGCCCGGGTGAAGTGACGGCGTGCCGTCATCGGGGCGGTCGCGCCCCGGGTGGACACCTCGAGGGTGTACCGCTCGGGCAGACGGTGGTCGATGGTCTCCAACGCGTCGGCGACCGCGCGGGTCACCGAGGCGACCGCGTCCAGGTCGACCGAGTCGTCGGCCTCCTCCGGAGCATCCACCACGACCCGCAGGACGTGGCGGCCGCTCTCGCGCACCAGCTCCACATCCTCCAACCACAGACCGGCGGTGGACACCAGGGGTTCCACGAGCTCGCGGATCTCGCTGCTCGGCGCGGACATGAGTCCTCCTGAAGTCGGCTTCCTCGGACGCCCGCCAGCGACGAGGCGAGAGAGCTGACGGTGTGTGGTTGTCATTCCTGGCGCGCTGCGTCGGTTCGGCGGACCGTCCCTTGCTGACCCCAGCCTACTGACTCCGAGGGCCGACGCGGTTCATGGCAGGATCGCGCGTGATGAGCACCACGTCCGCGCCCCGTCGCCGCAACCGTCTCGCCGCCCTGGTCACGGTCGCCGTCCTGGCCCTGTCCGGCTGCGGGCTGCGGCTGGAGACCCCGGATCCGACCGAGCCGACCCCGGATGCCGCCGAGGCGCTGCGTGCGGGTTCGGTGGATGACGCCCTCGCGCTGGCCGCCGGGTCCGAGCACCTGCTGGCGGGTGCCGACGCCGGGGTCGCCCCGGTGCTGACCCTGGTGCACGACGCGGCGTCCGCCCACGTGACGGCCCTCGGCGGCGAGTACGACTCGGGCCTGCCGGAGCCCACCCCGTCGCCGAGCACGACGACGGCGCCGGTGGCCGATGCCCCGGCGCTCCTGACCCTGCTCGGCAGCACGGCGGTCCGTGCGCGCTCCGACGCCCTGGCCGCCTCCGACTCGGGCACCGCGCGCCTGCTGGCCGCGATCGCCGCCGCCCGCGCGCAGCAGGCCACCCAGCTCGCCACCGCCCTGGGCACCGACATCCCGGCACTCACTGCGGACGCTTCAGAGACCTCAGACCCTGTGGACACTGCGGGCCCTGCGGACACTGCCACCTCGGCTGCCACCGACGGCGACGGATCCGGCTCCGGAGCCGGTGCCGCCACCACGGGGACCCCGGCGCTGGGCTCCGCCTCCGTGACCGCGCTGACCCTCGCCGAGGACCAGGCGGGCTACGGCTACGAGGTCGCGGCGGCCCGGCTGTCCGACACCGCCCGCACCGCAGCGCTGGCGCAGGCACGCAGCCACCGGGCGCGCGCCGAGGACTGGGCGCGGCTGGCCGGGATCGCGGGGACCGCGCAGGACCCGCGCCGGGTGGTCTACGACCTGGGCGCTGCCGCCGCCGACGCCGACACGGCGCGCACCTCCTGCGCGGCCCTGGAGCGCCGACTCGCCGACGTCTACGCCGACGCCCTGCTGGCCAGCGACGCGGACACCCCGGAGCGCACCGTGCTGGTCGACCGCCTGCGCGGCGCGGCCCTCGATCAGCTCCGCTGGGGCGGGACCGCCACCGCCCTGCCGGGCATGGACGGGCTGGACGGCGCCTGACCCCTCCGTGCCGAACCCGGGAGCCTCCGGCCCGGCACGGTCCCCGCGATCCGCTGAGTCCGGGATCGGGGTCCGCCGACATGCGAACGGCCCGGCCGGAGACTCCGACCGGGCCGTGAGCGCGTCCGCGCGTCGTGCTCGTGCTCAGGCGAGCAGGGCGTCCACCAGCTCGGCGATCCGGTCGGCTGCCTGCTCGACCGGCACCTGCTCGGACTGCGGACCGTCGGGGGTGACCACCCGGGGCCGCACCTCGATCACGCCGTCGGCCAGGCCGCGACCCACCACGGCCACCAACGGGACACCCAGCAGTTCGGCGTCGGCGAACTTCACGCCGGGCGAGACCTTCGGCCGGTCGTCGTAGAGCACCTCGATGCCCCGCGCGTCCAGGGTGGTCGCCAGCGCCTCGGCGGCCTCGAACACGGCGCTGTCCTTGCCGGTGGCGACCACGTGCACCTGGGCCGGCGCGACCTTGGCGGGCCAGGCGAGGCCCTTCTCGTCGTGGTTCGCCTCCGCCAGCGATGCCAGCACCCGGGTCACCCCGATGCCGTACGAACCCATGGTGACCACCTGGGACTTGCCGTTCTGGTCCAGCACGGTCAGGCCGAGGGCCTGCGCGTACTTGCGGCCGAGGGCGAAGATGTGCCCGATCTCGATGCCACGGGCCAGCTCCAGCGGTCCGGAGCCGTCCGGTGCCGGGTCGCCCGCACGCACCTCGGCGGCCTCGATGGTGCCGTCGGCGGTGAAGTCGCGTCCGGCGACCAGGTCGAAGACGTGCCGGCCGGGCTGGTTCGCACCGGTGATCCACCGGGTGCCGGTGACCACGCGCGGGTCGAGCAGGTAGCGCACGGCGGTACGACCCTCGTCGTCGATCGCCTTGCCCTCCGCGTTCGGGCCGAGCACGCCGGGGCCGATGTAGCCCTTGACCAGCTCGGGGTGCGCAGCGAAGTCCGCCTCGACCGCGGTCTCGACCTCGGCCGGGGACAGGTTCGCCTCCAGCCGCTTGAGGTCGACCTCACGGTCACCGGGCAGGCCCACCACCAGGAGCTCGCGCTCCCCGGTGGGATGCACCAGGGCGAGCACCACGTTCTTCAGGGTGTCGGCGGCGGTCCACGGCCGGTCGGCCCGCGGGTGCGCCGCGTTCGCGACCGCAACCAGCGACTCGATCGTCGGGGTGTCCGGGGTGTCCTCGACGTGCGCGGCCGGGGCGTCGGAGAAGTCGACGGCCGGGGGCACGACGGTGGTCACCGCCTCGACGTTCGCCGCGTACCCACCGGGCGAGCGGACGAAGGTGTCCTCGCCGATCGCGGTCGGGGTGAGGAACTCCTCGGACCGCGAGCCGCCCATCGCACCGGAGGTGGCGGCCACGATCACGTACTCCAGGCCCAACCGGTCGAAGATCCGCTGGTAGGCGGCGCGCTGCAGCTGGTACGACGCCTCCAGACCCTCGTCGTCCAGGTCGAAGGAGTAGGCGTCCTTCATGATGAACTCACGGCCACGGATCAGACCGGCGCGGGGGCGGGCCTCGTCGCGGTACTTGGTCTGGATCTGGAAGAGCGCCAGCGGCAGCTCCTTGTAGGACGAGTACAGGTCCTTGACCAGGAGGGTGAACATCTCCTCGTGGGTTGGGGCGAGCAGGTAGTCGACCTCGCGACGGTCCTTGAGCCGGAACAGGTTCGGGCCGTACTCGGTCCACCGCCCGGTCGCCTCGTAGGGCTCGCGGGGCAGCAGCGCCGGGAAGTGCACCTCCTGCGCGCCCGCCGCCACCATCTCCTCGCGCACGACCTGCTCGACCTTGGCCAGCACCCGGAGTCCGAGCGGCAGCCAGGTGTAGATCCCCGGGGCGGCCCGGCGGATGTATCCGGCCCGGATGAGCAGCTTGTGGCTGGCCACCTCGGCGTCGGCGGGGTCCTCCCGCAGCGTGCGGAGGAAGAGCGTGGACAGGCGTAGGAGCATGGCTGCAGCCTAGTGGCCCGCCGGGTGCGGAGGGGGTCACCCCCGCAGACCGTGCGATGTCGGCTGCGGGGGTGTGCCCGGACGGCCCCCTGTGACACGTCCGGGCATCCCCTGGCGACCACCCCGGTGCGATGACCGGGGCGGCGCACCTCCACACCGAACCCGAAGGGTCGGCCCCTGTAGTGGAGGTACGCCCCGTGTGGAGCGCTGGCACGACTCTAGGTCATATCCCCTGTGACAAGCACCAACCGTCGGCGTTTCGTCCGGTGTTTCGCACAAGGCGAGCGACATATCGCCCGGACCGCCCCGAGCCGGTCCGGCGGGTGGACTGCGCGGCGGACGGGGTGCGGCACGGACAGGGCTGCGGGGCGGACGGGGCGTGGCACGGACAGGACTGCGGGGCGGACGGGGCGCGGCACGGACAGGGCTGCGGGTCGGCGGGGCTGCGGGGTCGACGGGGCTGCGGGGTCGACGGGGCTGCGGGGTCGACGGGGCTGCGCCACGATGGTCCGATGCCGGAGTTGCCCGAAGTCGAGTCGCTCGCCCAGTTCCTGCGGGACCGCACCGTGGGCCGCACCGTGGCCGCCGTGGAGGTGGGGGCGATCAGTGCGCTGAAGACCTTCTCCCCCGCGCCGGACGCCCTGGTGGGCGGCACGGTCACCGACGCGCGACGGCACGGCAAGTGGCTGGATCTGGCGGTGGGCACCGACCTGCACCTGGTGTTCCACCTGGCCCGGGCGGGCTGGCTGCGCTGGTCCGACGCGCTGCCCGGCACCCCGGTCCGCCCCGGCCGCTCACCGCTCGCCCTGCGGGTACGGCTGGACGACGACTCCGGCTTCGACCTCACGGAGGCGGGGACCCGCAAGCGCCTCGCGGTGTACCTGGTCCACGACCCGGCCGAGGTGCCGCAGATCGCCTCCCTCGGGGTCGACCCGCTCTCCGAGGAGTTCACCGTGCAGCGACTGGCCGATCTGATGGCGGCGAGGAACCAGCAGATCAAGGGGCTGCTGCGCGATCAACACCTGATCGCGGGGATCGGCAACGCCTACTCGGACGAGATCCTGCTGGTGGCACGGACCAGTCCGTTCGCGCTCACCCGCTCCTTCGATGAGGAGCACACCGCACGGCTGCACGCCGCGGTGCACGACGTGCTGACCGAGGCGGTGGCGGCGTCGGCGGGCCGACCGGCGGCCGAGCTCAAGGACAGCAAGCGGCGCGGGATGCGGGTGCACGGCCGCACCGGTGAGCCGTGCCCCGGGTGGGACGGGGTGCCCTGCGGCGACACCGTGCACGAGGTGTCGTTCGCCGATTCGTCGCTGCAGTACTGCCCGACCTGCCAGACCGGTGGGACACCACTCGCGGATCGGCGGATGTCCCGGCTGCTGCGGTGATCGCGGGCGCGGTGGTCAGAGCGGCGGTCAGAACAGCACGGTGGCGAACGTCCCCACCTGGCGGAAGCCGACCCGGCGGTACGCGGCGAGCGCCCGGGCGTTGTACCCGTTCGCGTACAGCGACACCACCGGTGCCACCTCCGCCCGGGTCTGGGCCACCACCGCGGCCATGCCGGACTCGGACAGTCCCGCGCCGCGCCGGTCGGGACGCACCCACACCCCCTGGACCTGCGCCACTCCCCCGGCGACCGCCCCCAGTTCGGCCTTGAACTCGACCTGACCGGTCGCGTCCATCCGCACGTAGGACCGGCGGTCCCGGATCAACCCGCGCACCCGCGCCTCGTAGGCGCCACCCGAACCGGCCAGCGGCGAGTACCCGACCTCCTCGGTGAACATCTGCACGCAGGCCGGCAGCAGGGCGTCGAACTCGTCCGGTCGGCTGAGCCGCACCTCGTCGTCGGCCGGAAACGCGGGGTCGCGGTCCAGGACCATCGAGGGCTGGTCGGCCCGCACCTCACGGACCCGACCCCAGGCCGGCCGCAGCCTGTCCCACAAGCCGAGCGCCGCCGGCGCCTCGCCCACGATCGACGAGCAGCGGCGTCCCTGTGCCCGGCCGAAGGCACCGAAGGCGGTCAGGGCATGGTCGGCGATCTCGGCGCCGCGGGTCGGGTCGACGTCGGGCAGGTCGGGCACCACCGGGACCAGGTTCGCCCCGGACCAGCAGATCGCGACCAGCAGGCCGTCGACCTCGTAGCCCCACAGCTGCCCGCCGGTGCGGTGCAACCCGATCCGGGCGGCGTGCTCCAGCCGCACGGTGGCCAGCACCGACGCCACCGGGTCGAGCGCGCACACCGCGAGCGCCGCCGGCAGGTCCGCGTCGTCCAGGATCCGGCCCGTGCCGGGCCCGCTGCGCACCCCGATCCCGGCCCCGGCGCTCATGACACCTGCACCACCGGAGCGGCGCCGTCCACCTGTTCCATGCCCTCGGCCAGGCGCATGGCCTCCTCGATCAGGGTCTCGACGATCGCCGACTCGGGCACCGTCCGGACCACCTCGCCCTTGACGAAGATCTGGCCCTTGCCGTTGCCGGAGGCCACCCCCAGGTCAGCCTCGCGCGCCTCGCCGGGGCCGTTGACGACGCAGCCCATCACGGCCACCCGCAGCGGCACGCTCATGCCCTCCAGCCCGGCGGTGACCCGCTCGGCCAGGGAGTACACGTCCACCTGCGCGCGCCCGCACGACGGGCAGGACACGATCTCCAGCTTGCGCGGCCGCAGGTTCAGCGACTGCAGGATCTGGATGCCGACCTTGACCTCCTCCACCGGCGGCGCGGAGAGCGAGACCCGGATCGTGTCGCCGATCCCCTGGCTCAGCAGCGCCCCGAAGGCGGTGGCCGACTTGATGGTGCCCTGGAACGCCGGTCCGGCCTCGGTCACACCCAGGTGCAGCGGCCAGTCGCCGCGCTCGGACAGCAGCTCGTAGGCGCGCACCGTCACCACCGGGTCGTGGTGCTTCACCGAGATCTTGAAGTCGTGGAAGTCGTGCTCCTCGAAGAGCGAGGCCTCCCACACCGCGGACTCGACCAGCGCCTCCGGCGTCGCCTTGCCGTACTTCGCCAGCAGGCGGGGATCCAACGACCCGGCATTGACCCCGATCCGCAGCGACACGCCCGCCTGGTCGGCTGCCCGGGCGATCTCGCGCACCTGGTCGTCGAACTTGCGGATGTTCCCCGGGTTGACCCGCACCGCCGCACACCCGGCGTCGATGGCCGCGTAGACGTAGCGCGGCTGGAAGTGGATGTCGGCGACCACCGGGATCTGCGACTTGCGCGCGATGGCGGGCAGGGCGTCGGCGTCGTCCTGGGTGGGCACGGCGACCCGGACGATGTCGCACCCGGCGGCTGTCAGCTCGGCGATCTGCTGGAGCGTGGCGTTGATGTCGGCGGTCACCGTGGTGGTCATCGACTGCACGCTCACCGGGGCGTCACCGCCGACGTCGACCGAGCCCACCTTGATCTTCCTGGTGGGTCGCCGCGGAGCCAGGACCGGGGCCGGCGGTTCGGGCATCCCCAGGGCGATAGGCATCGTCACCGGGTCATCATCGCACCGTGCGGGTGGCCCGCACGTCGGCGGTCACCCGGTCACCGGGTTCACGATGTCGGCGAGCATCAGCACCAGGCTCATGCCGCCGAGCAGCACGAACACCCCGAGAGCGAGGGGCTGGAGCCGCGCGGCGTCCGCGGGCCGGGGCCGTGGCAGCTTGCGCAGGCGGGCGAACTGCCGCTTGACGCCCTCCCACAGCGCGGCAGCGACGTGACCACCGTCCAGCGGCACCAGCGGGATCAGGTTGAACACGAACAGCGCCAGGTTCAGCGCGGCGACCAGTTCCAGCATGCTGGCGATCCGCAGACCGGTGCCCACGCCGTCGGCGGAGCCGATCTGACCGGCGATCTGGCCCACCCCGACCAGGCTGATCACGCCGTTGGCGTCCCGCTCCCCGCCGCCGAAGGCCGACTGGACCGTGTTCGTGACGGTGACCGGGAGTTGGACCACCGCCTTCGCGGTCTGCCAGGTGCCCTGGGCGGCGAGTGACAGCGCGTCGGTCACCGGTTGCCGAACCAGCTCGTCGGCGGGGGTGATCCCGACGAAGCCGACCTCGGAGGTGACCGCGTTGCCCGCGGCGTCGGTGACCACTTGACCGGCGGCGTCGACCTGCGGACGCTCCGCCGCGACCGGGGTCAGCTGCAGGGTGAGGTCCGCACCATCGCGTCGGACCACCACGGGCACCGTCTGCCCGGCGTCCTCCCGGATCATCGCGGACACCTGGTTCCACGAGTCCACTGCCCGGCCGTCGTAGGACACGATGGTGTCGCCGGGCCGCAGACCGGCGGCGGCACCCGGCGACTCGGCGGCGTCCGCCGGGCACTCGGTGGCGGTGAACCCGGCGGGCAGGACGCATTGGCTGACCGACGCCAACGTGGTCGAGGACTGCGGGATGCCGATCCCGGTATAGGTGACACCGAGCAGCACCACGGCGATCAGCAGGTTCATCACCGGCCCACCGAGCATCACCACCAGCTTCTTCGGCGTGGAGAGCCGGTAGAACGCCCGGTGGTCCTCCCCCGGGCGGATCTCCTCGGCGCTCGCCTCCCGTGCCTCGGCGGCGATCCGGCTGAAGAAGCCGCGCACCGGCGGGTTGCCCACCGCCTCCGGGGTCGGGTACATGCCGATCAACCGGACGTAGCCGCCCAACGGGATGGCCTTGATGCCGTACTCGGTCTCGCCCCGGGTCCGCGACCACAGGGTCGGCCCGAAGCCGACGAAGTACTGACTGACCCGGACCCCGAACTTCTTCGCGGGCACCATGTGCCCCACCTCGTGCAGCGCGATGGAGACCAACACGCCCACGACCAGGACCAGCACACCGATCGCGTAAGCCATCTCACTCCATCCTCGCTCCGGAACCGGACCATGGTGCCGCAGTTGTCTGGATGTGCGCTGGACGTTCAGTGATCGTGGATACCGGTGTCGGCCACCACCCGGTTCCGTCCGGCGCGCTTCGCCTCGTACATCAGCGCATCGGCCCGGGCGATCACCCGCAGCGGTGCCTCGCCGGGGCGGAGCATCGTCACCCCGACGCTGGCGGTGACCGGGACCCCCACCTCGGCCTCGATGGCACCGGGCAGGCTGCTGCGCAGCCGTTCCGCGGTGTCCTCCGCCGCCGCCAGGTCCACCCCGGGCGTCACCGCGACGAACTCCTCGCCGCCCAGCCGTGCCACCAGGTCCCCCGACCGCAGGCCCCGTTCCAGCACCCGGGCGACGGTCACCAGCACCTGATCGCCGGCGTCGTGGCCGAGGGTGTCGTTGACCTCCTTGAACCGGTCCAGGTCCAGGTACACCAGCGCCACCGGTACACCGGCGTCCACCAGCCGTGCCTGGAAGACCAGTTCCTCCTCCAGGCGGCGCCGGTTGGCGACCCCGGTGAGTGCGTCGCGGAATGCCATCTCCCGCATGCTCGCTGCCTCCGCACTGGCGGTCCTGGCCGCCTGGAACGCGCGCGCCGCCTGTTCCTTGCTCCGGGAGAGCACGTGCAGCATCGCGGCCAGGACACCGAGGTAGATGCCGTAGCGGACCAGATCCAGGATGTGCTCGGTGTCCCGTGGCTCGCTGATCAGCCCGACCGGCCCCACGACCAGCACCGCCAGCACCACCGCGCCGGCATGCACCCCGGCGGTGCGGGTCCGGAACACGACGTACCCGATCACCACGAACAGGGCCAGCCCCATGAAGACCGTCGGGAACAACGACGCCCAGCCGCCACCCTGAGCCGGTGGGGTCGACAGTCGCGCGCCGAGCATCGCCAGCCACAGCAGGTCCAAGCCGACCAGCACCACCTGGGAGACCCGTTGCAGCACCTGCGGTCGACGCAGCAGCAGCCAGATGTAGAGGGCCAGCACCACCGCGAGCACGGGGAACGTCCACCGCACCAGCGGGTCCGACCAGCGCAGCACGGTGATCGCGAGCACCGACACCAGGCCGACCGTCAGGCACCCCACCAGCACACGCCGGGTGGTCGCGATGGGGTCGTCGGCCCGGCGCGCGATCGGCACCTCACGGTGCGGGGCGCTCATGGCGGCACGCTACCCGCGGGCCACCTGCACTCCGGCGGAATGCGGGCGACTTCACCCTGGTGATTGTCGGCCAGCGGGACGGGTCCGTCGTCCCGCCCGGTGGTCGCACGGCCGTCCGCGTGGCCGGACACCCACCCGCGCGCCCCGTTGCCCCGGCACCCGCGCCGTCCGATGCTGGGCCCATGAGCCTGCCCGCCCTGGCCTGGCGCTCCGAGACGGCCCCACAGCCCGCCGTGCTCTGGCACCACGCCACGTCCCCCCGTGGGCCGGCGCCCCCTCTGGACGGTGACACCCGGGCGGATGTGGTCGTGATCGGTGCCGGGGCGAGCGGTCTGTGGGCGGCCTGGGCGTTGTTGGACGCCGACCCGGCGCTGGACCTGGTGCTGATCGACGCGGGGACCATCGGCGACGGGGCCAGTGGACGGGGCATCGGCGGTTGCTCCGCCTGGACCGACGGCGTGCTGTCCCCGCACCGGGCCGGCCCGCACGGCTGGGACACTGCCCTGCTCCGGGACGCGGTGATCGAGGTCGGCGGAACCCTCGCGGCCGACCAGATCGACTGCGACTTCCAGTACCGGGGCGCTGTGCGGGTCGCGGGTGACCGGCGAGGACTGGACCGGCTGCGGTCGAGCGCCGACCCCGAGGACCAGGAACTGGACCCGGGGGCGGTGCGGCGACGGCTGCGGCTCGGCCCGGTCGGCCCGAGTCGGTGCCTGCCGCGCTGGTCCGCCGGGACGCCCGGCGGTCCCGGTGGCCTCGTCCCCGGCGAGTCGCGCGGGTTCACCACCCCGGACTGCGCCACGGTGCAGCCCGCGGCGCTGCTGGACGGTCTGGCGACGGCGCTGGTCTCCCGAGGCGCGCGGATCGCCGAGCGGACCCGGGCCGTGCGGATCAGCCCGGGCGCCGTGCGCACCGAGCTGGGCATCATCCGGGCCGACCGCATCGTGCAGGCCACCGGGGCCGCGTCGGTGCCCGGGGGTCGCTGGTCGCCGCGTCCGGTGGCGGAGTCGGCGGTCGCCACCGCCGTGGTCGACGCGGCCCGGTGGGAGCAGATCGGCTTGCGGCGTGGTCAGCTGCTGCACCTCGCCGGGCGCCGTGACCTCCGGGCGGTGCGCACCGCCTCGGACCGCCTGGTGCTCACGGGGCCCGACACCCGCGTCCTCCGGCCCGGTGCGCTGTCGCCGAGCCTCGCCGATACGGTCGGCGCCCTGTTCCCGGACCTGGCGGCGGTGCCGGTGACCCACACCTGGTCGTGGACCCGTGCCGCCGCCAGCGCCTATCCGGTCGGGATCACAGCGGAGGGCATCGGCTGGATCGGCGGGCACGGACCGGAGCCGATCGCCGCGGCCAATCTCTCCGGGCGGGTGCTCGCGGACCTGATCACCGGATCGGACACCGCCCTGACCCGGGCCTCGTCCTCCGGCTGGGACTGAACCGGCGCTGGGACCTCGTCCTCCGGCTGGGACTCAGCCCGCGAGCAGTTCGGCGGCCCGCGCCCGGCCCCAGTGTTCCGCCGCGAGCACCTGGTCCAGGGTGGTGTCGGCGGCCCCGTCCCGGTGCTCCTCGACCACGCGGCGCACCGTCTCGACGATCGCCGGGAAGCGACAGCGCCCGGCCAGGAAGGCGGCCACCGCCACCTCGTTCGCGGCGTTCAACACCGCCGGGTGGGTGGCCGAGGCCGCCACCGCCTGCCGCGCGAGATCGATGGCGGGAAACACCGCGGAGTCCACCGGCTCGAAGGTCCAGGTGGTCGCCCGGGTCCAGTCGCAGCCGGGCACCGCCCCGGGCACCCGGTCGGGCCAGCCCAACCCCAGGGCGATCGGCAACCGCATGTCCGGCGGCGATGCCTGCGCCAGGGTCGAACCGTCGACGAACTCGACCATCGAGTGCACGACCGACTGCGGGTGCACCACCACGTCGATCCGCTCGGCGGGCACGTCGAACAGCCAGTGCGCCTCGATCAGCTCCAGGCCCTTGTTGACCAGGGTCGCGGAGTTGATCGTGACCACCGGGCCCATCCGCCAGGTGGGGTGCGCCAATGCCTGATCCGGCGTCACGGCTGCCAGGTCCGCCACGGCGGCGCCGCGGAACGGTCCCCCGGAGGCGGTGAGCACCAGGCGGGCCACCTCGTCCCGTCGGCCGCCGCGCAGCGCCTGGGCGATCGCGGAGTGCTCGGAGTCCACCGGCACGATCTGGTCCGGGCGTCGCTGGGCCTGGCGGACCAGGGCGCCACCGACCACCAGCGACTCCTTGTTCGCCAGGGCCAGGGTGTTGCCGGCCCGCAGCGCGGCCAGGGTGGGGCCGAGCCCGATCGACCCGGTGATGCCGTTCAGCACCACGTCGACCGACCGGGCGGCGAGCTGGGCGGCGGCGGCCGGCCCGGTCAGCAGTTCGAGGTCGACCAGGGGCAGCCCGGCCTCGGTCGACTGCCGGGTGTGCGCGGCGAGCACGGCGTCGGCGACGGTGGGATCCGCGACCGCCACCGTCGTCGCACCGAGCCGTGCCGCCTGGGCACCGAGCGCCTCGGGGTCGGCACCCCCGGCGGCGACCCCGGTCACCCGGAACCGGTCCGGCGCGTCCAGCACCACCTGTTCGGCCTGACGACCGATGGACCCGGTGGAACCCAGCAGGACGACGTCCCGTCGTTCGGTCACCGGGTAGCACTCACTCCGCGGCGAGCAGGACGTCGATCGCGCGCTCCAGGAACGCGTCCACCGGCGCCTCGGCGTAGGCGCGGCCACCACGGGCACGCGCGAAGGTCGCCGCGCGCAGGTCCTGGGCGGACAGCGGCTCGTTCCGGTCGAAGTACCCCACCAGCCGGTGGCACACAGCGTCCACCTGCTCCGCGTCGTAACCGGGGCGACGGCCGCTGGGGGCCGCGAACCGCTCGCCGTCGGGCCGGGTCAGCCGTCCGTACAGGGTGCGCGCCTGGTCGGCCAGGTGCTCCAGCCACGCCTGGCGGCCGCGCTCGTTGATGAAGTCCGCCCGGGAACGCGCCACGAAGGCCGCCTCGAGCCGGTCCAGCGCGGCGTCGACCGCGGTGGTCGAGTAGCCGTGCCGCACCAGGTCGAAGGCGACGGTGCGGACGTCCTTGCCGGTCAGCGCACCGGCCGGACCCTGCTCGTACACGGTCCGAGCGTGAGCGAAGAAGTCATCGACCTCCTCCGTGTGATACCCGGTCTTCAGACCGGACACCTTGCGGAACATGACTCCGTCGCTCATTCTCAGTCCTCCTCAGCCGCCAACTGTCCGCAGGCGCCGTCGATGTCGCTCCCACGGGTGTCCCGCACCGTGGTCGGGATGCCGTGTGCCCGCAAGCGTGCCACGAACTCGGCCTCCACCGCGGGATCGCTCGCCGTCCACTTCGAACCCGGGGTCGGATTCAGCGGGATCGGGTTGCAGTGCACCCAGCCGCGACCACGTCGGTTGAGCTCGGTGCCGAGCAGGTCGGCGCGCCACGCCTGGTCGTTGATGTCGCGCATCAGCGCGTACTCGATGGAGACGCGGCGACCGGTGGCCTCGAAGTACCGCCGCGCGGAGTCCAGCACCTCCTTGACCGAGAACTTCTCGTTCATCGGCACCAGCTCGGAGCGCAGCTCGTCGTCCGGCGCGTGCAGGGACAGCGCCAGGGTGACCGGGATGCCCTCCTTCGCCAGGCGGTCCATCGCCGGGGCCAGGCCGACGGTGGACACCGTGATGTTCCGGGCGCTCATCCCGAAGCCCTCGGGGGTCGGGGCGGTCAGCGCCCGCACCGTCGCCATCACGGTCTTGTAGTTGGCCAGCGGCTCGCCCATGCCCATGAACACGACGTTCGACAGCCGGGTGTCGCCGCCGGGGACCTCACCGTTGGCGAGCGAGCGGGCGGCGGAGCGCACCTGCTCGATGATCTCGGCCGGGGACAGGTTCCGGGTCAGGCCCAGCTGACCGGTGGCGCAGAACGGGCAGGCCATCCCGCAGCCGGCCTGGGAGGACACGCAGAGGGTCGACCGGTTCGCGTACCGCATCAGCACCGACTCGACCTTGGCGCCGTCGAACAGGTGCCACAGGGTCTTGACGGTGGTGCCGCCGTCGGCCCGCAGGGTGCGCGCCGGGGTCAGCAGCTCGGGGAACATCGCCTCCACCAGCAGGTCACGGCTGGCGGCCGGCAGGTCGGTCATCGCGGCCGGGTCCGAGGTGAGGTGGCTGAAGTAGTGGGTGGCCAGCTGCTTGGCACGCAGCGGCTTCTCCCCCAGCTCGACGACCTTCGCGACGCGCTCCTCCGGCGTCAGGTCGGCGAAGTGCTTCGGCGGCTTGCCGCGAGCACCGCGGGCGGGGGTGGACAGGTTGAGGGCGACAGGGGTCGTGGTCATGCGAGGCTCCGGCAGGTGTCGGCTGAGTGTGGGGCGCGGTCAGGCCGCGACCGGCTGCAGGGCGTGCAGCAGCAGGTAGATCACGGGGGCGGCGAGCAGCAGCGAGTCGATCCGGTCCAGCACACCACCGTGGCCGGGGAGGACGCTGCCCATGTCCTTGAGTTCGAGGTCCCGCTTGAGCAGTGACTCCGCGAGGTCTCCGAGGGTGGCCACCGCCACCGCCGCGACCCCGAGCAGCGCACCGACCGCCGGGTCTCCGTCGAACATGAGGTGCACTCCGAGCACCCCGACCACACATGCCAACACCAAGGACCCCGCCAGACCTTCCCAGGTCTTCTTGGGACTCACCGCCGGTGCCAGCGGGTGACGGCCGATCAGGACGCCGACGGCATAGCCACCGGTGTCGTTCGCGACGCAGAGCAGCACGAACAGGGCGACCCGGGCCGCACCGTCCTCGGCCGCCAGCATCAGCATCACGAAGCCGCCCATCAGCGGCAGATAGGCGGCGGCGAACGTGCCCGCCGTCGCGTCGCGCAGTGCCGCGGGGCCGGATCCGTCCAGCACCCGCCAGATCACCAGCCCACCGACGGTGAGCACGAAGGCGACGAACAGCGCCTCCGGCCCCGCGACGTAGGCGGAGACCAGGATTCCGATGTCCCCGACCAGCAGCGGCAGCAGCGGGATGTGCACCCCGCGCCGGCTGAACGCCTGGGCCAGCTCCCACAGCCCGACGCCCACCGCCGCCACCGCCACCACCCCGAAGAGCTCCTTGCGGAAGATCAGCGAGGCGGCGACGACGACGAGCAGACCGAGACCCACCGCGACGGCGACCGGGAGGTTCCGGCCCGCGCGGGGAGGCGTGGTGGGGGCGACGGTGGTGGACATGACTGCCTCAGACCTCGAGGAGCTCGCTCTCCTTGGCGGACAGGACGGTGTCGATGGTGTCGACGTGCCCCTTGGTCAGGGACTCCAGCTCCTTCTCCGCCCGGGCGACCTCGTCCTCGCCGACCTCGCCGTCCTTGACCAGCTTGTCCAGCCCGTCCTTGGCACGGCGGCGCACGCTGCGGATCGAGATCTTGGCGTCCTCGGCCTTGGTCTTGGCCAGCTTCACGTAGTCCCGGCGCCGCTCCTCGGTGAGGGCGGGCAGGATGATCCGGATCGCGTTGCCGTCGTTGCTCGGGTTCACGCCGAGGTCGGAGTCGCGCAGCGCCTTCTCGATGGCGGCCATCGCGGACTTGTCGAAGGGTGAGATCAGCACGGTGCGCGCCTCGGTCACCTGGAAGGACGCGAGCTGCTGCAGCGGGGTCGGTGCGCCGTAGTAGTCGACGATGATCTTGTTGAACATCGCGGCGTTCGCCCGACCGGTGCGGATCCCGGCGAAGTCCTCCTTGGCGACCTCGACGGCCTTGTCCATCTTCTCCTCGGCCTCGAGGAGGATGTCGTCGATCACGGTGGCTCCTTTGGTTCTGTGGTACGGGAGAGTCAGGCGGGGTTCAGTCCTCGGTGACCAGGGTCCCGATCTTCTCACCCCGGAGTGCCCGGGTGACATTCCCCGGCTCCTCCAGCCCGAAGACACGCATCCGCACGCCGTTGTCGCGGCACATGCTCAGGGCGGTCGAGTCCATCACGCCGAGCTCGCCGACGATCGCCTCGGTGTAGGTCAGGTGGTCCAGGCGCTCGGCGTCCGGGTTGGTGCGCGGGTCGGCGGTGTAGACCCCGTCGACGCCGTTCTTGCCCATCAGCACCTCGTCGCAGTGCGTCTCCAGCGCGCGCTGGACCGACACGGTGTCGGTGGAGAAGTAGGGCAGACCGGCACCGGCACCGAAGATGACCACGCGGTCCTTCTCCAGGTGGCGGATCGCCCGCAGCGGGATGTACGGCTCCGCGACCTGGCCCATGGTGATCGCGGTCTGCACCCGGGTGCTCACCCCGGCCTGCTCCAGGAAGTCCTGCAGGGCCAGGCAGTTCATCACGGTGCCGAGCATGCCCATGTAGTCGGCGCGGGACCGGTCCAGGCCCATCGTGGCGAGCTGGGCGCCACGGAAGAAGTTGCCGCCCCCGACGACGATGGCGACCTGCACCCCATCGGCCACGGCGGCACCGATCTCACTGGCGATCCGCCGGACGACAGCGGCGTCAAGCCCGATCGACCCGCCGCCGAACGCCTCGCCGGACAGCTTCAGCAGCACCCGCCGTGCGGTGCGGACCTCGCCGGTCGTCTCCTCGATCATGGTGGCCATGGTGGATCCCTCCGGGGGTCGTCGACAGGCGGGTGGTACTGGTCGTGCTCGCGCCGGTGGCCCCGACCCTGTGCGGGCCGGGGCCACCGGATGCGGGGTGCGTCAGGCGCCGACGCGGTACCGGACGAAGCCGGTGACGGTGCCGCCGGCCTCGGCCAGCACCTGGCCGACCGACTTCTTCGGGTCCTTCGCGAAGGGCTGGTCCAGCAGGACGACCTCCTTGAAGAAGCCGTTCAGGCGACCCTCGACGATCTTCGGCAGCGCGGCCTCCGGCTTGCCCTCGTTACGCGAGGTCTCCTCGGCGATCCGACGCTCGTTCTCGACCGTCTCGGCCGGGACGTCGTCGCGGGTGAGGTACGCCGGGGAGTACGCCGCGATGTGCGTGGCGATGTCCCGGGCGATCTCGGCACCCTTGGCGTCGGTGGCGACCAGCACGCCGACCTGCGGCGGGAGGTCCTTGTTCACCTTGTGCAGGTAGACGGTGACCTTCTCGCCGGCGACGCGCTCCAGGCGACGCACGACCAGCTTCTCACCGAGCACCGCGGCGGTCTCGTCGACGATCTCGGACAGCGGCTTGCCGTCCACGTCGGCGGAGATCAGGGCGTCGGCGTCGCGGGCACCGGAGGCGACCGCGGTGGCGAGGACCTTCTCGGCCAGGGTGATGAAGGTGGCGTTCTTGGTGACGAAGTCCGTCTCCGAGTTCACCTCGACGATGACGCCGACCTCGTTCTCGCCGTCACCGGCGGTCACGACCTCGGCGGCCACCAGGCCGTCGGACGCCGAACGGCTCTCCCGCTTGGAGACGCCCTTCAGGCCCTTGACGCGGATGATCTCCAGCGCCTTGTCCTTGTCGCCCTCGGCCTCTTCCAGCGCCTTCTTGACGTCCATCATGCCGGCACCGGTGGCCTCACGGAGGTCCTTGATGTCAGCGAGGCTGTAGTTCGCCATCTGTGTATCCGTCCTCGTGGTGGTGGGTGTCAGTTGGCGGTGGTGTCGGACTCGGTCGCGGCGGCCTCGGCGACCTCGGTCTCGGCAGCCTCAGCGGCGGCCTCGACGGCCGGAGCGGCGTCCTGACCCGGGGTGGCGGCACCCTCGGTGGCGGCGGCCTCACCGGCGGGGGCCTCGGCGTCACCAGCGGCACCGGCGAGCAGCTCGCGCTCCCACTCGGCCAGCGGCTCGGCCTCGGTGGCGGTGCCGGCGGCAGCGCCCTCGGTCTGGCCCGAGCGGGCGGCGTGACGGGCCATGGTGCCCTCGGCCGCGGCGTCGGCGATCACGCGGGTCAGCAGCTGCACGGCGCGGATCGCGTCGTCGTTGCCCGGGATCGGGAAGTCGACCACGTCCGGGTCGCAGTTGGTGTCCAGGATCGCGACGATCGGGATGTTGAGCTTGCGCGCCTCGTCGACGGCCAGGTGCTCCTTGTTGGTGTCCACGATCCACACGGCCGAGGGGACCCGGGCCATGTCGCGGATGCCGCCGAGGGTCTTGGCGAGCTTGTCCTTCTCGCGGCGCATGATCAGCAGCTCCTTCTTGGTGAAGGCGCTCCCCGCGACGTCGTCGAAGTCGATGAGCTCGAGCTCCTTGAGGCGCTGCAGGCGCTTGTTCACCGTCTGGAAGTTGGTGAGCATGCCACCGAGCCAGCGCTGGTTCACGTAGGGCATCCCGACCCGGGCTGCCTGCTCCGCGATCGGCTCCTGCGCCTGCTTCTTGGTGCCGACGAACAGGATGCTGCCGCCGTGGGAGACGGTCTCCTTGACGAACTCGTAGGCGCGGTCGATGTACGACAGCGACTGCTGCAGGTCGACGATGTAGATGCCGTTGCGCTCGGTGAAGATGAAGCGCTTCATCTTCGGGTTCCACCGACGGGTCTGGTGTCCGAAGTGGACACCGCTCTCGAGCAGCTGGCGCATGGTCACGACGGCCATGGCACGTCCTTCCGGCGCGCCCCACGGGGGCGCGCATCATGAGGGCGGACTCCGCACGAGGCGAGGCCCGCTGGTTCGGTTGTCGATGCCGTCCAGGTGGACCGCATCCCTGGCGTCACGCCTCGGTCGACACCGTCCGGGGACCGGACGGACCGCTGCCGACGTCGGCCCGCACCACACTCCCGGCGACCAGGTCGTCGAGGATGAGGGGCGGTGATGACGCGCGATGTCGATCGGCACGCACCGATCGCATCCGGAAGTCTACCGGACCGCGCGCCGTGCGTCGGCCATCGCTGTCCACCGGTGTGATCGACCTCCGATGGTCCCCAGCCGGGGAGCCCGGACCTCGACACCCGAGCACCGCCGGCGTGACGGTGGCGCGATGCACCCGGCACTCATCCCACGCAGGACACTCGCAGCACTGAACGCACTGAAAGCACTGACAGCACTCACCAGGCCCCGGCACGCCCTGACCTCGCTGCTCGGCGCGGCCCTGCTGCTCAGCTGCGTGGCCGTGGCCGGCGCGGATCGCGGCTCCGCCACCAGGAGGACCGTGCTGCCCGGCACCGCCGCCGAATGGACCCGACCGACCCGCGACGACTCGGCGCCGCTCCGCGCCTTCGATCGCCCTGCGCAGCCCTGGCTGCCCGGTCACCGAGGGGTCGACCTGGCAGCGCTGCCCGGCGACCCGGTGCTGGCTCCCCGCGGCGGGGTCGTGACCTTCGCCGGGCCGGTGGCGGATCGGCCCGTGCTGACCCTCACCCACGACGACGGCCTGCGCAGCTCCCTGGAACCGGTGTCGGCATCCGTCGCGGTCGGTGATCGGGTGACGGCGGGGCAGGTGGTCGGCACCGTGGGCGGCGGGCCCGGGCACTGCGACCCGGAGGGCTGCCTGCACTGGGGGGTACGGGAGGGCGAGGAGTACCTCGACCCGTGGCTGCTGCTGCACGGTGGGCCGGTGGTGCTGCTGCCGGACGCGGCGGCTGCACGGGGCGCACCGATGGCCGCATGCGGTGCTGTCGACTCCGTGGGCCCCGGGTCTCCCCCGGTCAGCGCGGGCAGTGCCTGGTCAGCCCCGGTCCGCGTCGGTCAGCCGGGCGCGCAGCCGGAGCATGGCGGCGGTGTGCATCTGCGAGATCCGGGACTCGGTGACACCGAGCACCCGGCCGATCTCGGCCAGCGTCATGCCCTCGTAGTAGTAGAGGACCAGCACCAGCTTCTCCCGCTCGCCCAGCTGGTCGATCGCCCGGGCGAGCAGGAACTTGGTCTCCTGCGCCTCGAAGGAGTCGCCCGGGTCCGGGCTGCTGTCGTCACCCAGGGTGTCCAGCAGGGAGAGCCGATCCGAGTCCCCGGCCCCCAACAGCTCGTCCAGCGCCGCCACGTTGACGGTGGACAACTGGGTGAACAGCGCACGCAGCTCGCGCAGATCGATCTGCAACCGGTCCGCGACCTCGCGCTCGGTGGGCACCCGGTGCAGCTCGGCCTCCAGCTCGGCGTAGGCACGGTCCACGGCACGCGCCTTGGTGCGGACCGAGCGCGGGATCCAGTCCATCGCACGCAGCTCGTCCAGGATCGCGCCGCGGATCCGCGAGGAGGCGTAGGTCTCGAACTTCACCGACCGGCCCGGCTCGTACTTCTCGATCGCGTCGATGAGACCGAACATGCCGTAGGACACCAGGTCCGCCTGCTCGACCATCGCGGGCAGGCGCATCCCGACCCGACCGGCCACCGCGGTCACCAGCGGGGCGTAGTGCAGGATCAGGCGCTCGCGCACCAGGCGGTCGCCACCGGCCTTGAACGCGCGCCAGTCGGCGGCGACCCGGTCCAGGGCGGCGAGGCGCTCGACGTCCTGCTCGGTGAGCTCGACATCGTCGACCGCCAGCTCGGCGTCGGTCAGCTCCAGCGGCTCCACCAGGGTCAGCTGCGGCGGGTCCGGGATGAGGTCATCGACCTGCACGTCGGCGTCCGCCAGCACCGCGTCGGTGGCCTCGGCGAGCAGCACGACGGCGGCCAGCTCGACCTCCGACTCCCCGACAGTGTCGGTGTCGGTGTCGACGCCGACCTGGTGCGGGATCACGCCGCGGGGAGCACGCAGCGTGCGCGAGACAGCACCGGGGGCGGTGCGCTGCTCGACCGGAACAGTCATGGGGGTCTCCGTCTCGCGGATCATGCTCGGGGGTGGGCTTGCTCGAACGAGGCGCGGAGGCGGTCCGCGGTCACGTGGGTGTAGCGCTGGGTGGTGGCCAGACTCGAGTGGCCGAGGACCTCCTGCACACTGCGCAGGTCGGACCCTCCCTCGAGCAGATGGGTGGCGGCCGAATGCCGCAGGGCGTGCGGGGCGACGTCCTCCACCCCGGCGGCCACGGCGACCTCGTGCACCGCGGTGCGGAGCTGACGCTGATCGACCCGACCGCCGCGGCGACCCAGGAACAGCGCCGGGCCCGAACCCTCGGTGGCGAGCACCGGGCGGCCACGGCGCAACCACTGCCGGGTGGCGTCCACGGCGGGCTCCCCCACCGGGACGACGCGCTCCTTGCCGCCCTTGCCCAGCACCCGCAGCGTCCGCTCGCTCAGATCCAGGTCGTCGACGTCCACGCGGCACAGCTCACCGACCCGCACGCCGGTGGCGTACAGCAGTTCGAGGGCGGCCCAGTCGCGCAGGTGGATCGGGTCGTCGTCGTCGGACCGGGTGCGCGCCACGTCCAGCAGGTCCGCCGCCGAGTCCTGGCTCAGCACGGTGGGCAGGGTGGACGACGGACGGGCCGATGCCAGCCGCAGCGCCGGGTCGGAGGCGACTCGTCCGGTCCGGGCGGCCCAGGCGAAGAAGGTCCGGACGGCGGCACCGCGGCGGGCCAGGGTCGCGCGGCTGCGGTCGGCGGCGGACATGGAGGCGAGCCAGCCGCGCAGCATCGCCAGATCGACGTCGGCGAGGCCCTCGGCTCCGTGCCGCGTCGCATAGCCGGCCAGTGCGCGCAGGTCCCCGACATAGGCCCGGACCGTGTGCTCGGACAACCCGCGCTGGGCGGCCAGGTGGAGCACGAAGTCGTCGACGAGCGCGGTGTCCGCACCCGTCTCCTGCACCCCTGCTGCCGCCTGCACGGTCCTAGGGTGACCGTCACACCTCCGGGCGACAAGCTTCCTGTGTGTGGAATCACCCACCCTTGGGCGAATCACGGGTTTATGTCCGATTTTCCGGAGCTGTTTCCGGTCTGAACGGGTGATCATCGGGCGTCGGGGGTCAGGTACCGCACCGGAACGACCGATGATCTGGGTCCTTCGGCCTGGTTCGACCACCCCCTCTGCGTGACTACTCTCGTCCCCGGCGTGGGTGCCTCGGATCCACCCCACCCCCGGTTGGAGCCGCCCCTCCGGAACTCCCTGGTGCAGCCCGGAAGGACTCTCCCGCATGACCTACGAACTGGACGCGTTCGTCGCGCCCGACCCCACCGCACAGGAGCTGCACCACCGGGTGGCGCGGTCCACCCTGGTTCCCCTGCGTGGCGGCATCAGCCTGGTGCTGGGCCCGGAGGAGCTGGATCTGTTGGACCTGCCGACCGAAGGGCTGCTCGACGGCCTGACGGTGGCCCGGGTCGAGGCGGACTTCTTCGGCGGGACCGGGCGGCAGAGCGCCTGGTTCTACCGCGACGGCGTCCTCGCGTGGTCCGACGTCGACAACCCGACCAGCGACCCGGATGCGGCCGCCTGGCCGATCAACCGCGCGCTGGCGGACCTGGGCCACCGGCCCACCCGGCACGCGACCTGGAACCCCGCGGTGTTGCTCGACTGCTTCGGCGACGTCGGGCTGGGTCACTGCCGCAGCAATGTGGAGTGGATCCGCTTCGCGCACGCGGGCGGCGACGGGGACGCCATCACCGACTACGAGGACGAGCTGGCGCGCCGCAAGGTCGGCTGACCAGGCACATCACCGGGACGACGCCCGGATCGGCAGTGACCATCGGTCGCCGGACGAGCGACGCGCCCGGCCGCTGAGTTCCAGCAGGCCCAGCTCCGCCTCCACCTCGGGCACCGACAACCCCGCGCGGGCTGCGATCGTCCCGGCACCGGCGGGTGCCCGACCGAGCGCGTCGAGCACCCGGGCGCGACGGCTGTGCGGCCGGTCGGACGTCGGCACCCGGGGTCGGTCGGTCGTCGGCACCCGGGGCCGGTCGGACGTCGGCGACCGGGGCGGGTCGGACGTCGGCGACCGGGGCGGGTCGGACGGGGCGCCATGCGCCACGGCAGCAGGCGGTGCGGCTTCGCGCACCCTGCCACCGCTCGAAGGCGCGCCACCCGACCGGGTCGGCTCCACGGTCGCCGCCGTCTCCGCAGTCAGTACCGACTCCCCGGCGAGGGCCGGCTTCGCGGCCAGGACCGGTGCCGCGATGGACGACCCCGGCAGCAGGTCGATCACCTCGGCCGCGTCCGTCACGCAGACCGCCGCACCGTCGCGCAGCAGCCGGTGACACCCGGCCGACGCCGGAGAGGTGACCGGACCGGGCACCGCGCCGACCGGGCGCAGCAGGGCGTGCGCGTGCTGGGCGGTGTTCAGCGCACCGGACCGCCACCCGGCCTCGACGACCACCGTGACCTCGGTCAGCGCAGCGATCAGGCGGTTGCGCAGCAGGAAGCGTGACCTGCTCGGCGGCCGACCGGGTGGGCTCTCGGCGACCACCAGGCCGCCGGTGTCGAGCACGCGGCGCAGCAGGTCGGCGTTCCCGGCGGGGGTGAGCCGATCGGGGCCACCGGCGAGCAGCGCGACCGTCCGCACACCACCCTCGGCGGCGTGCGGGGCGAGTGTCCCGCGGTGCGCCGCGGCGTCGACCCCGTACGCC
Source organism: Cellulomonas taurus (assembly GCF_012931845.1). Lineage (NCBI taxonomy): Bacteria > Bacillati > Actinomycetota > Actinomycetes > Micrococcales > Cellulomonadaceae > Cellulomonas > Cellulomonas taurus. Next base: position 2,238,406 of record NZ_CP051884.1, read on the forward strand.
CCGCCGCTGACCACGGTGATACCCGCCAGGGCCAGCTCGCAGGCGAGGTCCTCGGCGACGCGCTCCCCGTACGCGCTGGCCGCCCGCGCGCCGACGACGGCGACCGAGCGGTGCACGGCGGCGGCCAGGTCAGCTCCGCCGCGCACCCACAGGCACAGCGGGGCGGACGCCCCGAGGTCATCGAGCCGGGCGGGCCACTGCGGGTCGCCGGGGACGACCGGGACCGCGTCGATCCGACCGGCGGCGAGCAGGACCATCCGCGGTTCGACATCGAGGCGCGGCAACCACCGGGTCAGGGCGCGCCCGATCACGCGCCACGTCCGGTCGGCGGCGAGCACCGGGGATGCCGATCGGCACGTGCCGTCCTCCACGATCGGGGCGACCGGCACCGCCGACCCGGTCCCGTCGGGGCACCCGGTCCCGGCATCGGTCGGCACCTCCCGAACCCGCGCCCGCAACTGCCGGATCGCCTCCGGGATCGAGACCCGGCGGGCGGCCAGCAACCACTGCCACGCGCCGACCGCCCCTACTGCCTCCACCACCACCCCGGCCGCCGGGTCACCGGGCTCGGTGACGGTGTTCCAGCCGATCCTGGCCAGCAGCTCCGGGTCGTCGCGGGTCATCGGTGTCCGCCTCGGGTGCGCAGCAGCAGGGCGCGGCCGATCTGGTCGCGGTGCGGCGCATCGGCTCCGGCGAGGTCGGCGAGGGTCCAGGCGATCCGCAGCACCCGGTCGGCGCCGCGCAGGGTCAGTCGCCCGGTGCTGACGGCGTGATCGAGATCGGCCAGGAGCCCGGGGTGCGCACCCAGCAGCTCCCGCAGCCGCCGCCCGGGCACCTCGGCATTGGTGCGCCACGGGTCACCCGACCACCGGGTGGCCTGGGCTGCGCGGGCCGCGGCGACCCGGAGCGCGACGGTGGCGGAGTCCTCGCCGGGTGTTCCGCCGCCGAGTCGGCGGACCGGGGGCACCTCGACCTGCAGGTCGATCCGGTCCAGCAGAGGACCGTCCAGCCGCGCCTGGTACCGGCGTCTGGCCTGCGGGGTGCAGGTGCAGTCCTCACCTCGGCCACCACCGCGTCCGCACGGGCAGGGGTTGGCGGCGAGCACGAGCTGGAACCTGGCTGGGAACCGCACGGCTCCGGCTGCCCGGTGGATCACCAACTCACCGTGTTCGAGCGGCTGGCGCAGGGTCTGCAACACGTGCGAGGTGAACTCGGGTGCCTCGTCCAGGAAGAGCACACCCCGGTGCGCCCGGGAGGCGGCGCCGGGACGCGGCCAGCCGGTGCCGCCACCGACGATCGCGGCGGCGCTGGCGGTGTGGTGCGGGTCCTCGTACGGCGGTCGGCGGATCAGCCCGACGGACGGGTCGAAGGTTCCGGCGATCGAGTGCACGGCGCTGACCTCGACCGCGGCAGCGTCGTCGAGGTCCGGCAGCAGACCGGGCAGGCGGGCGGCCAGCATGGTCTTCCCGGCCCCTGGTGGCCCGGTGAGCAGCAGATGGTGTCCACCGGCGGCGGCCACCTCCAGCGCACCGCGAGCGGCGGGTTGCCCGATGACGTCGGACAGGTCGCCGGGGACCGGTGCGGCGGCGGACGGCCCGCGGCTGACGGGGACCGGGTGCGACGGCGGCACCCGCACCGTCCCACCGTGCAGCCGCATCACCTCGGCCAGACTGGCGCAGCCGGACACCTGCGCCCCCGGCACCAGCGCCGCCTCCGGGACGTCGGCGGACGGCACCACCACCCGGCGATGCCCCCGGGCCACGGCCTCGGCCACGGCGGGCAGCACGCCGCGCACCGGCCTGAGCCGACCGTCCAGCCCGAGCTCGCCCAGGTGCACGGTGCCCCGGGTCCGCTCCGGGTCGAGGGTGCCGGCGGCACCGAGCACCGCCACCGCGATGGCGAGGTCGAAGCCGGGTCCGTGCTTCGGCAACGCGGCCGGGGTCAGGTTCACCGTGACCCGCCGGGCGGGCCAGCCGAGCCCAGTGCTGAGCACCGCTGCCCGTACCCGGACCTTCGCCTCGGTCAGCGAGGTGTCCGGCAGTCCGACCAGGATGAACGCGGGCAGCGCGGGCGCCAGGTGCGCCTCCACCTCGACCAGCCGCCCGGTCATGCCGAGCAGCCCGACCCCCAGTGCCCGGCCGAGGGCGCTCACCGCTCCCCCGCCAGCAACTCGATCCGCGCTCGGTGCCCCAACAGCAGCACCGCGATCACGTCGACCCGGATGCTCGCCGGGCGCAGATCGTGCGCGGCGACCCAGTGCGCTGCCAGTCGACGCAGCCGACCCAGCTTGCTCGCCGTCACCGCCTCGGCCGGATGCCCGAAGCCGGTGCCGGTCCGGGTCTTGACCTCGATCACGACCAGGTGCTCGCCGTCCAGGGCGACCAGATCGATCTCCCCCGCCGGGCAACGCCAGTTGCTGTCGATCACCCGCCAGCCGCGGGACCGCACCCACTGGGCCGCCAGCGCCTCACCGCGACGGCCGATGCTCTGTCTGTCCATGCCGAGCAGCGTCGGCGGGACAGCACCTCACGGTCGAGGGCGTCGAGTGCATCCTGGGGACGACGTCGCTCTCCCCCCGGCTGTGGACAGCGGGATCAGCGGCCGAAGCCGGTGTCACCACCCAGATCGAGGTCGGCCTTGACCAGCTCCTCGACGTTCACGTCCTTGAAGGTGACCACCCGCACCGACTTCACGAACCGGGCCGACCGGTAGACGTCCCACACCCAGGCGTCGGCCAGGGTCAGCTCGAAGTACACCTCACCCGCGGCCGATCGCACCTGCAGGTCGACGTGGTTCGCCAGGTAGAAGCGACGCTCGGTCTCCACCACGTACGAGAACAGCCCGACCGCGTCCCGGTACTCGCGATAGAGCGCGAGTTCCATCTCGGTCTCGTAGTTCTCCAGATCCTCGGCACTCACGCGGACCATCATCGCGCATCCGGCGACCGGATGAGCACTCAGAGCGCGGTCGGCTGCTCCACGCCGGGCAGTCGCCAGGACCGGCGGTGGTGCACCGTGGGCCCGAGGCGGCGCAGGGCGTCCACGTGGTCGGCGCTGGCGTAGCCCTTGTTCTCCTGCCAGCCGTACTCCGGGAACTCGGCGGCGAGGTCCAGCAGCAGCGCGTCCCGGGTGGTCTTGGCCAGGACGCTGGCGGCGGCGACCGCGGCGCACTTCATGTCGGCCTTGATCATCGTGGTGACCGGCGGCACCGGGCACACCGGGTCGGGCAGCACCGGCCCGTCGTCGAAGAGGGTGCCCTGGGCGGGTGGCGACAGGTAGTCGTGATTCCCGTCCAGCAGCGCGGCGTCCGGCGTCACGGTCAACCCGTCCAGGGCGCGCTGACCGGCCAACCGCAGGGCGGCGATGATGCCGTACTCGTCGATCTCGGCCGGGCTCGCGTGGCCGACCCCCCACGCCGCCGCCCAGCGCTGGATGCGGGGCACCAGGGCCAGCCGGGCCTTCGGGGTGAGCAGCTTGGAGTCCCGCACGCCCAGCGGCGCGGGCTTGGAGTCGGCGGTCACGACGACGACGCCGATGGTCACCGGGCCGCACAGCGCCCCGCGGCCCACCTCGTCCAGGCAGGCGAGCGCGGTCGCGCCGTCCCGCAGCAGCTGGCGCTCGACCCGCAGCGACGGGGCGGCAGTCCGGGCGGGGCGGGCGGCACGGTCGGGTCGCGCGACCCGAGAAGGCGCGACCGCACCGGCCCGCAGCAGCGTCTCGGTCATGACGGGTCGGGCACGTCCGCGAAGACGGTGCCGGGGTTGCGCAGCAGGCCGATGCGGTCCAGCGGCCACAGCTTGATGAAGGCGGTGCCGACCACGTTGTCCATCGGGATCGCGCCGCCGCCGGGGTCGCCCATGTGCCAGCGGGAGTCGGCGGAGTGCTGACGGTTGTCGCCCATCACCCACAGCGAGTTCTCCGGCACCGTGATGTCGAAGGCGATCTCGCTCGGACTGGCGCCGGGTGCCAGGTACGACGACTCGTCGATCGCGACACCGTTCACCTCCACCGGCGATCCGTCGCCCGCGGCGGTCACGTGGTCGCCGGGCAGGCCGATCACCCGCTTGATCAGGTGGTCCTCCGACTGCTGGGGCATCAGGCCGATGGTGATCAGCGCGTCCTGGAACCAGTTGGTCTCGACCTGCTCCTCCGGCTGCAACCAGCCGCCCGGATCGGCGAAGACCACGATGTCGCCCCGGTGCACGTCCAGCGGCCCGGGCACCAGCTTGCTGACCAGCACCCGGTCGCCCTCGATCAGGGTGTCGTGCATGGACGCGCTCGGGATGAAGAACGCCTGGGCCAGGAAGGTCTTGACCAGCAGGGAGAGCACGATCGCGCTGACCAGGATGATCGCGACCTCGCGCAGGAAGCCGAGGACCGGGTTGCGCGGAGGGCGGGAGGCCGGCGCGTCAGATCGGTTCTGGGCGCGAGCGTGCTGGGGTGTCACGCGGACACTCTGCCACGCCGATACCTGGCATACCCAGCCGTGCTGCCCGATTTCGGCGACTCACACAGAACTCCCCCCTCGACACGACGGAGGCGGCCACCGGGATCCGGTGACCGCCTCCGTCGACGTGCGGGAGTGAGCGTCTCAGCCCTTCTTGGGGGTGTCGCGCTTCTCCTTGATCTTCGCCTTCTTGCCGCGCAGGTTGCGCAGGTAGTACAGCTTCGCGCGACGCACGTCACCGCGGGTGGCGACCTCGATCGACTCGATCGACGGGGAGTGCACCGGGAAGGTCCGCTCCACGCCGACGCCGAAGGACACCTTGCGCACGGTGAAGGTCTCGCGCACGCCGTCACCCTGACGGGCGATGACGACACCCTGGAACAGCTGGACGCGGGAGCGGTTGCCCTCGACGACCTTCACGTTCACCTTGAGGGTGTCACCGGCGCGGAACTCCGGGATGTCGGTGCGCAGCGAGGCCGCGTCGACACTGTCGAGCAGGTGGGACATCTCGTTTCACTTTCCCGCCGTGCCACAGGTCACGTGCGTCATCGTCGGCACATGGAGCGCCGGAAGTGGGCATCGTTGCGGCGCGCGGCCCTGCCGTGAAGCAGCGCGGCCGTGCTCGTCTCCCCTGTGGCAGAGACGCGACCTACGCGCACCAGCGCACTAGTCTGCCACACCCTCGTCGGACTGCGGAAACGGCCCGTCGGCGCCGATGGTCCAGCCCAGCTCGGCCAGGGTCACCCGGTCCTTCTTGTCCAGCGCACCGGGGTCCAGGCGCCGCAGCAGGTCCGGGCGCCGCGCCGCGGTGCGGGCCAACGCCTGGTCGCGCCGCCAGCGCTCGACCTTGCCGTGATGACCGGACAGCAGCACCTCCGGCACCTCGGCGTCCTGCCACACCGGCGGCTTGGTGTAGACCGGGTACTCCAGCAGACCGGCGGCGCCGTGCGACTCCTCGACCAGCGAGTGCGGATTGCCCACCACGCCGGGCAGCAGCCGGACCACCGCCTCGACCAGCACCAGGGCGGCCACCTCGCCGCCGTTGAGCACGTAGTCGCCGAGGGAGTACTCGCTGACCCGGACCCCGCGCGCCGCGTAGTGCTCGGCCACCCGGGCGTCGATGCCCTCGTAGCGACCACAGGCGATCACCAGGTGCTCGTCCTCGCCGGCCAACGACTCGGCCTGCCGCTGGGTCAGCGGGGCACCGGAGGGGGTGGGCAGCAGCAGGTGGGCGCCCTCGTCCAGCAGTTCGTCCAGCACCGCACCCCAGATGTCCGGCCGCATCACCATGCCCGCGCCCCCACCGAAGGGGGTGTCGTCCACGGTGCGGTGCCGGTCGGTCGTCCAGTCGCGCAGGTCGTGCACCCGCAGGTCGAGGATCCCGGTGGTGCGCGCCTTGCCAACCAGCGACAGGCTCAGCGGCGCCAGGTAGTCGGGGAAGATCGTGACGACGTCGATCCTCATGCGCCCTCGGTCTCCTCGCTGACGACCAGGTTCTCCGCGTCGGAGGCGAGCAGGCCGCCGGGCGGGTCGATCAGCACGCGACCGCCCGGGACGTCCACCACCGGCACGATCGCCCGGACGAACGGCACCAGGGTGCGGCTGCCGTCGGTCTCGCGCAGCACCAGCACGTCCTGGGCCGGCAGGTGCTCCAGACCGGTGATCTCGCCCAGCACCCGCCCGTCGACGTGCTCGGCGCGCAGACCCGCCAGCTCGTGCGGGTACCAGGCGTCGTCCTCCTCGCCCTCGGCCGCCTCGACCACCAGCGACACCCCACGCAGCTCCTCGGCCGCCGTGCGGTCGGCCACTTCGGCGAACTGCACGAACCACCGGTCCTGCTGGGTGCGCACCTTCGTGATCGTCAGCGGCCCGCGGTCGGCGGGGTCGGTGGGCAGCTCGGCGCCGACGAACAGGCGGCTCTCCGGGTCGTCGGTGCGCACATCGAGGGCGACCTCGCCGCGCAGCCCGTGGGCGCGACCGATCCGGGCGACGGTCAACTGCATGGGGTGCTCCTCGTTCTCGACATGGCACAGGCCCGGCCCCCACGGGTGGGGGCCGGGCCTGTCACTGCGTTGCGCTCAGCGTCGTGCGACGTCCACCACGTCGACCCGGACCGGGCCGTCGGTGGACAGCGCGCCGACCACGGTGCGCAGGGCGCGGGCCGTGCGGCCGCCGCGTCCGATCACCCGGCCGAGGTCCTCGGGATGCACCCGGACCTCGAGCAGGTCGCCGCGGCGCAGCGCACGGGCATCCACCCGCACGTCGTCCGGGTGGTCGACGATCCCGCGGACCAGGTGCTCGAGCGCGTCGGCGAGCATCAGGCCTGCTCGTCCACGGACGACTCTGCCGGAGCCGCCTCGGTCTCGGCGGACTCCTCGGCCGGGGCGGCAGCCTTCTTCTCGGCGGCCTTGGCCTTGGCCTTCTCGGCGTCGGCGGCGACAGCGGCGATGGTCGCCTGGACGTCGGCGGCCTCGCCCTTGACCCGCAGGGTGCCCTCGGCGCCCGGGAGGCCCTTGAACTTCTGCCAGTCACCGGTGACCTTGAGCAGAGCCAGCACCTGCTCGGTCGGCTGCGCGCCGACGCCGAGCCAGTACTGCGCACGCTCGGAGCTGATCTCGATCAGCGAGGGCTCCTCGGTGGGGTGGTACTTGCCGATCTCCTCGATCGCGCGACCGTCGCGCTTGGTGCGGGAGTCCGCGACGACGATGCGGTAGTACGGCGCACGGATCTTGCCGAGGCGCTTGAGGCGAATCTTGGTGGCCACGAGGTGGTCTCTCCTGTTGATGTGGGGCGGTGCGGACCGAGCCGTACGTGGGGCATACGGTGGGAGGTCCGACCTGTGTGTCACAGCATCGAGCGGGTAGAGGGGCCGCGCGCGCCGAGTACAGCAGGCCATTGTGCCAGACGCGGGCGCCTGCTCCCAACCCCCGGTCAGCGCACCCGTCGACCGCGCAGCAGCACCGCCCGCGGCGCGGTGAGCACCCGGGCATCGCGCCGCGGATCGGTGTCGTAGACCACCAGGTCGGCGGACTCCCCCTCGGTCAGCCCGGGGACCCCCAACCAACGCCGGGTGCGCCAGCTCGCGGCGGCCACGACCTCGTGATCCGGGATGCCGGCGGTCAGCAGCTCGGCGGCCTCGTCGGCGATCCGGCCGTGGGCGATCGTGCCGCCCGCGTCCGTGCCGATCAGCAGCTGGACACCGGCGTCGGCCAGGTCCCGGACATGCTGGTACCGCCGGGCGTGCATCCGCCGCATCCGCTCGGCGTACACCGGGTAGCGGTCGGCCCGGTCGGCGATCGCCGCGAACTGCGCCACCTGCAACAGGGTCGCGGTGACCGACACCCCGGCGGCGGCGATCCGGTCGATCTGGCGCGGGTCGGCACCGCTCGCGTGTTCCAGGCAGTCGATCCCGGCGTCCAGCAGCCCGTCCAGCGCCTCGGTGGCGAAGGTGTGCGCCGTGACCCGCGCCCCGGCGTCGTGGGCGGCACCGACCGCCTCGGCCAGCACGTCGTCCGGCCACAGCGGACGCAGATCGCCGTCGGGGCCGAGGTCGCGGTCGATCCAGTCGGCGACCAGCTTCACCCAACCGTCGCCCCGGGCTGCCTCCTGCGCGACGGCCGCCGGCAGCTCGGCGACGTCGGCGAGCTCGCGGGCGTAGTGCCGCAGATACCGCTTGGGCCGGGCCAGGTGGTGGCCCGCGCGGATCAGCCGGGGCAGATCGTGCCGCCCGTCGACCCAGCGGGTGTCGGCGGGCGACCCGGCGTCGCGGATCAGCAGCACCCCGGCGTCCCGGTCGGCCACCGCCTGCGCCTGCGCGGTGGCGCGGTCGACCGCCCCGCCGGCGCCCAGGCCGATGTGGCAGTGCACGTCGACCAGTCCGGGCAGCACCCAGCCGGTCAACGACCCGGTGACCTCCGCGGGGCGCTCGAAGGTGATCCGATCACCCACCACCCACGCCTGCGGGGCCACACGATCGTCGTCGACGACCACGGGACCCCGCAGGTGCAGCGCCATCAGCGACCGCCGAAGAACCTGTCCAGACCCTCGGGGATCTCGATCGAGCTCGGGTCGGTCGGCTGCTGCTGCTGCGGGGCACCCATCCCGAAGGCGGAGCCCTGCGGTGCGGCGGGGGCGACCCCGGCGGCGCGGTCGGCAGCTGCCTTCTCCTGCTGGGCGCGCTTGGCCGGGTTGCCCGACTTGCCCTTGGCCTTGCGGGGGGCCTGAGCCTTGCCCCGCGCCTTCTTGCCCGAGCCCGGCAGCATGCCCATGCCCGGCATCGGCATCCCGCCGCCCCGGGACATCTGCTTCATCATCTTCTGCGCTGCCTCGAAGCGCTCCAGCATCCCGTTGACCTCGGAGACCTGGACCCCCGAACCCTTGGCGATCCGGGCGCGGCGCGAGCCGTTGATGATCTTGGGGTTGACCCGCTCCGCCGGGGTCATCGAGCGGATGATCGCCTCGACCCGGTCGACCTCGCGCTCGTCGAAGTTGTCGATGGCCTCGCGCATCTGCCCCATGCCGGGGAGCATGCCGAGCATCTTCTTCATCGAGCCCATGTTCTTGAGCTGCTGCATCTGCTGCAGGAAGTCCTGCAGCGTGAAGCCCTCGCCCGAGGCGAGCTTGCCGGCCATCTCCTCGGCCTGCTCGGCGTCGAAGGCCTTCTCCACCTGCTCGATCAGGGTGAGCACGTCACCCATGTCGAGGATGCGGGAGGCCATCCGGTCCGGGTGGAAGACCTCGAAGTCGGTGAGCTTCTCACCGGTGGAGGCGAACAGGATCGGGCGGCCGGTGACCGAGGCGACCGACAGCGCGGCACCACCACGGGCGTCGCCGTCCAGCTTGGACAGCACGACACCGGTGAAGCCGACCCCGTCCTGGAACGCCTGGGCGGTGGCGACCGCGTCCTGACCGATCATCGCGTCGATCACGAACAGGATCTCGTCCGGGTTCACCGCGTCGCGGATGTCGGCCGCCTGCTGCATGAGCAGCTGGTCCACACCCAGACGACCGGCGGTGTCCACGATCAGGACGTCGTGCTGCCGGGCGGTGGCGGCGGCCAGACCCTCGCGGGCGACCGCGACCGGGTCCGCACCGACCACGATGTCGTCCTCGGCGCCCTGGTTGCCCGGGTGCGGGGCGAACACCGGCACGCCGGCACGCTCGGCCACCACCTGGAGCTGGGTCACCGCGTTCGGGCGCTGCAGGTCGGCGGCGACCAGCAGCGGGGTGTGGCCCTGGCCCTTGAGGTGCAGGGCCAGCTTCCCGGCGAGCGTGGTCTTACCGGCACCCTGCAGACCGGCGAGCAGGATCACCGTCGGCGGGTTCTTGGCCAGGTGCAGCGGACGGTTGTCGCCGCCGAGGATCGCGACCAGCTCGTCGTTGACGATCTTGACGACCTGCTGGGCCGGGTTGAGCGCGCCGGAGACCTCGGCGGACAGCGCGCGCTCCCGCACGGCACCGGTGAAGGCGCGCACCACCGGGACGGCGACATCCGCGTCCAGCAGGGCACGACGGATCTCGCGCACGGTGGCGTCGATGTCCGCCTCGGACAACCGGCCCTTCGTGCGCAGGTTCTTGAAGGTCGACGTCAGACGATCGGACAGACTGGCGAACACCGCGCGGTCCTCTAGCTCTCGAGAATCAGGGACGCCCCAGCGTACCCGCAGCACGGCCCACCAGATCGTCGACCAGCCGCGCCCGCCACGCCGTCCACGCCGTGGGGCCCGCCGACCCGGCATCCGCCTCGGTCAGCGCGCGCAGCAGATGCAGCAGATCCAGCCGGTGATCGACCGCCCCGAGCAACCGGTCCACGGTGCCCGGGTCCTCCGGGTCGGCGGTGGTCGCCAGCTCGGACAGGGTCAGGTGCTCGCGGACCAGCAGCGCGATGTCGGCGGCGTCGGCGGGGCCGAAACCCATCCGGGCGGCGATCGGTCCGGCCAGCCGGGCCCCGGTCACCGAGTGGTCGCCACCACCGGCCCGCTTGCCGATGTCGTGCAGCAGCGCGGTGACCAGCAGGACATCGGCCCGCTCCACCCCCTTGCGCAGCCCGGCGGCGGTGGCGGCGCACTCCACGCAGTGCCGGTCGACGGTGTGCCGATGGATCGGCGAGCGCTGCGGACGGTTGCGGATGCCCGCCCACTCCGGGATCCAGGTGGTCACCACCCCGGCCAGGTCCAGCGCCTCCCAGACCGGCACCTGCGCCGGTCCGGTGGCGAGCAACTGCACCAGCAGGGTCCGGGCGGCCTTCGGCCACGGCTCGGGCAGCGGCGGGGTGCGGGTCAGGCTGGTCACGCTGATCGGCGACAGCGTCAGCCCGGTGCGCGCGGCGGTGGCGGCTGCCCGCAGGGCGAGCACCGGATCGTGCTCCGGCTGGGCGTCGGCCGCCAGCACCAGTTCGCCGTCGTGCTCCACCAGCCCCTCGGCCACCGTGCGCAGGCGGGGCGCACCCCGTCGACCCCGGACCAGCACCGGTGTGCGGGCGGGGCGGTGCAACGCCTGCCGGGCATTGCGGGCGGTGGAGTCCAGCGCGTAGGAGATCACCCGTCCGGCCTCGGCCAGACCGGCGAGCAGGTCGTCCCGGTCCCCCACTCCGAGCAGCTCGGCCACCTCGTCCTGGTCGGCGGACAGCAGCCGGTTGGTGTGCCGACCGGTGACGGTCTGCACCGCGTCCCGGACGTCCAGCAGGTGCGCGTGGGCGGCGTCCACCGCTCCGTGCGGCCGGTCGGTGAGCCAGGTGGCGGCGAGCGCGGACAGCACCACGGCGTCCCGGATGCCACCGCGGGCCTCCTTCAGATCGGGTTCGATCAGATAGGCCAGCTCGCCGAAGCGGTCGGCGCGCTGCCGGGTGGAGGACAGCAGCTCCGGCAGTCGGCGCCGGGCCGCCGAGCGCCAGTCGGCGAGCAGCGCGGAGCGGGCCCGGTGGATGATCCCGGGGTCACCGGCCACCGGTTGCAGGTCGAGCAGCCCGACCGCGGCGGGCAGGTCCCGGCTGGCAACCTGGCGGCACTGAGCGAGCGAGCGCACCGAGTGGTCCAGGTCCAGTCCGGCGTCCCAGATCGGGTACCAGAGCTTGTCCGCCAGGGCCGACAGCTCGGCGGCGGAGTGGCCGCGCCCGTCGTGCACCAGCAGCAGGTCCAGGTCGGAGGCGGGGCTGGCGTCGCCCCGGCCGACCGAGCCGACCACCCCGAGACCGATCCCGGGCGTCTGGTCGCCACCCGTCGCCTCCGCCCAGAGGTCGGTCAGCGCTCCGAGCACCAGATCCGACATGGCGCGGCGTCGGGCGGCCCCCTCGGTGATCCGACCGGCCAACGCGAACCGGGCAGCGGAGAGGCCCCGCACCCCCACCGTCGGGGGGTGCGGGGCCTCGCCGGTCGTCATCGGACGTCCGTCACAGGGCATCCGGTCCGTGCTCGCCGGTACGGACCCGGGCCACGTCCTCGACCGGGACCACCCACACCTTGCCGTCACCGATCTTGCCGGTCTGGGCCGCCTTGATCAGGACCTCGACCACCTCGGCCGAGTCCTCGTCCCGGACCAGGACGTCGATCTTGACCTTGGGCACCAGGTCCACGGTGTACTCGGCGCCGCGGTAGACCTCGGTGTGACCGCGCTGACGGCCGTAGCCGCTCGCCTCGCTCACGGTCAGGCCGCGCACACCGGCTGCTTCCAGGGCTGACTTCACGTCGTCCAACCGATGCGGCTGGATGACAGCCGACACGAGCTTGGTCATCACTTCACCTCCGTCACCACGCGGGCTCCACCCAGCGTCTCGTACGCGGTCTCACCGTGCACAGCCAGGTCGATCCCGCCGACCTCGGCCTCTTCGCTCACCCGCCACCCCAGGGTGACCTTCAGGATGTAGCCGATCACCAGGGTGACCAGGCCGGAGAAGATCAGGGCGACCAGCGCGATGACGAACTGGACCACCAGGAGCTTGACGCCGTCACCGAGGAACAGCCCACCGTCGGCGGCCAGGAAGCCGATGCCGATGGTGCCGACCAAACCGCCGACCAGGTGGACACCCACCACGTCGAGCGAGTCGTCGTAACCGAACTTGTACTTCAGGCCGACGGCCAGGGCGCAGAGCGCACCGGCGACCACACCGAGGATGATCGAGGTGACCGGGCGCAGTGCCCCGGCGGCCGGGGTGATGGCGACCAGACCGGCGACCACACCGGAGGCGGCACCCAGGCTGGTGGCGTGGCCGTCGCGGATCTTCTCCGTGATCAGCCAGCCGATCATCGCGGCGGCGGTGGCGGCGGTGGTGTTCACCCAGGCCAGACCGGCGTTGCCGTCGGCGGTGAACGCGGATCCGGCGTTGAAGCCGAACCAGCCGAACCACAGCAGCGCGGCGCCGAGCATCACGAACGGCAGGTTGTGCGGGCGCATCGGCTCACGGCCGAAGCCCTTGCGCTTGCCGATGATCAGGGCCAGCACCAGACCGGCGATACCGGCGTTGATGTGCACCACGGTGCCGCCGGCGAAGTCGATCGGTGCCACGGTGGCCGCGCCGTCGGTGACCCCGAAGATCTTCGCGGCGATGCCGTTCTCGGCACCGGACAGCTGACCGCCGCCCCAGACCATGTGCGCCAGCGGGAAGTAGCTGACCGTGACCCACAGGACGGCGAAGACCACCCAGGTCCCGAACTTCACGCGGTCGGCGATCGCACCGGAGATCAGCGCCACAGTGATGATCGCGAAGGTCACCTGGAAGGCCACCCCGACGATCACCGGCACGCCGAACCCGTCGATGGCGTAGCTGCCGTCGTCGTTCCAGATCGTGCCGCTCAGCCCGAACTGGTCGAACGGGTTGCCGAAGAATCCCCCCACGTCCGAGCCGTACGACATCGACCAGCCGTACAGCACGTAGACGACCACCACCGCGCCAATGGCGATGAAGGACATCATCATCATGTTGAGCACGGACTTGCCGCGCACCATGCCCCCGTAGAAGAACGCCAGTCCAGGCGTCATGAGCAGCACCAGCGATGCTGACATCAGCATCCAGGCTGTCGCTCCGGTGTCCAGGTCCATGTGGAACGCCTCTCCCCTCGCCAGCCGGTCGGCCGGTCGGGGACCAGCGTGGAGGGGGAGGATTTCCACTTCGGGCCGGTCGTGTTACACCGATGTGACGGAGCGGCTCCGGGTGTAAACGTTCGGTTGCGGCGGGCGGTTCAGCCCAGAATGCCGTCCACGAACTCCTCGGCGTCGAAGGGCGCGAGGTCGTCCGGCCCCTCGCCCAGACCCACCAGCTTCACCGGCACGCCGAGCTCGCGCTGCACCGCGACCACGATGCCGCCCTTGGCGGTGCCGTCCAGCTTGGTGAGCACGATGCCGGTGACCCCGGCCACCTCCGCGAACACCCGGGCCTGGTTCAGGCCGTTCTGACCGGTGGTCGCGTCCAGCACCAGCAGCACCTCGGACAGCGGGGCACGGCGGGTGATGACGCGGGTGATCTTGCCCAGCTCGTCCATCAGCCCGGCCTTGTTCTGCAGCCGCCCGGCGGTGTCGACCAGCACCACGTCGACCCCCTCGTCGATGCCCGCGGCCACGGCCTCGAAGGCCACCGACGCCGGGTCGGCGCCGTCCTTGTCCGAGCGCACGGTGCGGATGCCGACCCGGGAGCCCCAGGTCTCCAGCTGGTCGGCAGCCGCGGCCCGGAAGGTGTCGGCGGCGCCCAGCAGCACGGTGGACTCCTCGGCGACCAGCACCCGGGCGAGCTTGCCGACCGTGGTGGTCTTACCGGTGCCGTTGACCCCGACCACCATCACGACGGCGGGGGTGCGGCTGCCGTCCTCGGCCTGGCCGGGGGTGGTGGCCAGGGACCGGTCCAGCGACGGGTCGACCAGCGCCAGCAGCTGCTCGCGGAGCAGATCGCGGACCTGCGCCGGGTCCTTGAGGCCCTGTACCCGGGCCTGGGTGCGCAGCGCGTCGACCAGCTCGGCGGACGGACCCGCGCCGACGTCGGCGAGCAGCAGGGTCTCCTCCAGCTCGTCCCAGTCGTCCTCGGTCAGGTGGTCGCGGGAGAGCACCTGCAGCATCCGGGCACCCAGCGGCGACCCGGAGCGGGCCAGGCGGTCGCGCAGCCGGGCGAGCCGTCCGGCCGCGGGTGCCGGGGTCTCGACGGTGGGAACCGGCGGGGTCTCGACCACCACGTCGTCGGCGACCGGGGCGTCCGGCACCTCGACGTCGGCCGGCGTGGCGGGTGCCTCGCGGTCGACGGTGGTGTCGTCACCGCGGCGACGGCGGGCGATCAGCGTGCCGCCACCGGCGATCACCACCAGGGCGGGGACGGCGACGTAGAGCAGATTGAGCAGGTCGGAGTGGTCCACGGGGCCAGTCTGTCAGGCGGGGCGGATCAGTGCTGCGAGGAGATGCTGGTCCGCCGGGGAGTCGGGGCGCCGGCCGGGGCCGACGAGTGCGGCGCACCGGCGGCGTCTGGGGTCGGCGGGGTGGGGACGATGCCGCGGTGCGCGCGGGGGTGCAGGGTCCACGGGCCGCGGTCCTGGCTGGGCAGGCGACCGGTGCCGTCGCGGTGCCAGAGCTGACCGGCGCGGTCGCCGGTGCGCTCGATGATCTCGGCGAACTCGTCCAGGTGCAGGTAGTCGTCGCCGGGGCGGGACTCGGTGGCGAACAGCTCGTCGAACGGGACGTCGACCGGCTCGGACTCGGGCTCGCGGCGCTTGCGG
The DNA here is from genome assembly GCF_012931845.1 of Cellulomonas taurus. Taxonomy (NCBI): domain Bacteria; kingdom Bacillati; phylum Actinomycetota; class Actinomycetes; order Micrococcales; family Cellulomonadaceae; genus Cellulomonas; species Cellulomonas taurus. Next base: position 2,253,540 of record NZ_CP051884.1, read on the forward strand.
TCACGCCAGCCCGCCTTGAAGTCGTCGACGAAGGTGCGCCAGCTGGTCCCCTCGTCACTCCCCCGGCTCGCCAGCACGATCACCGCGACAGCCGCCACCAACGCCAGACCGATCCCCGCCACCAACACGCCCATGGGCTCATTCTCCGACGCGACGTCCGGGCGACTCGGCACGATCACCGCGATCCGGGCAACTGGCACCAGATCTTCACAGTTCGGGCGATTCAGGCGGTCTCGGCGGCCAGCCGTTGGCTGATGACGGTGGTCACCCCGTCGCCGCGCATGGTGACCCCGTACAGGGCGTCGGCGATCTCCATCGTGCGCTTCTGGTGGGTGACCACGATCAGCTGCGAGTCCTCCTGCAGCTCGCGGAAGATCTCCAGCAGGCGACCCAGGTTCACGTCGTCCAGGGCCGCCTCGACCTCGTCCATCACGTAGAACGGGCTCGGCCGCGCCTTGAAGATCGACACCAGCAGCGCCACCGCGGTCAGCGAGCGCTCACCGCCGGACAGCAGGGACAGCCGCTTGACCTTCTTGCCCGCGGGCCGCGCCTCGACCTCGATGCCGGTGGTGAGCATGTCGGACGGGTCGGTGAGCACCAGTCGGCCCTCGCCGCCGGGGAACAGCCGGGGGAACACCCGGTCGAACTGGGCGGCGGTGTCCCGGTACGCCTCGGTGAACACCTGCTCCACCCGGTCGTCGATGTCCTGCACGATCTGCAACAGGTCCGCGCGGGACTTCTTCAGGTCGCCGAGCTGCTCGACCAGGAAGGTGTGCCGCTCCTCCAGCGCCGCGAACTCCTCCAGCGCGAGCGGGTTGACCTTGCCCAGCCGGGCCAGCGCACGTTCGGCGGCGGCCAGCCGCTTCTCCTGCTGCTCGCGCACGAAGGCGACCGTCTCGCCCTCGACCACGGTGCCGTCCTCGGCCAGCGCCGGCACCGGCTGGTGCGGACCGTACTCGTCCACCAGGACGGTGGGGTCGATGCCGAGCTCCTCGATGGCGCGGTTCTGCAGCGCCTCGATCCGCAGGCGTTGTTCGGCGCGGGCCATCTCGTCCCGGTGCGCGGCGTCGGTGAGCCGGGCCAGGTCGGTCTGCCGCTGGTCCAGCTCGGTGCGCACCGCCGACAGTTGGGTCTCGCGTTCGGCGCGGGCCGCCTCGGCGGCCTCCCGTGCGTCCGCCGCCTGCTGCACCGCGTGGTCGATCACCGCGAGCGCCTGCGCGGCACCGCGGGCGACGGCGGTGGCGGTGGCGGACTGCCGGGCGCGCTGCTGCTCACGGCGGGCGGCGCGATCACGGGCCTCGCGCTCGGCCCTGGCGGCTCGGTCCAGGGACTCGGCGCGGCCGGAGAGCGCCCGCGCGCGCTCCTCGCTGGTGCGCAGGGTGAGCCGGGCCTCGGTCTCGGCCGCGCGGGCGGCGGTGGCGCGGATGGCCAGGGCGTCACGGTCGGCGGTGCGCTGCTCGATCGCCGCCTCGGTGTCGGCCGGTTCCGCCTCGGCGGCTGCCAGGCGGGCGGTGAGGTCGGCGAGTTCGGCCTGGCCCTGCGCCAGGGTCTGCTCGGCGGTGGCCAGGGTGGCACGCACCCGGTCGGCCTCGGCGGCGGCGGCGCGGGCGGTGGCCCCGAGCTGGCCGAGCTGTTCGGCGACGGCGGCCAGGGCGGCGTCGGACTCGTTCAGCCGGTCCAGGGTGCCCTCGTAGACCTCGCGGGCGGCGGCCTCGGCCTCGCGGGCACCGACCAGGGCGAACCGGGCCTGTTCGGCGGTGGCGGACGCGCGCTCGGCGCCGGTGCGCGCCTCGTCCAGGGCCGCCTGCCAGTGCAGGGCGCTCGGGGCGGCCGCCGATCCACCGTGCGCCCGATGGGTCGCCAGGGCGTCGCCGGTGCGGGTGACGACCACCAGCTCGGGCCGGTCGGCGAGCACGGCATGGGCGGTCGCCAGGTCGTCGACCACCGCCACCCCGGTGAGCAGCCGGGTGACGGCCGGGCGGATCTGGGCCGGGCACTGCACCAGGTCCAGCGCCCACCGCGACCGCTGCGGCGCGGTCCCCTGGTCGACCTCGGTGGCGGTCCCGGCGTCGGCGACCACCAGCCCGGCCCGACCGGCGTCCTGCTCGCGGAGGTAGCGGATCGCGTCCACCGCGGCACCCACCGACTGCACGGCCACCGCATCCGCCGAGGCACCGAGGGCCGCGACCACCGCCTCCTCGTCCTCGGGTGCGACGGCGATCAGGGCCGCCAGCGACCCGATCACCCCGGTGAGGTCCTCGGCGGCGAGCAGCGCGCCCGCCCCGTCCTTGCGGGTCAGGCTGAGTTCCAGCGTCTCGATCCGGGACGCCAGGGCGGTGCGTTCCTGCTCGGCGGCGGCCAGCTGCTCGGTGAGCTCCCGGACCCGGGCGGTGGCGTGCTCCAGGGCGTCGGCGGCTGCCTCGTGCTCGGCGTCCAACCCCTCCTCGCCCTCCTCGACCCCGGCGACCTGGGTCTCCAGCGCGGTGAACTCCACCGTGGCGGCGTGACCGCGCTGCTCGGCCTCGGCGAGGGTCTGGTGCAGGCGTTCCAGCTCGGACTCGGTGGCCTCCAGGCGGCTGCGGCGGGCGGCGACCTGACCGGCGAGCCGGGCCAGGCCCTCCCGGCGGTCGGCGGCCCCGCGCAGCACCGTCGCCAGCGCGCGCTCGGCCTCCTGCGCCTCCTGCTCGACCTGCTGGCGGGCGGCCTGGGCCCGGTCCAGCGCCTCCTGGGCGGCCGCGACCTCCTGCGCCAGCTCGGCCTCCGCCGCCCGGGCGCGTTCGGCCTGCCGTTCCAGTTCCTCCGGATCGCGCCCGTCGGTCCGCTCCGGAGCGGCGCTGCCGAGCAACCGCGCCCGGTCGGTGGCCAGGGAGGCGGTCCCGCGCAGCCGCTCGCGCAGGGCGGACAGCCGGTACCAGAGATCCGCCGCCTCACCCAGCGCCGGTGCCGCCTCGGCCGCCTCGCGTTCCAAGGTGGTCAGCCGGTCCCGGGCGGCGTTGAGCGCCTGCTCCGCGCTCGCCTTGCGGGCCAGCAGCGCGGTCTCGTCGGCGATGTCCTGTTCCAGGGTGGCCGTCAGCTGCGCCAGGTCGTCGGCGAGCAGCCGGGCGCGGGCGTCGCGGACGTCGGCCTGGACCTGCTGTGCCTTGCGGGCCACCTCGGCCTGGCGGCCCAGCGGGCCGAGCTGACGACGCAGCTCCCCGGTCAGGTCGGTGAGCCGGGTGAGATTCGCCTGCATCGCATCGAGCTTGCGGAGCGCCTTCTCCTTGCGCTTGCGATGCTTGAGGACGCCGGCCGCCTCCTCGATGAAGCCGCGTCGTTCCTCCGGGGTGGCGCGCAGCACCGCGTCCAGCTGCCCCTGCCCGACGATGACGTGCATCTCCCGGCCCAGGCCGGAGTCGGAGAGCAGCTCCTGGATGTCCAGCAACCGCGCCGCCCGGCCGTTGATCGCGTACTCCGAGCCGCCGCTGCGGAACAGCGTCCGGGAGATCGTGACCTCGGTGTACTCGATCGGCAGCGCACCGTCGGAGTTGTCGATGGTGAGAGACACCTCGGCCCGACCCAGCGGCGGCCGCCCGGAGGTCCCGGCGAAGATGACATCCTCCATCTTGCCGCCGCGCAGCGACTTCGCGCCCTGCTCCCCCATCACCCAGGCGAGGGCGTCGACCACATTCGACTTGCCGGAGCCGTTCGGACCGACGACGCAGGTCACGCCCGGCTCCAGGTTCAGGGTCGTCGCCGAGGCGAACGACTTGAACCCGCGCAGGGTGAGCGTCTTCAGGTGCACGCCCGGCAGCCTAGTGCGCGCCCCGTGTCGGCCCGCCGTGACAGGATCGCGGCCGTGTCGCCCACCCCGTCCCCGGAGCGTTGGCAGGAGGTGCTCGCCAGCCTGGCAGCCTCGGTCGCCGCCGATCAGCCCGCCGCCGCCGGGCCGACCACCGACACCGGCCTGCAGTTCGAGCTGCGCGAGCTGACCCCCCGGACCCGGGAACGCTGGAACGGTCCGACCTCACGCACCGTCGGCGGGCGGGTGCGCCGGGACGACCCGCCGGGCAACGGCGAGTACCGCCTGGCCGTGCGGCCGGTGCTGCGGACGGCTCGCGGCTGGGCCCGGGGCAGCGTCACCTGGGCGAACATCCCGCACCAGCGCACCCGCCTCGGGCTGGACCCGGCACAGCACCGCTGGTTCTGCGAGCTGGGCGCCCTGCACCGCGCCGCCGGGCCCGCCGCGCCGGGCACCGACCCGGACTGGGTGTTCCTGGACGAGTTCGCCAACCCGGTGCTCTGGGAACTGCTGGACCAGGCCGAGCGTCTGGGCATCGCCTTCGTCGGCTCGGGCAGCGGTGCGGCGATCACGCGGGGGCGGCGCGCGGACCTGACCCTGGACGCCACCCACACCGCGGCGGGCATCCGGGTGGCCGCCCGGCTGACGGTGGACGGCGCGCCGGTCGACCCGTCGCACGCCCATCCGATCGGCGACCACGGGGTGTACGTCGTCGACCCGGCGCAGCCGCGGCAGATCGTCCTCGCCCCGGCGGACCTGGACGCGCAACGACTGGCGCTGCTGGGCGCCAACGGTCGGCGCAGCGTGGCGGAAGCGCTCGGGGACGGCGTGCTGGTGCCCCCCGACCAGCTGGACGAGCTGCTGACCGGCGACCTGGAACTCGCCTCGGCCGACGGGTCGGTGGTGATCCCGCCGCCCGCGCCGCCGACCCTGGTCCTCCAGGTGCGGTTCGCCCCGCGCCACACGGTGGAGCTGCACTGGGGCTGGCGGTCGGGACCGCGCAGCGGACCGGCACCGGACCCGCGCGCCCTGATCCCGGCCGGGACGCTGCCGGACGACTGGTGGACCGACGACCCGCTCCCGCTGCCGGTGAGCCTGCGGGACGTCGAGGCGGCGGAGTTCGTCGCGGTGACCCTGCCGCTGCTGACCGCCCTGCCCGGTGTGGCGGTGGAGACGGTGGGCACCCGGCCCGACTACCGCGAGCTGCGCGGGGACCCGGTGCTCACCGTGACCACGCTGCCGACCGAGAAGCACGACTGGTTCGACCTCGGTGTGACGGTGACGTTGGACGGCCGGGACATCCCGTTCGTGCCGCTGTTCCGCGCACTGGCCAAGGGACGCAAGAAGCTGCTGCTGGTGGACGGCAGCTACCTCCGGCTGGACCACCCGGCGCTGGCCACTCTGACCGAGCTGATCACCGAGGCCCGCGACCTGAGCGAGTGGGAGACCGGACCGCGGATCAGCCGGCACCAGACCAGCCTGTGGGCGGACTTCGTCGACCTCGCCGACCAGGCGACCCCGGCGGTGCAGTGGCGCGCGCTGGTGGACGAGGCGGCGGCCGACGCACCCCGGCCCACGCCCCCGCCGACCGGGCTGCGCGCCGAGCTGCGGCCGTATCAGCAGGAGGGCTTCGACTGGCTGGCGTTCCTGTGGCGGCACCGGCTGGGCGGGATCCTGGCCGACGACATGGGGCTGGGCAAGACGGTGCAGTGCCTGGCGCTGGTGCAGCACGCGGTGGAGCAGGACGCGGTGCAGCAGGACGAGGCGGTGCGCCGCGCGGCACCGTTCCTGGTCGTGGCCCCCACCTCGGTCACGGCGAACTGGGTGGCCGAGGCAGCGCGGTTCACGCCGGGTCTGACGGTGCGGCGGGTCACCAGCACCGGGGTGGACCTGGCCACGGTGCGGGACGGGGCGGACATCGTGGTGACCAGCTACGCCCTGCTCCGGCTCGGCGCCGCGTCCTATGCGGCGGTCGACTGGGCCGGGGTGATCCTGGACGAGGCGCAGCAGGTGAAGAACCACGCCGCGCAGGTGCACCGGGCGGCCAAGGACCTGACCACGCCGTTCACCCTGGCGGTCACCGGCACCCCGATCGAGAACTCGCTGACCGAGCTGCACGCCCTGTTCGCCCTCACCGCGCCGGGGCTGTTCCCCTCCGCCCGGGCGTTCGCCGAGCAGTACCTGCGACCGATCGAGGGCGAGCGCACCGGGGTGACCTCCGGCAAGAGCGCCGGGTCGTTGCCGGTCGACCTGGGGCGGTCCCGGGAGGAGCGCCTGGCCCGACTGCGGCGACGGATCCGCCCGTTCCTGCTGCGGCGCACCAAGGAGGTGGTGGCCGCCGAGCTGCCGGAGAAGCAGGAGCAGACGCTGACGGTGGAGCTGTCCCCCGCCCACCGCGATCTCTACGACCTCTACCTGCAACGGGAGCGCCAGAAGCTGTTCGGGCTGATCGACGACCTGGACCGGCAGCGGTTCATCGTCTACCGCTCGCTCACCCTGCTGCGGATGCTCGCCCTGGATCCGGCGCTGATCGACCCGGAGCAGACCGGCATCCCGTCCGCGAAACTCGACCTCCTGCTGGAACAGCTCGAGGACCTGCGGGCCGAGGGCCACCGGGCGCTGGTGTTCAGCCAGTTCACCTCGTACCTGAGCCGGGCGGCCGAGCGGCTCACCGCCGCCGGGATCCCGTTCGTGTCGCTGGACGGCTCGACCACGGGGCGGCAGCGGGTGATCGACGAGTTCCGCACCGGCGAGGCCCCGGTGTTCCTGATCAGCCTGAAGGCGGGCGGAGTCGGGCTGAACCTCACCGAGGCCGACTACGTCTTCCTGCTCGACCCCTGGTGGAACCCGGCCGCCGAACAGCAGGCCGTCGACCGGACGCACCGGATCGGTCAGGACAAGAACGTGATGGTCTACCGGCTGATCGCCGCCGACACCATCGAGGAGAAGGTGCTGGCGCTTCAGGCACGCAAGGCGGAGCTGGTGAGCGCGGTGATCGACGACGGCGACCTGTTCTCGGCCACGCTCACCGCGGACGACGTCCGGGAGCTGCTGGGCTGAGCGCGACGATGGCCCGGGTCGTGCGGACCCGGGCCATCGTCATCGCACGGGGTTCAGAGCGCCGGGAACCAGAGCCCGATCTCCCGCTCGGCCGACTCCGGGGAGTCCGAGCCGTGCACCAGGTTCTGCACCACCGACAGGCCCCAGTCCCGGCCGAGGTCGCCCCGGATGGTGCCGGGGGCGGCGGCGGTCGGCTCGGTGGACCCGGCCAGGGAGCGGAAACCCTCGATCACCCGGTGTCCCTCGGCCACCACCGCCAGCACCGGGCCGGACTTCATGAAGTCGACCAGGGGGCCGAAGAACGGCTTGCCCTGGTGCTCGGCGTAGTGCTGTCCGAGCAGGTCGTCGTCGGCGGTCCGCAGCTCCACGGCGGCCAGGGTGTAGCCCTTGGCCTCGATCCGGCGGAGCACCTCCCCGGCCAGACCACGGCGGACACCGTCCGGCTTGACCAGGATCAACGTGCGCTGGATGTCGCTCATGGGCGTCACCCTACGTGCTGGTCAGTGCGCGCGCCGGGCGTCCTCGGGGCCACGCTCGTCCGGGTGCTCGGCGTCATAGGCCGCCCGCTCGGCGTCGATCCGCGCGCCGAGCCGGTAGGCCGAGATCCACAGCGCGATGAACACCACCCCGAGCAGGTACATCATCGGGATCACCAGGCCGCAGGCCAGCACCAGCACCTGGGCGATCGACCCGGCGATGTACCCGCCGGGCGCTGTCACCAGCCGGGACAGCGCCACGAACACCACGAACATGATCCCCGCGACGGTCCAGATCACTCCGGCGGGCAGCACCTGCAGCCCGTACGCCGTCAGCGCCGCGAACAGCACCAGCACACCCTCGAGCAACAGGATCGTCGAGGTGAACTGGGGCTTGGCGGGCTTCTTGCGACGCACGGGCCGCGGTGCTGGCTGACTCACGCGGGCAGGCTACCTGTCGTCCCGTGCGGTGGCCGAGACGGCGCCGGTCTGCGGCTCGCCGCTCGCGGAGGTCCCGGTCCGCTCCTCGCCGGAGGCGGCGTCGGTGATCGGGGCGGAACGGGGCGCCTCGGCCACCGCCTCGCCACGGGCCACCATCCCCGCCACGTCGGAGAGCTTGACCTCCTTGAGGAACAGGGTCAGCACGAACCCGACCGCCAGCAGCGGCACCAGGTACCAGAACGCCGGGGCCAGCGCGTCGGTGTAGGCGTTGACCACGCCGTCGTGCACGGCGTCCGGCAGCTGCGCGACCACGGCCGGGGTGAGCGACTCGGCCCCGGCGGAGGCGTCCAGCTGACCCGCCGGTGCACCGGCGAACACATCGGTCAGCCGCTCGGTGAGCCGGGTGGTGAAGATGGTGGAGAACAGCGCGGTGCCGACGGCGGCGCCGATCTCCCGGAAGAAGTTGTTCGCGCTGGTCGCGGTCCCGATCTCCGTCGGGTCCACCGAGTTCTGCACCGCCAGCACGATGGTCTGCATCACCAGGCCGAGTCCGGCACCGAGGACGAAGATCATCACGCCGAACAGCACCATCGACATGTCACCGGTGATGGTGGTCAGCCACGCCAGTCCGGCGGTGGCGATGCCCATGCCGACCACCGGGAACGCCTTGTACCGGCCGGTCTTGGTGATCGCGAAGCCGGAGCCGATCGCGGTCAGCATGACGCCCACCGTCATCGGCAGCATGAGCAGACCGGATTCGGTGACCCCGGAGCCGGTGGACATCTGCAGGAAGGTCGGCAGGAAGGCCAGCGAGGCGAACATGCCCATGCCGATCACCAGGCCGACCAGGGTCGCCAGGGTGAAGGTGCGGTTCTTGAACAGGTGCAGCGGCAGGATCGGCTCGGCGGCCCGCAGCTCGACCAGCACGAAGAGCACCGCGGCGGCGATCGTGCCGAGCAGCAGACCGATCAGCCGGCCGTCGGACCAGTCGTAGCCGCCCTCACCGGTCAGCGAGGTCCAGCTGGTGACCAGCACGATGCCGGAGGTCGCCAGGGTGAGCAGCACGATCCCGGCCACGTCCAGCCTGCGACCCGAGCGGTGGCTGGGCAGCTTCAGGGTGAACCAGGCGGTGACCAGGGCGGCCAGGCCGATCGGGATGTTGATCCAGAAGCACCAGCGCCAGTCGGCGTGGTCGGTGAACAGGCCGCCGAGCAGCGGACCGGCGACCGCGGAGACGCCGAACAGCGCCCCCATCGGACCCATGTACTTGCCGCGCTCCTTGGCGGGCACGATGTCGGCGATGATCGCCTGGGACAGGATGATCAGACCGCCGCCGCCGAGGCCCTGGATGCCGCGCCAGATCACCAGCTCGTGGAAGGTCTGGGAGAAGCCGGCACCGGCCGAGGCCAGGGTGAACAGGCTGATCGCGATGAGGAACGGCCAGCGGCGGCCCCACAGGTCGCCGAACTTGCCGTAGAGCGGCATCACGATCGCGATCGCCAGGATGTAGATCGTGATGACCCAGCCCTGGTGCTCGACGCCGTTGAGCTCGCCGACGATGGTCGGCATCGCGGTGCCGACGATGGACTGGTCGAGGGAGGACAGCAGCATGCTCGCGAGCAGGCTGGCGAAGATCAGCCAGACGGTGCGCTGGTTGAGCACGACCAGCGGCTTGTCCGGCGCGGGGGCGGTGTTCGCCATCAGGACGCTTCCGTTCAGGATCGGGGGGTGAGGGGCCGCACGGGGGTGGACAGGATGCCCGCCAGGTCGCTGACGACGGAAGGCAAATACTCCTGCACCTCCCCGTGCTGACCGGAGGAGTCCCAGCGCACGAAGGTGCTGTGCGCCAGGCTCATCAGGAGGCCGCCCACCAGGTGGGTGGTGGCCTCGTCGCAGTCGGCACCGAGGCGGCGGCGGACCAGCTCGGCCGTCTCCTCGTGGTGCTGTTGGATCAGGGAGTAGGCCCGGACCAGCAGGTCGGGGTGGCCCTTGGCCAGGTCGAAGGCGCGGGCCATCCGTTCCTTGCCGAGCGGGGGGTGGTCGAGCACGACGCCGACCAGCGCCTGCATGTCGGCCAGCAGGTCGCCGGTGGGTCCGCCGGAGGCGAAGATCTCCCCTGCCTCGGAGTCGAAGCTCCACTGGGTCATGCCCAGCACCGCGTCGTCCTTCGACTCGAAGTAGTTGAAGAACGTGCGGACGCTGCATCCGGCCTCGGCGCTGATCGCCTCGACGGTGACGTGCTCTAGCCCGTGTGCGGCGGCCAGCCGGTGGGTGGCGTCGACGAGAGCTTCCAGGCGTGCGCGCTTCTTCCGGGCGCGCAGACTCTCGTCGACTTCTTGCATGGCATGCATTTTTGCACGCGCTGCAAGAAGTCGACGAGTCCGATCGGGTGTCGGCCCGATCACATCACGGGGTCAGTTCAGATCTCTCCGAAGCCTTCGTCCACCGCACCGATGAAGGCGTCCACCGCCGCCCGGGCCTGCGGTCCGGTCGCGCTGATCGTGAGCACCTGACCCTGGGTCGCACCCAGCTGCATCAGCTCCAGCACACTGGCCCCGTTCACCCCGTCGACCTGCACCTGGGCGTCGAAACCGGCCATCATCCGGGACAGCACCGCCGCCGGCCGGGCGTGCAGACCGAGCGGGTTCCTCACCGTGACCTGCCCGCTGATCGCCCCGGTGTCCGACGGCTGCTCCGGCTCGACGGCCGAGGACGCCGGGGCGGACCCGGCCCGCTCGGCGGCGGCCTGCACCGCGTCGATCCCGGCGCCACCGGCGGCCTCGACCCCGGCGACGACGGCTCCCTCGACCAGTGGTGCCTGCGCCAGGCGCACCCGGCTCGCCACCTCCTCGTCCAGCAGCTCGAGCACCATCTCCGTGGTCAGCGTGGCCGACCCGAGGTCGGTGAGCACGAGCACGTCGCGGCCGTCCTCCGCCGCCTGTTCGATCGCCGCGGTGACCAGGTCAACCGAGGTGCCCAGCCCACCGGCGGGATCGCCGCCGGCCGGAACGATCAGCACCCCCGGCGCCATCTGCCCGGCCAGGTCCCGCAGCCCCTCGGCGATCAACGCCGAGTGCGAGACCAACACCAGGGCGACGCTCGGCGTCATGCCGCCGTCTCCGCCGCCGCGGCCAGGATCAGCGCCGTCGAGGTGGCCCCCGGATCCTGGTGACCGACCGACCGCTCACCCAGGTAGGACGCCCGGCCCTTGGTCGCCAGCATGCCGGTCGTGGCCTCGGCGCCCGCCCGGGCCGCCTCGGCCGCCGCCGCCAGCACCGCCGCCGGGGACGCACCCTGGTCGGCGGCGGTGACCGCCGCCTCCACCGCCGGGGTCCAGGCGTCGACCATGGTCTTCTCCCCGGTGGTCGCCTTGCCCCGGGCCACGATGCCCTCCAGGGCCGCCTCCAGCAGGGCCACCACCCCGTGGGCGTCCAGCTCCGGCACGCCGGTCACCTTCGCCGCACGCAGATAGGCGGTGCCGTAGAGCGGACCCGCGGCGCCGCCCACCGTCGACATCAGGGTGGTGGCGACCAGCTTGAGCACCTCCCCCGGGTCCGCGGGCGGCGCCGACAACCCGTCCAGCTTGGCCACCACGGCGCTGAAGCCCCGGGTCAGGTTCTCCCCGTGATCGCCGTCGCCGATCTGCCGGTCGAGCTCGATCAGCTCACTGCGGTGATCGGCCACCACCTGTGCGGTGCGTCGCGTCCACGCCACCGCCCAGTCCACGCCCAGGCTTCCCGCCATGCTCCGTTGCCACCTCCCGGCACTTCGTCGTACCCGTGTCTACGGCTGTCGCGTCACCAGTGCAACGCGGGCGTGCTGACCGGCGCGTCCCACAGTGCCGTCAGCTCGTCGTCCAGCCGGAGCACAGTGACCGAGGCGCCCTGCATCTCCAGTGATGTCACATAGTTGCCGACCAACGACCGGGTCACGGTGACCCCGCGCTCGGTCAGCAGCTTGTGGGCCTGACGATAGACGACGAACAGCTCGCTCAGCGGCGTGCCACCCATGCCGTTGACGAACAGCAGCACGTTCTCCCCGCTGGTCAGCCCGAGGTCGTCGGCCACCGGGTCCAGCAGCATCCGGGTGATGTCGTCGGCGGGGGCCAGCGGGATCCGGTGCCGACCCGGCTCGCCGTGGATGCCGATCCCGATCTCGATCTCGTCCTCCGGCAGGTCGAAGGAGGGCTTGCCGGCGTGCGGCACGGTGCAGGCCGACAGCGCGACCCCCATCGACCGGACGTTCGCGATCACCTGCTCGGCCACCGCGGTCACCGCGTCCAGGTCGTCGCCCCGGGCCGCCGCGGCCCCGGCGATCTTCTCCACCGCCACGGTGCCCGCGACCCCGCGGCGCCCGGCGGTGTACAGCGAGTCCTCCACCGCGACGTCGTCGTTCACGATCACGGTACGCACGGTGATGTCATCGGCCTCGGCCAGCTCGGCGGCGGTCTCGAAGTTCAGCACGTCGCCGGTGTAGTTCTTCACGATCGCGAGCACCCCGGCGCCGGAGTCGGCGGCGGCGATGGCCGGGGCGATCGCGTCCGGGGTCGGGGAGGTGAACATCGCCCCCGGCACCGCCGCGTCCAGCATCCCGTCACCGACGAATCCGGCGTGCAGCGGCTCGTGCCCGCTGCCACCCCCGGAGACCAGACCGACCTTGCCCGCCACCGCGCCACCGGCCCGGCTGACGAAGAGCGGGTCGGTGTGCATCGTCACCCGGTCGGCGTGGACGAGCGCGAAGCCCTCCACCGACTCGGCGACCACGTTCTGCGGATCGTTGATGAGCTTCTTCACGGCCGGGTCCTTTCCGCGGGGGTCAGACGGCATCGTCTGCCCCGCCTACGTTGGTGCCACCCGCGCGGGGCGTCAAGGAGGAAACGTGCGCGGGGGCTGCACGTCTGTGCAGCCCCCGCGACGACCCGCTCAGACCCGGCCGTACAGCACCCGCGCCTCGGCGACCAGGAAGATCGATCCGGTCACCACCACACCGGCGCCGCGCTCCACCCCGCCCTCGGCCAGATCGCTGGCCAGGGTCACCGCGTCGTCCAGCCGCTCGCGGACATGCACCCGGTCCTCACCGAAGACGTCGACCGCGACCTCGGCCAGGTCGTCGACCTCCATCGACCGCTCGTTCGACGACGCGCGGGTGACCACGATCTCGGCCAGCGCCGGTTCCAAGGTCGCGAGGATCCCCTCCACGTCCTTGTCCGCCATCATGCCGACCACCCCGACCACCCGCTGGAAGGCGAATGCCTCGTCCAGGGCGGCAGCCAGCGACTCGGCACCGGCCGGGTTGTGCGCGCCGTCCACGATCACGGTCGGGCTGCTGCGCACGATCTCCAACCGGCCCGGCGAGTCCACCGTGGCGAAGGCCGCCTCGACCACACCGCCGTCCAGGGCACCACCACCGGCCATCAGCGCCTCGGTCGCCGCCAGGGCCGCCAGGGCGTTGTGCGCCTGGTGCGCGCCGAACAGCGGCAGGAACACCTCGGTGTAGACACCGCCGGTGCCGCGCAGCGAGAGCAGCTGACCGCCCACCGCGACCTGCCGGTCCAGCACCTCGATGTCGATGCCCTCCCGGATCACCCGAGCGCCCTTGGCCGCCGCCTCGCCGAGGATGACCGACTCGGCCTCCTCCTGCTGGGTCGCCAGCACCAGGGTGGAGCCGTCCTTGACGATCCCGGCCTTCTCCCCGGCGATCTCGACCAGGGAGTGCCCGAGCCAGCGCTCGTGGTCGTAGGCCACCGGGGTGATCACCGCGACCTCGGCGTCGACCACATTGGTGGCGTCCCAGCGGCCACCCATCCCGACCTCGATCACGGCGACGTCGACCGGGGCGTCGGCGAAGGCCGCCAACGCCATCACGGTGAACACCTCGAAGAAGCTCAGGCCGGGCCGCCCCTGCTCCTGCTCGCGCAGATCGACCATGTGCACGTACGGGGCCACGTCCTGCCAGGTCGCCACGAAGTCCTCGTCGCTGATCGGCTCGCCGTCGATCGCGATCCGCTCGGTGACCCGGTGCAGGTGTGGGCTGGTGAACCGGCCGGTGCGCAGGCCGTGCTCGCGCACCAGTCGCTCGATCATCCGGGCGGTGGAGGTCTTGCCGTTCGTCCCGGTCACGTGCACCACCCGGTAGGCGCGCTGCGGGTCACCCAGCAGCTCGCACACCTGCGCCACCCGGTCCAGGGTCGGGTCGATGTCGTGCTCCGGTCGACGGGCCAGGATCCCGGCGTAGACCTCGTCGGCCTCCCGGCGCGCCTGGGCCGCGAGCGCATCGGCATTCGGCTTGCTCATGCGTCCACCTTCGTCACGGTCACGGTCAGGTCGCCAGCGGTCGCCACGGTCACCGAGGTGGCCAGGGTCTCCCGGGCGATGAAGTCCCGGTGTGCCTCGACCGCGGCGGCGTCGGACTCCGGCACGCCCAGGGCGAGCGCGATCCGGTCCGACACGTCCAGACCGGCCGCCTTGCGGGCGTCCTGCACCGCCCGCACCACGTCCCGGGCATACCCCTCGGCGAGCAGCGCCTCGTCCAGGCGCAGGTCCAGCACCACGAACCCACCGCCGGGCAGCACCCCGGCCGCCAGGTCCTCGCCGCCCGCCACGTCGATGGTGGTGGTCAGCTCGTACTCGGCGGGCAGCAGCGGCACCGGGCCGTCGTCGGTGGCGACCACGACCGCGCCGTCGCCGTCCAGGGACCAGGCGCCGGACTTGGCCGCCTTGATCACGGTCTGCACACCGCGGCCGAGCCGGGGACCGGCGGCCCGGGCGTTCACCGCGAGGTTCTGCCGGATGTCCAGCCCGGCCTCCTCGATGGTGGTCAGCCGCACCGCCTTGACGTTCAGCTCCGCCGCGAGCAGGTCGGTGAACGGGGCCAGCGCGGCCGGGTCGGCGACCGCCACCCGCAGCTCGTGCAGCGGCTGCCGGACCCGCAGGCTGTGCGCCTTGCGCAGACCGAGCGCCGCCGACACCGCCTCGCGCACGGCGTCCACCGCCGCGACCAGGTCGTCCGCGGGGGCCAGCGCCAGGTCGTCGGCACCGCCGTCACCGAGCACCGGCCAGTCGGTCAGGTGCACCGAGCGGCCACCGGTCAGCCCGCGCCAGACTTCCTCGGACAGCAGCGGGGCCAGCGGCGCCATCACCCGGGTCAGGGTCTCCAGCGCGGTCCACAGCGTGTTGAACGCGGCGGGGTCCTCGGCCCAGAACCGGTCCCGCTGGGTGCGCACGTACCAGTTGGTCAGCAGGTCCAGGTGCTGGCGCACCGTCTCGCAGGCGCCCGGCACGTCGTAGGCGTCCAGCTGGGCGGTGACCTGCTCCACCAGGGTGCGGGTCCGGGCCAGCAGGTAGCGGTCCATGGTGGACAGCTGGTCCTCGGCGGTGACCCGACGCGCCTGCACCGGGGTCTTCGCGGCATTGGCGTAGAGCGCGAAGAAGTACCAGGTGCTCCACAGCGGGAGCAGCACCTGGCGCACCTCGGAGCGGATGCCCTCCTCGGTGACCACCAGGTTGCCGCCGCGCAGGATCGGCGAGGCCATCAGGAACCAGCGCATCGCATCCGACCCGTCCCGGTCGAAGACCTCGGAGACATCCGGGTAGTTGCGCAGGGACTTGCTCATCTTGCGGCCGTCGGAGCCGAGCACGATGCCGTGCGAGACGCTGGTGGTGAAGGCCGGCTTGTCGAACAGCGCGGTGGCGAGCACGTGCAGCAGGTAGAACCAGCCACGGGTCTGCCCGATGTACTCCACGATGAAGTCACCCGGGTAGTGGTGCTCGAACCAGTCGGTGTTCTCGAACGGGTAGTGCACCTGGGCGTAGGGCATCGACCCGGAGTCGAACCACACGTCGAAGATGTCCTCGATCCGGCGCATGGTCGACTGGCCGGTCGGGTCGTCCGGGTTCGGCCGGGTCAGCTCGTCGATGAACGGGCGGTGCAGATCCGGCTCGCCGTCGTCGTTCAGGGGCAGTCGACCGAAGTCGGCCTCCAGCTCGGCGAAGGAGCCGTAGACGTCCACCCGCGGGTAGGCGGGGTCGTCGCTCACCCAGACCGGGATCGGGGTGCCCCAGAACCGGTTGCGGGAGATCGACCAGTCACGGGCGTTGGCCAGCCAGTTGCCGAACTGACCGTCCTTGATGTGGTCCGGCACCCAGGTGATCTGCTCGTTCAGCTCCACCATCCGGTCGCGGAACTGGGTCACCCGCACGAACCAGGAGGACACCGCCTTGTAGATCAGCGGGTTCCGGCACCGCCAGCAGTGCGGGTAGGAGTGCACGTAGGACGCCTGGCGCAGCACCCGGCCGTCGGCCTTGAGGCGCTGACTGATCGGCCGGTTCGCCTCGAAGACCTGCTCCCCGGCGAAGTCGGTCACGAACGGCAGGAACCGTCCGCCGTCGTCCACGCTCAACACGGTGGGGATGTCGGCCGCGGCGCACGCCTCGGAGTCGACCTCACCGTAGGCCGGGGCCATGTGCACCACACCGGTGCCGTCCTCGGTGGTCACGAAGTCGCCGAGCAACACCTGCCAGGCGTTCCCGAGGTCGTCACGATCGGCCAGGTAGTCGAACAGCCGCTGGTAGCGCAGCCCCGCCAGCTCACGACCGGGCAGCTCGCGGGTGACCGCGGCGCGGGCGGCCTCGGCGTCGTCGTAGCCCAGGTCCTTGGCGTAGTTGCCGAGCAGGTCGGTCGCCAGCAGGAAGGAGCCGTCACCGGCGCTGGTCCCGTTCGGCCCCGCGGGCACCACCACGTAGGTCACGTCCGGCCCCACCGCGAGCGCCTGGTTGGTCGGCAGCGTCCACGGCGTGGTGGTCCAGGCCAGCGCCGCCACCCCGACCAGGCCCTTCGCCTCCGCCGCCTCGCCGACGAACGGGAAGGAGACGGTCAGCGTCTGGTCCTGGCGGTCCTGATAGACGTCGTCGTCCATCTTCAGCTCGTGGTTGGACAGCGGGGTCTGGTCGTGCCAGCAGTACGGCAGCACCCGGTAGCCCTGGTAGGCGAGGCCCTTGTCATACAGCTGCTTGAACGCCCAGATCACCGACTCCATGTAGGTCGGGTCGAGCGTCTTGTAGTCGTGGTCGAAGTCCACCCAGCGGGCCTGCCGGGTGACGTACTCCTGCCACTCCGCGGTGTACCGCAGCACGGAGGACCGGCAGGCGTCGTTGAACGCCTTGATGCCCATCTCCTCGATCTGCGACTTGTCCGTGATGCCGAGGATCCGCTCGGCCTCCAGCTCGGCGGGCAGACCGTGGGTGTCCCAGCCGAAGCGCCGCTCCACCCGGCGACCGCGCTGGGTCTGGTACCGGCCGACGATGTCCTTGGCGTACCCGGTCAGCAGGTGACCGTAGTGCGGCAGGCCGTTGGCGAACGGGGGGCCGTCGTAGAAGACGAACTCGTTCGCTCCGTTCTCCCCCGCCGGACGGTGATCGATCGACGCCTGGAAGGTGCCGTCCTGCTGCCAGTAGTCCAGGACGCGCTGCTCCAGGGCGGGCAGGTCCGGGGACGCGGGCAGCGCGCTGGAATCGTCGCGGTGCATCGGGTAGGCCATGACGGCGCTCTCCTGTGGTCGGCAGTTCGGCGGGGCCACGGGGACGACACCTCGGGCGACGTGCTGCCCTCGATACCGCGGTACCACCCCGCTTGCCGACGCGTCCGGGAACGCAACGACCACTCGGACGGCTGTGACGGGCCTACCCGTCCGGTTCTACTGAGGTGCGGACACCCGTTCTTCCGGCGGCTCCCCGGTGATGGCCGGATCGATGCCTGTGCCGCCGATACTAACCCCTCGCCGCATCCGTCCACGCGCCGGACCGACCGTCCCGAGCCGCGTCCGTGCCCGCGCCAGGCCGACCGTGCCGAGCCGCGTCCGTGCACGCGCCAGGCCGACCGTGCCGAGCCGCGTCCGTGCACGCGCCAGGCCGACCGTGCCGAGATGACAGAAACCGACGGCTAGGGGTGGGTTGCAGCGTCGGTTTCTGTCATCTCGATGCGGGCCGCGCGGGTTCGCGGGCCGCGGGGGTTCGCGGGCAGGCGCGGGTGCAGGGGCAGGCGCGGGTTCGCGGGCAGGCGCGGGTGCAGGGGCGCGGGGTGAGTGCAGCCGGGGTGTGCAGTGCGGGCGTGAGGTCAGGCGGTGACCGGGGGCAGTGCCGACCACGGGAAGGTGATCCACTTCGCGGTCCGCCGCCACACGAAGTCCGGCGACACGATCGAGTGCGGCTTGCTGTAGAGCACCACGGTGCGGGCCTCCTCGCAGTGCTTCGCGACGATCTTCTGCACCAGGGCCAGGGTCTCCCCGGTGTCAGCGACGTCGTCGACCACCAGCACCCGGCGGCCGACCAACGCGTCGGTGTCCAGGAACGGCGGCAGCACCTGCGGCTCGGTCAGTCGCGCGTCGACCCCGGTGTAGAACTCCACGTTGAGCGCGTCGCACGCCTTCAGGCCCAGCGCGTAGGACAGCGCCCCGGCCGGCAGCAGGCCGCCACGGGCCACCGCGATCACCACATCCGGCTCGAACCCGGACGCGACCACCTCACGGGCGAGCTGGCGGGCCGCCTCACCGAAGTCGTCCCAGGTCAGGATCTCGCGATCCTCGGGGAGTTCCTGTCCGGCTGCGGCCTCGGCGAACGTCATGGCGGCATGCTAGACGGCCGGGACTGTGCGCAGGGACGGGGCGGGCTGTCGGGGACCTGAAGGCGCGCGTGCGTGGTCTCGACAGGGCGGTCGGCAGGCACACCGGACGGGCGGGCGCGATGTCCCGAGGGGCTGGCTCGGCGGCCCGACCAGGCGGCCTGACAGGATGCCGCCATGCCCCTCGTCCTCCTCGACCTCGACGGCACGCTGACCGACTCCGCCTCCGGCATCCTCGGCTCGATCCGGGCCACCTACGCGGCGCTGGGCATCCCGACCCCGACCGAGGACGTGCTGCGCGGCTTCGTCGGTCCCCCGCTGACCGAGAACCTGCTCGGCCACGGCGTCCCCGCCGAGCGACTGGACGAGGCGGTCGCCGCCTACCGGGCCTCCTACGCGACCGGGATGTACGACAACGCCGTCTACCCGGGCATCCCGTCGGCGCTGGCCGCGCTGCGCGACGCCGGGGCGCGGCTGGTGGTCGCCACCTCGAAGCCGGAACCGTTCGCGGTGCGGATCTGCGCGCACCTGGACCTGACCCGCCGGGTGGACGCGATCGCCGGGGCGTCGATGGACGGGCGGCGCGGCACGAAGGCCGAGGTGGTCGCCCGGGCGCTGTCGATGGCCGGGACGGCGGCACGCGGGCCACGGATCATGGTCGGCGACCGGTCGCACGACGTGCACGGGGCGGGCGAGCACGGGATCGCGACGGTGGGCGCCGGGTGGGGGTACGGGGCACCCGGGGAGCTGCTCGCAGCCGGTGCGGTCGCCGTGGTCGAAGAGCCGGGTGGGCTGGCGCGGGCGGTGCTGGACCAGGTGGCGTGAGGGTGGCCGCCCGGTGGCACCGAGCGCGAAGGGCGCTCGGCGGGCCGGGCACGCGGCGCGCACCGGGCGCGGGTCGGGGCCGGTCGGACTAGCGTCGGCGGCATGACCGAGGTCGTGTGCGATCTGGCGGTGTCCCTGGGCGTCGGGCCCGCGTGATGGCCCGCCTCATCGCGGCCGCCTCGGCATCGGTGGACGGTTTCATCGCCGGGCCCGGCGGCGACATGTCCTGGCTCACCCCGTACCTCACCGCCGAACCGAACCCGCTGATCGACGACCTGGTGACGCGGACCGGGGCGGTGCTGTCCGGCGCCCGCAGCCACTTCGGCGACGACCCGCACCGCGGCGACCCCGAGCACGAGGGGCTGTACGCGGGCACCTGGCAGGGGCCGGAGGTCGTGCTGACCCACCGCCGTCCGTCCGGCACGGTGCGGGGCGATGTCACCTACCTGGACGATCTGGACGCGGCGGTCGATCTGGCGCGCCGGTCGGCGGGGGCCGGTGACGTGAGCGTGGTCGGCGGCCAGCTGACCGGCACCCTGCTGCGCGCCGGGCTGCTGGACGAGCTCGTCGTGCAGTGGGTGCCGGTGGTGCTGGGCGGTGGCACGCGGCTGGTGGCCGCCGGGTCGACGGTGCGACTGGAACTGCTCGCCACGCACGCGACCACCGCCCGCTACCGACCTGCCTAGCCCTTCGCGGTCTGGGTGTTCGACACCTGGGCGCGGGGCCGGACGATCAGGGTGTCGATGTTCACGTGGTGCGGGCGGGTGAGGGCGAAGGCGATCACGTCGGCGATGTCGTCGGCGACCAGCGGCTGGTACCCGGCGTAGACCTGGGCGGCACGGTCGGCGTCGCCCCCGAATCGGTTGAGCGAGAACTCCTCGGTGGCCACCGCGCCCGGGGCGATGTCGATCACCCGGACCGGCTGGCCGATCAGCTCCAGCCGCAGTGTGGTGGTGAGCATCCGCTCGGCGTGCTTCACCCCGGTGTAGCCGCCGCCGCCCTCGTAGGGTCCCTGCGCGGCGGTCGAGGTGACCACCAGCACGTCGCCGCGTCCGCTGGCGATCAGCTGCGGCAGCAGCGCCTGGGTGACCCGCAGGGTGCCGAGCACGTTGATGTCGTACATCTTCTGCCAGTCGTCGACGTTGGCCTCGGCGACCGGTTCCAGGCCGAAGGCGCCCCCGGCGTTGTTCACCAGGCTGGTCACCCCGCCGGTGGCGTCCAGGTGAGCGGCCAGCCGGTCGACGTCGGCCTGCACGGTGAGGTCGGCGGCGAATGCCTCCGCGCCGGTCTCCGCCGCCAGGTCGGCCAGGCGGTCGGCCCGGCGGGCCACGGCCACCACGTCCCAGCCCTCGGCACGCAGACGACGGACGGTGGCGGCGCCGATGCCGGAGGACGCGCCGGTGACGACGGCGCGCGGGGTGGTGCTGCTGCTCATGGTGATGCCCTTCTGGCTGGGGAGGTGAACGACCCTACGTCGCTAGAGTCCGACGGCGGTGAGTGCCTCGTCGTAGACCGCGAGCGCCGTAGCCACCTGGTCGGCGGTGACGATGCACGGCGGCACCACGTGGATCCGGTTGTCCTGGACGAAGGGCAGCAGCCCCCGGTCGAGCAGGGCCGACTTCAGCGCTGCCATCGTCGGGGCGGGCACCGGTTCCCGGGTGACCGGGTCGGTGACGAGCTCCACCGCCCAGAACACCCCGGCGCCCCGGACCTCGCCGATGCCGCGGTGGCGGTCGGCGAGCGCTGCCAGCCCGGGGCCGATCAGCTCCGCGCCGACCTGCGCCGCGTGCGCCACGATGCCCTCGGTCTCCATCGCCTGGATGGTGGCGACGACGGCCGCCATCGCGAGCGGGTGCCCGGAGTAGGTCAGCCCGCCGGGGAACACCCGGTCGTCGAAGGCGGCCGCGATCGGGGCGGAGATGATGACGCCACCGGCCGGGACGTAGCCGGAGTTGACCCCCTTGGCGAAGGTGATCAGGTCCGGCACCACGTCATGCTGGTCGAAGGCGAACCAGCTGCCGGTGCGACCGAAGCCCGCCATCACCTCGTCCAGGATCAGCAGGATGCCGTAGCGGTCGGCGATGGCACGGACCCCGGCGAGGTAGCCCGGCGGCGGGACCAGCACTCCCCCGGTGCCGACCACGGTCTCGATCAGGATCGCGGCGATCGACCCGGCGCCCTCGGCCTGCACCACCCGTTCCAGGTGATGCAGGGCGCGCTCGCACTCCTGCTCCGGGGTGGTCGCCCAGAACTCGGAGCGGTACAGGTACGGGCCGAAGCAGTGCACGTGGCCGCGCGCGAACTCGTTGGGCACCCGGCGCCAGTCGCCGGTGGCGACCACCGCCGCCCCGGTGTTGCCGTGGTACGACCGGTAGAACGAGAGCACCTTGTCCCGCCCGGTCACCTGGCGCGCCATCCGGATCGCGTTCTCGTTCGCGTCGGCCCCGCCGTTGGTGAAGAACACCTTGCTGAAGCCCGCCGGCGCGTGGCGCAGGATCGCCTCGGCGGCCCGGCCCCGGGGCAGGACGGCGTGCTGCGGGGCGATGGTGGTCAGCGTCGACGCCTGGTCCTGGATCGCGGCGACCACCGCCGGGTGCTGGTGACCGATGTTGGTGTTCACCAGCTGACTGGAGAAGTCCAGCAGCCGTCGGCCGTCCTCCAGGGTGACCTCGCAGCCGGCGGCCGAGGTGACCACCAGCGGGTCGAGCGCCGCCTGGGCCGACCAGGAGTGGAAGACGTGCGCCCGGTCCAGGTCGTGTGCAACGGATGTCATGCGGGGTCCCTCGGGTGGTGACGGACCGGGTGCGGAGCCCTGGGGCACCGCACCCGGTGGGTGGTCGGTCAGTTGCCGCCGGGCTGCAGCTCGACGTCGATCGGGGTGAAGTCCTCGCCCGTGACGTCGACTCCCTCCGCCGTCAGCTCGTCGAGCGCCTGCTGGACGTACTCGTTGCTGTACGCGGTCTCCGGCGGAGCGGAGCTGATGATCGTCGCGCCGGTCTCGTTGGAGGTCTCCTGCGCCATCGCCACCGTCGCGTCCCAGGCGTCCTGGTCGATCAGGCCGATCCCGCCGCTGGTGCTGGGCCAGATCAGCTTGTTCACCTCGTTGGCCATCCACAGCTGGTGGCTGGTGCCGAGGGTGGACCCGGCGGCGGTGACGATGTCGGCCGCCTCTTGCGGGTTGTCCCGCGCGTAGATCCAGCCCTGCAAGCTGGCCTTGATGAAGGCGACGGTCGTCTCGGCGTAGTCCGGGTCGTCGGCCAGGCGACCGGCGTCGGCCCAGATCGCGTCCTGGAGCATCGCGGTGCCCTCGTCGTTCCAGTCGATCACCGAGAAGTCGTCCGGCTGGTACAGCTCACCGGTCTCCGGGTCCTCGGTCTCCAGGAGCTGGGCGTACTCGTTGTAGGTCATCGCCTGCGCCGCGTCGATGTCGCCGGCCAGGAAGGCGTTCATGTCGAATGCCTGCTGCACGATCTGGAAGTCGGTGACGTCGGCCTTGTTCAGCCCGGCGAACAGCTCCCACTCGTTGCCGTAGCCCCAGGAGCCGATGGTCTTGCCCTCCAGGTCGGCCACCGAGTCGATGCCGGAGTCGGCGAAGGCGACCTGCAACGTCGCCGACCGCTCGAAGATCTGGGCCACATTGGTCAGCTCGGCGCCCTGCTCGATGGACCCGAGCACCTTCGGCACCCAGGCCACCGCGTAGTCGACCTCACCGTTCGCCAGGGCGTCCTGCGGCACGATGTCGCCGCCGGAGGGCAGGATCTCCACGTCCAGTCCGGCGTCGGCGTAGTAGCCCTGGTCCAGGGCGGCGTAGTACCCGGAGAACTGGGCCTGGGTCAGCCACTGCAGCTGCAGCTTCACCGGGGTGAGGTCACCCGCTGTGCTGCTGGAGCCTTCGGAGCCCGCTGAGCTGTCGGAGTCGCCTCCGGAACATCCGGCCAGGGCCAGGGCCGCGACCAGTCCCGCGGCGGTCGCCGTCACTCTCGATCTGCGCATGACCTCTCCTCGCTGTCAGGGAATTGCAGGGGGAACGGGGGGTGGTGCTGTCATCGGGTGGGCTGACGGGGCGCGCCCCACCGCTCCAGGGCGGAGGTGGCCAGGTAGAACACCAGCCCGACCAGCACGCCGCCGAGGACGTAGGCCCAGGCGCGGGCGTAGTTCGACCCGGCCGCGGCGGTGGTGATGAACGAGCCGATCCCGGTGCGTGGCCCGCCGAAGTACTCGGCGACGATCGCGCTGATCACCGCCAGCGACGACGCCAACCGCAGTCCGGTCAGCACGAAGGGCACGGCGGTGGGGATGGTCACCTGCCGGGTGATCTGCCGGGGCGTGGCCGCGAGCGCCCGCATCAGGTCGCGGTGCACCGGCCGCACCTGGCGCAGCCCACGCAGCGTGTTCACGAACACCGGCACCGCCACCGCGACGGCCACCACGATCTGCCGCCCGGTCTCGGCCGCGGCGCCGTACATCGTGTAGAGCACCGGGGCGAGCGCCACGATCGGCACCACCGCGAGCCCGGCGACCAGCGGTGCCAGCAGCGCGTCCACGATCGGGGAGGCGGCGGCCGCCACCGCCGCACCGATCCCGACGACCGCGCCGATCAGCAGCCCGATCAGCGCGTTGCCGCCGGTGACCCAGGCCGCCCCGGCGATGGTGTCGGCGAACTCGACGAACTCCGCGCCGATCGCGGCCGGGCTGGGCAGCAGGTACGCCGGGATGTCCGCGACCTCGACCGCCGCCTGCCAGGCGGCGAGCAGGAGCGCGAACAGCAGCACCGGGGCGACCAGCCGGTGCCAGGTGCGCCGTCGCCGTGGTGCCGACGGGGCGAGCGCCGTGGGCCGGGTGAGCAGTGCCGCGCTCACCGGGTCTCCACCCCGCGCGGCGTCCCGGTGACGCCACCGTGCAGTGCCTCGCGGACGGCGGTGACGGCGTCGAAGTAGGCGCGGTCCTCGCGCAGGCCGTCATCGCGGTCACCGGCACCGAGCCGCACCGGCACCACGTCGGCGATCCGGCCCGGGCGCGGGGACATCACCACCACCCGGTCGGAGAGGAACACCGCCTCCGGGATCGAGTGGGTGACGAACACCACCGCCGCCCGGGTCTCGGCACAGATCCGCACCAGCTCGGACTGCAGGCGCTCGCGGGTCATCTCGTCCAGCGCGCCGAAGGGCTCGTCCATCAGCAACAGGCTGGGCCGCTCGGCCAGTGCCCGGGCGATGGCCACCCGCTGCTGCATCCCGCCGGACAGCTGGTCCGGGAAGTGGTCGGCGAACTCGGTCAACCCCACCAGGTCGAGCATCTCGGTGGCGCGTTCTCTCCGTCCGGCCCTGCCCACGCCGTGCAAGGACAGCGGCAACTCGATGTTCGCGCGCACGGTGCGCCAGGGCAGCAGGCCCGCCTGCTGGAAGGCGATGCCGTAGTCGTGGGCCAGCCGGGCCTGTTCCGCGGAACGACCGAAGACCGACACCTGTCCGCTGGTCGGCCGGTCGAGGTCCGCGATCAGCCGCAGCAGTGTGGATTTGCCGCACCCGGACGGGCCGATCAGGGAGACGAACTCCCCCGCCGCGACGGTCAGGTCCACCCCGGACAGCGCGGTCACGGTGCCGAACTCGCGGGTGACGGCGCGGACGTCGACCGCCGCCGCCGGCAGGGACTCGGTGGTCATGCTGACACCTCCGCGCGGCGGAACCGGCCGAGGCCGACGCCGATCAGGCCGACCGCACCCGCCGCCACCAGGCCGAGCAGCACGGCGCCGAAGATCGGCGCCCACGGCTTGGCCGGGTCGGAGGAGGCGAAGTTGGCGAATTCCAGGATCATCCGGCCGATCCCGCCGGGCATACCGGTGGACACCTCGGCCACCACCACCCCGAGCACGGCGCTGGTCGCCGCGAGCCGCAGGGCGGGAAGCAGGTGCGGCACGCTGGCCGGCAGGCGCAGGCGCACCAGGGTCTGGGTCCAGCTCGCGGCGAAGCCCGCGAACAGTTCCTCGTGCAGCACGTCGGGTGAGCGCAGCCCGCGCAGCGCCCCCACCGCGACCGGGAAGAACGCGAGGTAGCTGGCGATCACCGCCACCGACATCCACGGCTGCCAGACGAAGGACCCCAGGTCGAGCTTGGCGCCCCAGCCCTTCACCAGCGGTGCGAGCGCGATCAGCGGCACGGTCTGGCTCAGGACCACCAGCGGCAGCACCGCGGAGCGGGCCAGCGCGAACCGGGTCATCAGCAGCGCCAGGGCGAAGCCGACCAGCACACCGATCAGCCAGCTCACCGCCGCGATCCGCAGGCTGGTCCCCCCGGCGCGCAGCACCGCCAGCCAGAGCGGGTCGGCCTGCGCCCCGGCCAGGGGTTCGGTCAGCCGGGCGATCATCTCGGTGACGTGCGGCATGGCCAGGTCGGTGGTCCGGGGCAGCACCCGCAGCTCCCCGATGCTCCAGCCCTCGTCCGGCACCACGGCCTTGACCAGTTCCCAGAGCAGGGCGAGCAGCAGCACGGCGGCGACCCCGATCCCGATCCGGCGCAGGGCGGCGACGGCTCTCATGCCGAGGCCACCACGGTCTCGGCCATCGCCGGGATGATCCGTTCGCCGTACATCCGCAGCGTCTCGTCCTTGTTGTCGTGCTGCAGGTACCCGGCGAACTGGGTCACCCCGAGCTCGCGCAGCGCCGTCAGCTTCGCCACGTGCTCCCGGGGCGAGCCGAGCAGGCAGAACCGCTCCACGATCTCGTCCGGGACGAACGCGGTGTGCGAGTTCCCGGCCCGACCGTGCTCGTTGTAGTCGTAGCCCTGCCGCCCGGCGATGTAGTCGGTGAGCGCCTTCGGCACGGACGACCCCTGGCCGTACTTGGCGACGATGTCGGCGACGTGGTTGCCGACCATCCCGCCGAACCACCGGCACTGCTCGCGCATGTGCGCCCGGGCCGCCGGGGAGTCGCCATCACCGACGTACATCGGGGCGGCGACGCAGAACGTGATCGCGTCCGGGTCCCGGCCCGCTGCCTCGGCGGCGGCGCGGACGGTGCCGATCATCCAGGCGGCGATGTCCGGGTCGGCGCACTGCAGGATGAACCCGTCGCCGACCTCGCCGGTCAGCTTGAGCGCCAGCGGGCCGTAGGCGGCGACCCACACCTCCAGCTCCGACCCCCGCGACCACGGGAACCGGACGGTACGGCCGTTGTGCTCGACGGCGCGGGAGTTGGCCAGCTCCCGGATGACGTGGATCGCCTCGCGCAGGGTCGCCAGGTTGGACGGTCGCCCGGCCAGGGTGCGGACCGCGGAGTCGCCGCGGCCGATCCCGCACACCGTCCGGTTGCCGAACATCTCGTTCAAGGTGGCGAAGGACGAGGCGAGCACCGTCCAGTCCCGGGTGGCCGGGTTGGTCACCATCGGGCCGACCTTCACCTTCCTGGTCGCCGCCAGGATCTGGGAGAACACCACGAACGGCTCCTGCCAGAGCAGGTGCGAGTCGAAGGTCCACACGTAGTCGAAGCCGTGGGTCTCGGCCGCGCGGGCCAGCTCCACCACCCGGGATGCGGGCGGGTCGTTCTGCATGACGACGCCGAATTCCATCGTTCGCCCCTCTCAGATCAGGTACTGCGACAGCGCCCGGGGCACGTAGCGGCCATGACCGGCCCGACCGTGGAAGGCACCGCCGTCGACGACCACCTGCCCACGGGACAGCACCGTGTCGACGTGCCCGTCGATCTCGAAGCCCTCCCAGGCCGAGTAGTCCATCGCCATGTGGTGGGTCTTCCCGAGGCCGATCGAGGTGTGCCCGTTCGGGTCGTAGATCACGACGTCGGCGTCAGCGCCGGGCGCCAGTACGCCCTTCTTGCCGTACATGCCGAACATCCGCGCCGGGGTGGTGCAGCAGATCTCCACCCAGCGCTCCAGGGTGATCTCCCCGGTCACCACGCCCTGGTACAGCAGGTCCATCCGGTGCTCGACCGAGCCGATGCCGTTCGGGATCTTCGAGAAGTCCCCGATCCCCATGTCCTTCTGGTCCTTCATGCAGAACGGGCAGTGATCGGTGGAGACCAGTTGCAGGTCGTTGGTGCGCAGGCTGTTCCACATCTGGTGCTGGTGGCCCTCGTGCTTCGAGCGCAGCGGGGTGGAACACACCCACTTCGCCCCCTCGAAGCCCGGCGCGCCCAGGTGCTCCTCCAACGACAGGTACAGGTACTGCGGGCAGGTCTCGCCGAAGACGTTCTGCCCCCGGTCCCGGGCCACCGCGATCTGCTCGGCCGCCTGCTTCGCGGAGACGTGCACGATGTACAGCGGCGCCCCGGTCAGGTCCGCGAGCATGATCGCCCGGTGGGTGGCCTCCGCCTCCGCCTGCCAGGGCCGCGACACCCCGTGGTAGTACGGCGCGGTCTCGCCCCGGGCCAGGTGCTGCTGCACCAGGGTGTCGATCACCGAGCCGTTCTCCGCGTGCATCATGATCATCGCGCCGTTGTCCGACGCCTTCTGCATCGCCCGCAGGATCTGCCCGTCGTCGGACAGGAAGACCCCCTTGTAGGCCATGAACAGCTTGAAGCTGGTGACGCCCTCGGCGATCAGCTCGTCCATCGCGTGCAGCGACGAGTCCTGCACGTCGGACAGGATCTGGTGGAAGGCGTAGTCGATCGCGCAGTTCCCGGCGGCCTTGTCCTGCCACAGCGCGAACTGGGTCAGCGGGTTCTCGTCCGGGTACTGCACCACGAAGTCGACGATGGTCGTCGTCCCGCCCCAGGCCGCCGCGGTGGTCCCGGACTCGAAGGTGTCCGAGGCGAAGGTGCCGCCGAAGGGCATCTCCATGTGGGTGTGCGCGTCGATGCCGCCCGGGATCACGTACTTGCCGGTCGCGTCGATCACCCGATCCACGCTGTGCACCAGATCCGAGCCGAGCAGCGTCGACCCCGGTGCCAGCAGCGCCACGATGGTCTCGCCGTCGATCAGCACGTCGGCAGCGCCACGGCCGGTCGCATTGACCACGGTGCCGCCGGTGATCAGCGTCGTCATCGCCCCGCCCCCGCTCACGGCGCCACGATGGGGCCGTAGGCGTCCGGGCGGCGGTCCCGGAAGAACTGCCACCGTTCGCGCACCGTGCGCATCTGCTCCAGGTCCAGATCCCGGATCAACAGCTGGTTGTCGGTGCGCGAGCCGACCTCGCCGATGTACTCCCCGTCCGGTCCCACCGCGTAGGACGAGCCGTAGAAGTCCACCGCTTGGTCGCCGTACTCGTTGTCCTCCAGCCCGACCCGGTTGTTGGCGATCACGAAGTACCCGTTGGCGACCGCCGCGGCCGGCTGCTCGACCTCCCACAACCGGTTGGAGATGCCCGGGGCGGTGGCGTTCGGGTTGAACACGATCTCCGCCCCGTTCAGCGCCAGCACCCGCCAGCCCTCCGGGAAATGCCGGTCGTAGCAGATGTTGACGCCGATCTTCCCCACCGCCGTCTCGAACACCGGGTACCCGAGATTGCCGGGACGGAAGTAGAACTTCTCCCAGAACTTGGGCAGGTGCGGGATGTGGTGCTTGCGGTAGGAGCCGAGCAGGGTGCCGTCGGCGTCGATCACCACCGCCGTGTTGTAGAGCACCCCGGGCTGGTCCTCCTCGTAGATCGGCAGCACGATCACGATGCCCAGCTCCTTGGCCAGCGCACTGAACCGGTCGGTGGTCGGGCCCGGGATCGTCTCGGCGTAGTCGTAGTAGCCGGTGTCCTGCGTGATGCCGAAGTACGGGCCGTAGAACAGTTCCTGGAAGCCGATGATCTGCGCCCCGGCGTCGGCCGCCTCACGGGTCCAGTCCTCGTGCAACCGGATCATGGACTCCTTGTCACCGGTCCAGGTGGCCTGGGTGAACGCGACCCGCACTGTCATGTCAGCACCTCTCGTCATCGTCCGCCGCCCGGGGTGGCGGTGGTGGTGAGGAATGTGACTCTGGGGCTTGGACATTTCGGCGGCGTATCGCCCCGTTTCGGCGCCGAGAACGTTCGTGACGTGCGGGTAAACCTTTCGACCGACCCGGTTCCACCGGTGTTTCGGGCCCGCACGATGTCCGGCATGGACGTCGCCCGCCACATCCAGGACCGCAGCCCCCGGGGCATCGCCGCCGCCATCTCCCGGCTGGTGCGGAGCGGCGAGCTGCGACCCGGCGACCGGCTGCCGACGGTGCGCGCGCTGGCCGCCGACCTCCAGGTCAGCCCGGCCACCGTGTCCAGTGCGTGGCAGGCGCTGGCGACGGTCGGACTGGTGGCGGCACGGGGCCGGGCCGGGACGGTGGTGCTGCCCGAACCCTCCGCGTGGCTCCCACCCCGATACCGGGAGATGGCACCCGGCACCGACACCCGGCGCACCGATGTGCTCGACCTGTCCACCGGCACCCCCGACCCCGCGTTGCTCCCGCCCCTGGGCCCCGCCCTCGCCCGGGTCGCGGCTCACTCGCCGGCAGCCGCCACCGCCAGCTATCTCGGCTCCCCGTTGATCGACCCGTTGGAACGACTGTTGCGCGCCTCCTGGCCGTTCCACGCCCCGCGGCTGACCGTGGTGGACGGCGCGGTGGACGCGATCAGCCGCACCCTGGAACAGCTCACCGGCTTCGGCGGGCGGGTGGTCGTGGAGGACCCGGGCTTCCCCCCGGTGCTGGACCTGTGCGACCACCTCGGGCTGGAACGGGTGCCGGTGCCGGTGGACCGCGCCGGGATGTCACCGACCGGGCTGGCCCGCGCACTGCGCACCGACCCCCAGGTGGTGCTGCTGCAACCCCGGGCGCACAATCCCACCGGCGCCTCGATCACCTCGACCCGCGCCCGGGAGCTCGCCGCGGTGCTGCGCGCGCACCTCGCCGCGGGAGGCGAACTCACCGTGATCGAGGACGACCACTCCGGGCAGATCGCCTCCGGGTCGGACGTGTCGATCGGGCAGCACCTGCCGGACCGGGTGGTGCACATCCGGTCGTACTCCAAGTCGCACGGGCCCGACCTGCGGATCGCCGCCGTGGGCGGACCGGCCGCGGTGCTGGATCGCCTGATCGCCCGCCGGATGCTCGGCCCGGGGTGGACCAGCCGCCTGCTGCAACGCCTGCTGGTCGACCTGCTCACCGACGGCGACGCGCTGGACGCGGTGGCTCAGGCACGGCGCACCTACTACGCCCGGCAGCGGGCGCTGGTCACCGCTCTGGGTCGGCACGGCGTGAGCCTGGAACCCGGTGACGGGATCAACCTGTGGCTGCCGGTGGCGGACGAGGCGGCGGCGCTGGTGCTGGCCGAGGCGGCGGGGGTGCGGGTGGCTCCGGGTCGGCCCTTCAGCGCGCGCGGCGACGACCACGTCCGGGTCTCGCTGGGGGCGCTGCCCGGGGACCCGGCCGTGATCGACCGGATCGCCCGGGTGCTGGCCAGTGCGGCGGACGCCCGACACACCGCTGACACACGCCCGGCGTAGGCTGGACGCCGGAACCGAGCCGGATCGTGGCTCGGATGCCGCCGCCCGGTGAGTGGGCGACGCGACCCGGTGCCGATTTGCGCCGACTCCCCCGACTTCCGCGTCCCTCCCTGGAGAACCCTTCCGTGCGCATCCGCCCGGCCCTCGTCGTCGTGCCCGTCGTCCTCGCGCTCAGCGCCTGTGCCGGCGGCGACTCGACCGACTCCGCCGCCCCGTCCGCCACCAGCACCACCGGCACAGCTGCCGCCTTCACCCCGGTCACCGTCGACAACTGCGGCACCGAGGTCACCGTCGACGCTCCCCCGCAGCGGATCGTGACCATCAAGTCCACCGCCACCGAGCTGCTGCTCAGCCTCGGGCTGGCCGACCGGATGGTGGGCACCGCCTTCGCCGACGGCCCGCTGCCGGACGACCTGGCCGCCGACGCCGCCGACATCCCGGTGCTCTCCGACAAGGTGCCCGGCCAGGAGGCGCTGCTCGCCGCACAGCCGGACTTCGTCTACGCCGGGTGGGAGTCCAACTTCAGCGCCGACGGGGCGGGCGACCGCAGCACCCTGCAGCAGCTCGGGATCGGCACCTTCGTGTCCCCGGCCGCCTGCAAGGAGGCCGACTACATGCCGGACCCGCTGACCTTCGACGGACTCTTCGACGAGATCCGCGAGACCGGGTCGCTGTTCGGCGTCGATGACCGGGCCGACGAACTGGTCACCGAGCAGCAGGCGACCCTGGACGCCGTCACCCCCGCCGAGGAGGGCACCACCGCGCTCTGGTACTCCTCCGGCACGGACACCCCGTACGTCGGGGCCGGGATCGGTGCGCCGCAGATGATCCTGGACGCCGCCGGACTGACCAACATCTTCGCCGACGTGCACGACACCTGGACCTCGGCCGGGTGGGAGCAGATCGTCGCGGCCGACCCGGACGTGATCGTGCTGGTCGACGCCGACTGGAACACCGCCCAGTCCAAGATCGACCTGCTGGAGTCCAACCCGGCCACCTCGCAGCTGTCCGCCGTGCAGCAGCACCGGTATCTGACCCTGCCCTTCCCGGCCACCGAGGCCGGGGTGCGCAATGTGGATGCCGTGGTCTCGCTCACCGACCAGCTCGCGGAGCTGAACGGCTGAGATGACCGCCCTCGCCACCCCCACCTCGACACCGGTGCGTCGCCGCGCACCGTTGTCCGTCGTGCTGCCGGTCGGGGTGGTGTTGCTGGTCGCGACCGTGCTGGTCTGCGTCACCATCGGCCCGGCCGACCTGGGTGTGGCGGATGTGGCCCGGTCGATCGCCGGGCACCTGGGGCTGGGGTCGCGGGATGCCCTGCCGGTGCTGTCCGACGCGATCGTCTGGGAGCTGCGACTGCCCCGGGTCCTCACCGCCGCGGCGGTCGGCGCCGGGCTCGCCCTGGCCGGTGCCGTCATGCAGTCCCTGACCCGCAACCCGCTGGCCGACCCGTACCTGCTGGGCCTGTCCTCCGGTGCGTCGCTCGGTGCGGTGGCCGTGCTGATCCTCGGCATCTCGCTGCTGCTGCCGGTGGCCGCGTTCGCCGGGGCACTGGCGGCGCTGATCGCCACCCTGTCCCTGGCCCGGGTGGGCGGCACCCTCACGCCGGGCCGCGCCGTCCTGGCCGGACTGGCGGTGTCGCAGCTGGCGGCGGCGGGCACCTCCTTCGTCATCTTCTGGTCCGCCACCGGCGACTCCTACCGCGAGATCCTGAACTGGCTGCTCGGGTCGCTCGCCGGGGCCAGCTGGCGGTCGGTCGCCATCGCCGGGGTGGCGGTGGTGCTGGTCGGGCTGGTGCTGATCGGGTCGGCGACCCGGCTGGACGCCTTCGCCTTCGGCGACACCGCCGCGGCGGCGCTGGGCATCGACGTCGACCGCACCCGATGGACGCTGATGACCCTGGTGGCGTTGCTGACCGGCGCGATGGTCGCGGTCTCCGGCTCGATCGGCTTCGTCGGTCTGGTGCTGCCGCACGCGGTGTCGGCGCTGACCGGCCCGGCGCACCGGCGCCTGCTGCCGGTGGTCGCCGTCACCGGAGCGATCTTCCTGGTCTGGGCCGACACGCTCGCCCGGACCCTGTTCGACCCACGGGAGCTCCCGGTGGGCATCGTCACCGCACTGATCGGGGTGCCGGTGTTCGCCGTGCTGCTGCGCCGACGGAGGGGGAACGCATGGACCTGACCATCGACGGCGCCGGGGTCTGGCTGGGCGGCCGCTGGGTGGTGGACGGCGTGCACGCCACTCCCCCGTCCGGCGCCCTGACCGGGCTGCTGGGGCCCAACGGCGCGGGCAAGTCCACCCTGCTGCGGATGATCGCCGGGCTGCTCGACCCCGAGGCCGGTGCGGTGCTGGTCGACCACGGCGCGGTGCACGACCTGCCCCGTCGGGAACGTGCGCGCCGGATCGCGCTGCTGGAACAGGAGTCGAGTTCCACCGTGCCGCTCACCGTGCGCGAGGTGGTCGCCCTCGGCCGGATCCCCTACCGCACCCTGTGGGGCACCGACGCCGCGGACGATGCCGTCGACCGTGCGCTGGTCGCGGCCGGTGCCGACCACCTGGCCGACCGCTCCTGGGACGCGCTGTCCGGCGGCGAGCGGCAGCGGGTGCACATCGCCCGTGCTCTGGCCCAGGAACCCGAGCTGCTCCTGCTGGACGAACCGACCAACCACCTGGACGTGGCGGCCCAGCTGTCCCTGCTGCGGTTCGTGCGCGACCTCGGCCGCACCACCGTCGCGGCGCTGCACGACCTCAATCTGGCCGCCGCCTACTGCGATCACGTCCTGGTGCTGTCCCAGGGCGTCCTGGTCGCCGCCGGGGACCCGCGCGACGTGCTCACCCCCGACCTGGTCGCCCGGGTCTACGGGGTGGACTGCGAGGTCCTGGTGCACCCGCGCACCGGCCGCCCCGTGATCGCCTTCGGCGACGCCCCCACCCTCGCCGTCCCCGAAGGAGTCCGATGAAGCTCACCGTGCTGTCCGGCGGCGTCGGCGGCGCCCGGTTCACCCGCGGCCTGCTCGCCCACCTGGCCGACACCCACCCCGGTTCCGAGGTCACCGTGATCGCCAACACCGGCGACGACATGTGGCTGCACGGCGTGCGGGTCTGCCCCGACCTGGACACCCTGATGTACACCCTCGGCGACGCCGTGCACGAGGACCAGGGCTGGGGCCGGCGGGACGAGACCTCCCGGGTGTCCGCCGACCTCGCCGCCTACGACGTGGGCTGGGACTGGTTCACCCTCGGCGACCTCGACCTCGCGACTCACCTCGCCCGGACCCAGTGGCTGCACGAGGGTCACACGCTCTCCCAGGCCACCGAGCGCCTGACGGCCCGCTGGCGGCTCGCCGACCAGGGCGTGCGCCTGCTGCCGATGTCCGACCAGCCGGTGGAGACCCATGTCGAGGTCGACGGCGGGCTGATCCACTTCGAGGAGTGGTGGGTCCGGCACCGTGCCGCACTGCCCGCCCGCCGATTCGTCCAGGTCGGGCTGGAGTCGGCGGAACCGGCACCCGGCGTCCTGGCGGCGATCGCCACCGCCGACGCCGTGCTGCTGCCGCCGTCCAACCCGGTGGTGTCGGTCGGCACGATCCTCGCGGTGCCCGGCATCCGCGACGCGCTCGCCCGGACCGATGCGCCGGTGGTGGGCATCTCCCCGATCATCGGCGGCGCACCGGTCCGCGGCATGGCGGCCGAGTGCCTGGCGACCATCGGGGTGGCGGCGACGGCCGAGGCGGTGGCCCGGCACTACGGACTCCGGTCCGACGTGGCAGCGACCAGCGGCGTCCCCACCAACGGGACCACGACCGGCGGCGCCCATACCGACGGGACGGCGACCACCGATGTCCGGACCGACGGGGCGAGGTCGGCGGCCGGGATCCTGGACGGCTGGCTGGTGGACACCGCGGACAAGGACGCCGCCGAAGCGCTGGCGTTCGACGGCTGGCGCACCGCGGCGACCGACACGCTGATGGTGGACGTCCCGGCCGCGGCCCGGATCGCGGCGGAGCTGCTGGCGCTGGCGGGGCGCTGAGCACCTGCGTCTGACCGCCCGGCGCTCACTCCCAGTCGATCGCCTGCAACACCGGCCACGCCCCGTCCGACCAGTTCGCGATCACCGTGCCGGTGACCCCGGTGCTCGGCCGGTGCCAGGTCCGCGCCGACACCCCCGCGTCATAGCCCTCCAGCAGCACCGTGTCGGACTGCTCGCCCAGCCAGAACCCGCGCCCGTACCGCAGCCCCTCGTCCGGCACCTCGCTCACCGGCGTCGTCAACGCCGCCAGGGTCTGCGCCGACACGATCCGGCCGCCGACCACCGCCGACCAGAACGCCGCCAGATCCGCCGCCGTGGACACCGCCCCGCCGTCCCCGCTGCCCCGCACCGGCAGGTGCAGCACGTTGGTGCGCGACCCGTCCTGGTCCAGGTAGCCCGGCGCCACGTCGCCCGTCGGCTCGTCCGTGCGCGGGTACCCGGTCGCGGTCATGCCCGCCGGCCGGAACACCCGCTCCGCCACCCAGTCCTGGAACGGCATCCCGGTCACCCGCTCGACCACCAGCGCCAGCAGCACGAAGCCCGCGTTGTTGTACCGGAACACCTCCCCCGGCGACTCCTGCTGCGGCCGGCCGTCCAACACCGGGAGGAATGCCTCCGTGCAGTCCAGCCGGTGCACCGGCAGGTCCAGCACGTAGTCGGTGATCTCCCCCTCCGACTCGTCCAGGTAGTCACCGATCCCCGACCGGTGCGCGAGCAGCTGCCCCACCGTCACCCGGTCGTCCACCAGCGGCAGGTCGGTGCCGAGCACCGGCCGCACCGGGTCGTCGAGCCCGATCCGCCCGTCGTCGACCAGCGCCCCGACCGCGAGCGCCGTGAAGCCCTTCGCGATGCTGGCGACCCCGAACCGGTGCTCGGCGGTGGCCTCGATCCGGTGCGCCCGATCCGCCAGTCCGTACCCGCGGGCGAAGGTCTCCCCGTCGTGGTCGACCCGGATCACCCCGCTGAAACCGGAGTCGAGGGCGGCGGCGTCCAGGGCGGCGGCGATGGCGGAGGTCATGCCCCGACGCTAGGACACACCCCCGGTCCCGGACCACGGAATTGGCAGCGGGGCGAGCCGGTCCAGCAGCGCCTGGGTCCGGCCGCCGACGCGTCGCTCGATCACCCGGGCCAGGTCGGCGGGCACATCCACGTCCTGCCGCAGGGTGGGCAGGTCGAGGTCGAGCGGCCGGTAGCCGAGCTCTTGGTGCGCCGCTGCGGACCCGACGCCGAACCGGGAATCGAAGGCGACCCCGGAGCCGACCGCCAGCAGCGTCGTCCCGCTGCCCTCCGCGTCCG
Source organism: Cellulomonas taurus (assembly GCF_012931845.1). NCBI lineage: Bacteria > Bacillati > Actinomycetota > Actinomycetes > Micrococcales > Cellulomonadaceae > Cellulomonas > Cellulomonas taurus. The sequence continues at coordinate 2,289,473 of NZ_CP051884.1, forward strand.
CGAGCATCGCCCGGCCCGACCCGTCGCCCGCCGTCGCCGCGGCAGCCAGCGCCACCGCCAGCTCCTCGGGGTCCAGCCCGGGCAGATCACCCAGCAGCACGGCGCACGGGGCACCCGGTGCCTCGGCCCGCGCCCGCCGCACCCCGGCCGCCGCCGCCCGGTCCAGCGCCGCCCACCCGGTGTCGCCCACCTGCCCCGGTGGCTCGGCCAGCACCCCGACCCGGGGCAGCCGCCCAGCCGACGCGGCGACCACCGGATCACCGGTCACCACCAGCACCCGCGCCACCGCCGCGCACCCGGTGACCGCCTCCACGGTGTCCAGCGCCATCGCCCGGACCAGCGCGGCACGGGCACTCGGTTCCAGCACATCCGCCAACCGGGTCTTGCCCCGGGTGGCCTCCTTCACGGGGACCACGACCACCCAGCGACGACTCGACACGGGGCGAGCTTAGGCCGCCCCGTCCCCTGCACCCACCGGTCGGACAGCGGCGGTGCGAGGATGAGCCCATGCCCCTGTGGATGACCGGCGATCCCGCCGCCGACACCCTGCTGGACACCGACCCGTTCGCCCTGCTGCTCGGCATGCTCCTGGACCAGCAGGTCGCAATGGAGACCGCCTTCGCCGGACCGGCCAAGATCGCCGACCGGATGCACGGCCTGGACGTGCGCCGGGTCGCCGACGCCGATCCCGACGCGTTCGCCGCGCTGTGCGCCACACCCCCGGCGGTGCACCGCTACCCGGGGTCGATGGCCGGTCGGATCCAGGCGGTGGCCCGGGCCGTGGTCGAGGACTACGACGGCGACGTCACCCGGCTGTGGACCGAGGGCGACCCGGATGCGCGCACCGTGCTGAAGCGGCTGAAGGCGCTGCCGGGGTTCGGCGACCAGAAGGCGCGGATCTTCCTGGCCGTGCTCGGCAAGCAGCGTGGCGTGCAGCCGACCGGGTGGCGCGAGGCGGCAGGCGACTACGGTGACGATCAGTTCCGCTCCATCGCGGATGTCACCGACCAGGAGTCGCTCGGTCGGGTCCGGGCCACCAAGCAGGCGGCGAAGGCCGCCACGAAGAAGGCGTCAGCATGATCATCGTGACCAGCAACGAGGTTCCGGGCTACCGCATCCAGGCGGTGCTCGGTGAGGTGATGGGCCTGACCGTGCGGTCGACCAACTTCGGCCAGAGCTTCACCGCGGGCTTCCGCGCGATCGGCGGCGGTGAGATCCCGGAGTACACCCAGATCATGTACGAGTCCCGGCACGAGGTGATGCGCCGGATGACCGATGAGGCGACCCAGCGCGGCGCGAACGCCATCGTGGCGATGCGCTTCGACACCGATTCGATCGGGCAGTTCTCCGAGGTGTGCGCCTACGGCACCGCCGTGATCGTCGAGCCGATCCCCGGCGGGCAGCCAGGTGCCACCGGCCAGTCGGCGCAGATCGCGGGCCAGGGCTGAACGACCTCCGGCGCTAGGGCTGGCGCCGCACCCGTTCGGGAGCTGCGCAGGCTCGCGACGCGCTCGGCCAGGCGGCGCTCACTGAGCGTCGACCCCGGCTGCTCCGCCTTCGCTCACCCGCTGCCATCGCGTGAGGTGATATCGCCACCCCTCCTCGTGTTCGGCAGGCAACGCGGAGGGAACGTGAGCCCGGGAGAACCCTGTCTCGGTGAGCGTCACCGTGGTCGACCGCCCGTTCGCGACGAGCTCGATCACGACGTCGAGGGGGCGCTCCCACCCCCGCTCGGTCCAGCTGAATCCGAGCACCCGAGGCTCATCGCATCGCGTGACGCGTCCGGTCGCAGTGATCTGGCGGCCTTCCTCGACCCAGATCTCGACCAGCGGCGAGCCGACCACAGCCTCGAAGCGCATCTCGGGCCACCACGCGTCCCGCCCCGTCGTCAGGAACAGCCAGACGACCTCGACGGGCGCGGCGACATCCGTCGTCACCGTCACCATGTCACGAGGCACAGGAGACACCCTAGCCACTGGCGACCCGTCCTAGGGCCGCGCCTCGACCCCCGCCGCTCCGTCCGCGTAGCCCCGGGTGTAGGCCTCGACGGTCCCCTCGCGGAACATGTCCTCCGGCCCGACCCGCACCAGCACCCGTGCGCCCGGACCGTCGTCGTCGGTGACCGCGTGCCCCATGCCGCGCACCACCGCCACCGGCCGCCCGGTCGCCTTGCCCTTGACCAGTTCGGCGGCGGCGGCGATCTCGTCCGCGAGCGCCGCCATCGACACCTCGAGTCGGCGGCCGTGGGTGTCGGTGCTGCCGCGCAGGTCGTCCAGCACCCGGACCCCGGCGGCGCCGATCGCGATGTCGGTCTGCCCCTGGCGCCAGGTGCGACCGGCGGTGTCGGTGATGAGGACGCCCAGCCGGACGCCGAAGCGCTCGGCGAGGGCCGCACGCAGGGCGCGAGCGGTGGCGTCCGGGTCGACCGGCAGCAGCAGGACGGTGCCCTCGGCGGTGTTGGAGGCATCCACCCCGGCGGCCGCCATCACCAGCCCGAGCCGGTTCTCCACGATCCGGGTGATCCCGCCGGGATGCGCCCGGCTGGCGACCACCCGCACCGTCTCGGCGGTGATCGCGTCCTCCCGGTCGGTGGCGGCGACGATCCGCCCTTCGGCCTTGGACACGATCTTGCTGGTCACCACGACGATGTCGCCGTCGGCCAGCGGGGTGCGACCGGTCAGAAGGTCACCGAGCAGTGCGCCGAGGTCGTCACCGGGTGCGACCTCGCCCAGACCGTCCGGCGCCCAGGCCGACAGGACCGCGGTCACCGGGTGAGCTTCGGCAGCACCTCGCGGCCGAAGACCTCGATCCACTCCCGCTGGTTGCGCCCGACGTTGTGCAGGTAGATCCGGTCGAAGCCCAGGTCGACGTACTTCTGGATCTCGGCGCGGTGCACGTCGGGGTCGGCCGAGATGATCATCCGGCCCTCGAAGTCCTCGGGGCGGACCAGCTTGGCCATCTGCGCGAAGTCGAAGGGCGAGCGGATGTCGCCCTTGGGGAACTTCATCCCGCCGTTGGGCCATTCGGTCATCGCGTTCGTCATGGCCTGCTCGTCGGTGTCCGCCCAGGACAGGTGCAGCTGCAGCACCTTGGGCAGCTCCTGCGGGTCACGGCCGGACTCGCGGACTCCCTCGTCGAACTTCCCGAACAGTCCGCTGATCTTCTCCAACGGAGCACCCACCGTGATCAGGCCGTCGGCGTGCTTGCCGGCCCGCTTGGCGGTGACCGGACCGGCGGTGGCGACCAGGATCTCCGGTGCGACCTCCGGCATGGTCCACAGCCGGGTGGACTCCAGCTTGTAGAACTGGCCGGAGTGCTTGACGTCCTTGCCGGCGAGCGAGGCGGCGAACAGCTTCTTGATGATGTCGATCGCCTCGAACATCCGGTTGATCCGCTCCGGAGCCTCCGGCCAGTACCCGGCCACGATGTGCTCGTTCAGCGCCTCGCCGGAACCCAGTCCGAGCCAGTGCCGACCGGGGTACATCGCCGCCAGGGTCGCGGATGCCTGCGCGACCATCGCCGGGTGCCAGCGGAAGGTCGGCGCCGTCACCCCGGGGCCGAGGTCGCCCGTCGTGCGCTCGCCCAGGGCGGTCAGCACGTTCCAGACGAACGCCGACTGCCCCTGCTGCGGCACCCAGGGCTGGAAGTGGTCGGCCGCCATCGTGCCGAGGAAGCCGTGCTGTTCGGCATAGGCCGACAGCTCCACCGCCTCGGTCGGGTGGAACTGCTCCAGCATTGCCGCATACCCGACCTGCAAGCCCTCAGCCACGAACGTCCTCCTCGCGATCCAACCGTTCCTGCGAGCCTACGCGCGGGTGCTCCCGGCCAGCACGCCCGCGGTGTGCAGGTCGTGACCGACAGCGCCCACCGTGGTCTCGAAGATCTCGTTCGACCGGGCAACACCGACGGCGCCGGCCATCATCCCGTTGCCGCTCTCCCGCTCCAGCCGGGCGACCAGGTTGCCCTGGTGCTCGAAGAAGCCGACCGTGAACGTGAGGCGCTGGGACGCCTTCCCGGCGAAGGCGCCGAGCCAGAACGTCTTCGCCTTGCTGCCCCGGCCCACCGTCCAGCCACCGTTCGGCAGCTCCGCCTCGACGGCGAAGCCCTGGCGAGCGAGCGCGTCGCGCAGCAGGGCCTTGCCCGCGTCGTGCGGTCCGGTGATGAAGTAGTCGACGACGGCCATGGGTGCTCCTCGAGGCAGAATTCGGACAATCGGCCAGAGAGTAGTCACACCGGTGGTGATCTTGCTCGCAACCAGGCGAAACATCCCTCGATCCGGCGTACGGTGGCAGGACTCCCACCCGATGTCTTTCTGAGGAAGTTCTGTGCCCTCGGCCAGCCGCCGTCCCGTGTCCCCGACCAAGACCCGACCGACCTCGACCCGCGGCTCGCAGACGCAGCGCACCGCCGCGCGCATCCGGTACACCGTGCCCCGGTTCCTGCCGCACCGCCGCACCCCGGCCCCCGCCCTCCCCGGCGCCCAGCAGAGTTCGTTGCGGGCGGCGCTGCGGGTGCGCAACTTCCGGCTGTACGTCATCTCCCAGGTGCTGACCAACACCTTCGGCTGGGCGGCCCGGGTGGCGCAGGACTGGCTGGTGCTGACCCTGACCGGGTCCGCGGCGATGGTCGGCCTCACCGTCTCCCTCCAGCTGCTCCCGGTGCTGGCGCTCGGGCTGGTCGGCGGCGTGCTGGCGGACCGCTTCCCGCGTCGACGACTGCTGATGGTCACCCAGACCGTGTTCGGCCTGTCGGCGCTCGCCATCGGTGTGCTGGTGCTGACCGGCCACGTCCAGGCCTGGCACGTGCTGCTCGGCGCGTTCGTCGGTGGGCTCGCGACCGCCTTCGACAACCCGGCCCGGCAGGCGTTCGTGCACGAGGTCGCCGGTCCCGCCCACCTGCGGCAGGCGATCAGCATCAACTCCGCGGTGTTCCAGCTCGGCGCCCTGCTCGGCCCGGCGGTCGCCGGTGTGCTGATCAAGCTGGTCGGCCAGGGCTGGACCTTCGAGCTGAACGCCGTGGCCTGTCTGATCGCGGTCGGCCTGCTGATCGCGATGCGGCCGGCCGAGCTGACCGCCACCCCCGCCGTGCCGCGCGCCAAGGGTCAGCTGCGCGAGGGCCTGGCCTACGCCCGCACCAGTCCCCGGATCATGTGGGCCACCGTCCTGCTCGGCTTCGTGTCCGTCACCGGGGTGAACATGGCCACCGTGCTCGCCGCCTGGGCGGACGGGGTCTTCGACTCGGATGCCGGTGGCTACGCGCTGCTGAACTCGATGCTCGCGGTCGGCGCACTGACCGGTGCGCTGCTGGCGGGTCGCCGCAAGGGTGGTCGGCTGCTGAACCTGGTGCTGCTGGCCGGCGCGATCGGCACCATCCAGCTGATCGCCGCCGCCGCGCCGTCCCGCCCGGTGTTCGTCGTCGCCCTGATCGGGATGGGCCTGTGCACCATCCTCTACCTGACCAGCTCGAACACCCTGGTGCAGACCACGGTGGCCCCACACCTGCGCGGCCGGGTGATGGCGCTGTACATCCTGACCGGCCTGGGCGCGCAGGGGATCTCCGGCACCCTGATCGGCTGGGTGTGCGAGCACCTGGGTCCGCGGGTCGGCATGATCGCAGCCGGGACCGGACCGCTGCTCGGCGCCGTCGTGGTCGGCCTGGTGCTGGCCCGTCGCTCGGACTGGGACATCCGCACCCTGCGCCCGGCCGCGGTGACCACCGGACCGGTGAACACCGCCCCCGAGTCCCAGGACGCCCGCCTGCCGGAGTGAGGACGAACCGCCCCGGCCCGTCTGGAAAGATGAGCACCATGACCGACCAGAAGATCCCCGAGTCCCGTCCCCTCACCGGTGTGCGAGCCAGCCGCGAGGTACCGGACCGGGTATCGCTGGACGGTGTCGAGGAGCGCTGGAACGGCGCCTGGACCGAGCAGGGCACCTACGCCTTCGACCGGACCGCGACCCGCGAGCAGGTCTACTCGATCGACACCCCGCCGCCGACCGTCTCCGGTTCGCTGCACGTCGGTCACGTCTTCAGCTACACCCACACCGACGTCGTGGCCCGCTACCGCCGGATGCGCGGCGCCGAGGTGTTCTACCCGATGGGCTGGGACGACAACGGCCTGCCGACCGAGCGCCGGGTGCAGAACTACTTCGGCGTGCGCTGCGACCCGTCGCTGCCCTACGACCCGGACTTCACTCCCCCGCACGTGGGTGGTGAGGGCAAGAGCGTCAAGGCCGCCGACCAGGTGCCGATCAGCCGGAAGAACTTCGTCGAGCTGTGCGAGCGGCTGACCGTCGAGGACGAGCAGCAGTTCGAGGCGCTGTGGCGCCGGCTGGGCCTGTCGGTGGACTGGACCCGCACGTACCAGACCATCTCCGGTGAGGCCCGCGCCGTCGCCCAGCAGGCGTTCCTGCGCAACCTCGCCCGCGGTGAGGCGTACCAGGCCGAGGCCCCCGGACTCTGGGACGTCACGTTCCAGACCGCCGTCGCCCAGGCCGAGCTGGAGGCCCGCGACTACCCGGGTGCGTTCCACAAGGTGAACTTCCATCGTGCCGACGGTGCCGAGGGAATCGTGCAGATCGAGACCACCCGTCCCGAGCTGCTGCCCGCCTGCGTCGCCCTGATCGCCCACCCGGACGACGAGCGCTACCAGCACCTGTTCGGGACCACCGTCGCCTCCCCGCTGTTCGGCGTCGAGGTGCCGGTGCTGGCCCACCGGGCCGCCGAGCCGGACAAGGGCGCGGGCATCGCGATGTGCTGCACCTTCGGCGATCTGACCGATGTGCAGTGGTGGCGCGAGCTGAACCTGCCCACCCGCTCGGTGATCGGCCGCGACGGCCGCCTGCTGCGCGAGGTGCCGGAGTGGATCACCGACGAGGCGGGCCGTGCGCTGTACGCCGAGCTGGCCGGGAAGACCACCTTCTCCGCCCGCGAGCTGGTCGTGACTGGGCTGCGCGAGTCCGGCGACCTGGACGGCGAGCCGCAGACCACCCAGCGCAAGGCGAACTTCTTCGAGAAGGGCGACAAGCCGCTGGAGATCGTCACCAGCCGGCAGTGGTACATCCGCAACGGTGGCCGCGACGCCGATCTGCGCGAGGAGCTCCTCGCCCGGGGCGGCGAGCTGGGCTTCCACCCGGACTTCATGCGGGTGCGCTACCAGAACTGGGTCGGCGGCCTGAACGGTGACTGGCTGATCTCCCGCCAGCGGTTCTTCGGCGTGCCGTTCCCGGTCTGGTACCCGGTGACCGCCGAGGGCGAGACCGATCACACCCGCCCGATCCTGCCGTCCGAGGACCAGCTGCCGATCGACCCGTCCTCCGACGTGCCGGACGGCTACACGGCCGACCAGCGCGGCGTGCCGGGTGGCTTCGTCGCCGACCCCGACATCATGGACACCTGGGCCACCAGCTCGCTCACCCCGCAGATCGCCGGTGGCTGGCGTTCCGACCCCGACCTGTTCTCCCGGGTGTTCCCGATGGACCTGCGTCCCCAGGGCCAGGACATCATCCGCACCTGGCTGTTCAGCACGGTGGTCCGCTCGCACCTGGAGTTCGGCACCCTGCCGTGGAAGGACGCCGCGATCAGCGGCTGGATCCTGGACCCGGACCGCAAGAAGATGTCCAAGTCCAAGGGCAATGTCGTCACCCCGATGGGCCTGCTCGAGGAGCACGGCTCGGACGCGGTCCGTTACTGGGCCGCCTCGGCCCGACTGGGCACCGACGCCGCCTTCGAGGTCGGCCAGATGAAGATCGGCCGCCGCCTGGCGATCAAGGTGCTCAACGCGTCGAAGTTCGCGCTGTCCTTCGGCGGCGCCGAGCAGGGGGCGGACGCCCTCGACCCGGCCCTGGTCACCGAGACCCTGGACCGGGCGATGCTCGCCGGGCTCGCCGACGTGGTCGACAAGGCCACCGCGGCACTGGAGTCCTACGACCACACCCGGGCGCTGGAGCTCACCGAGACGTTCTTCTGGACGTTCTGCGACGACTACCTGGAGCTGGTCAAGGACCGTGCCTACGGCGCCGGTGCCGAGTCGTCCGAGGTGACCGCCGAGACCGCCTCCGCGCGGGCGGCCCTGGGCCTGGCGCTGGACGTGCTGCTGCGGCTGTTCGCCCCGGTGCTGCCGTTCGCCACCGAGGAGGTCTGGTCCTGGTGGCGCGAGGGCACGGTGCACCGCGCACCCTGGCCGACCTCCGAGGGCCTGCGCACCGCCGCCGGTGACGCCGACCCGGCCGTGGTCGCCGCCGCCGGTGCCGGACTGGCGGCCCTGCGCAAGGTGAAGTCCGAGGCCAAGCTGTCCATGCGCGCCGAGATCACCTCCGCCACCCTGGAGGTGCCGACCGCCCTGCTCCCCGGCGTCACCGTCGCCCTCGGCGACATCCGCGCCGCCGGCCGCGCCACCGGCACCCTGGACCTGGTGGAGGTCGCCGACACGGCGGATGCCACCGTGGTCGCGAAGGACGCCGAGCTGCTGCCGCCGGAGCCGAAGCAGAAGCCGACCGCCTGACCGCTGGTTCACAGATGCACCCACCTAGGCCTATGTGGGTATGCTGACCTCGGTTGCACGAGCTGAAACAGGCTCGAGAGCGCCGACTCGAGAAGCCCACACTTCGGTGTGGGCTTCTGCGTTGCCGCGACGCTTCATACTGAGGTGCATGCAACTCGCGTACATCGACGAGGTCGGAGAGACCGGCGCGTTCGTCGGCCACGATGATCGTCGGTACAACACGAGTGCCGCTTTCGGATACGCAGGCTTCGTCATCCCGGCAGAATCCGCGCGCAGGTTCGGCGCGATCTTCCAACGGGAGAAGCGCACGCTCTTCCGGCGCGAGATCGAGGCCGCCGAGCATCCGGGTCGGTGGGAGCGCAAGGGGGCTGAGGTGTTCCGACCCCAGACCTGGGAGCGCTACCCGGAGCAGATTCGGGTGTTCAACGGACTGGCCCGGCGCCTGCGCGACCTGGATGGCCGCCTGTTCTACTACGCCGACGAGAAGCCGCTCGGCACCCCACGTCAGACCGCCCTCGATCCCCCGGCTCGCGAGACGGCGGCGATGCGCGAGACGCTGAACCGGTTGGCCCGCAACGCCGATGGACAACACAAGAACCTGATGGTCCTGATCGATCAGATCAACGAGCGCACCCGCTCGGAACGGCTGCCGGTGATGTACAGCCACATCCTCGGCCGGGCCGAGGACCACCCTGAGATGCGCCGGATCATCGAGCCACCGATGCACGTCGACAGCGTGCTCAGCGCGAACATCCAGTTCGCCGACTGGGTAGCAGCCTGCGTGTCCCGCGCCATCGACTACCAGCTGGTCGTCGACTCACGCCAGCGCTGGGTCGTCGACCCGCGGGCGTTCCCGACGATGCACTCCGCCTTCACGCATGAGTCGAAGCTGCACCTGTGGCAGCGCGCCGTGGCCGACCTCAACAACAGCGACATCTTCGACCGCGCCCGTCGCGTGCACCCGTCGGCCCGCGGGCATCTGGTCGGCGCGGGCATCGACCCCGCGGTGGCTCGGCGGATCAAGGCAGCAGCCGAGCGGGCCAGGCAGAAGCCGACCGCCTGAGTCGCAGCACTGGCCGGACGGGCCCGTCACCCTCATCGTGGGGTGGCGGGCCCGTCGTCGTTCGGCAGCTCATCCCGGTTTATGCATATCTATCGTCACACCTGTATGGTTTTCCAGTTCCTGACGCTCTGAGGAGATCCCATGCGCACCCGCACCGCCCTGCTGCCCCTCGCCGCCAGCGCGGCCCTGCTGCTCGCCGCCTGTTCCAGCGGTGACGACACCGCCGCCGGTGACGCCACCGGTGGGGTCGAGCTGGTGAACTCCGGGCAGCTGACCATGTGCACCAACCCGCCGTTCGAGCCGTTCGAGTACGAGGACGGTGGCGAGATCACCGGCCTCGATCCGGCCATCGTGGGCGAGGTCGCCAAGGACCTCGGCGTCGAGCTGAACGTGAAGTCGACCCCGTTCGAGGGCCTGCAGTCCGGCGCGGACCTGGAGACCGGCAACTGCGACATCGTGGCCTCGGGCATCTCGATCACGCCGGAGCGCCAGGAGAAGTTCGACTTCTCCGACCCGTACTTCGACGCCGACCTGGGCCTGCTGGTCGCCGAGGGCTCGGACATCGACTCCGAGGAGGCGCTGGAGGGCAAGAAGATCGCCGTGCAGCAGGCCACCACCGGTGACGACTGGGTGCAGGAGAAGGGCCTGAACGCGGTCCAGTTCGAGGACCTCGGCCTGCAGATCCAGGCGCTGAAGACCGGCCAGGTCGACGCGGTGGTGAACGACATCGCGGTGCTGGGCCCGTACATCGCGGACGGCTTCGAGGTGACGGCGACCTTCACCACCGGCGACCAGTACGGCTTCGGCGTGAAGAAGGGCAACACCGCCCTGCTGGACCAGGTGAACGCGACCCTGGAGCGCATCCACTCCGACGGCACCTACGACGAGCTGTACACCGAGTTCATCGGCACCGCCCCGGCCGACGCGTCGACCGCCGAGCCGAGCCCCTCGGACAGCTGAGCATGACCACCACCGACTCCCTGCCCGACCTCGGCGCCCGCGGCACCAGTCCGCGGCGTCGGGCCCGGCGCGCACGGATCGCGCAGTACGCGGTGCTGGCGGTGGCCGTCGTCGCCCTGGCACTGGTGATCGACTGGTCGCGGGTCGGGCAGAACTTCTTCAACCGGGACGCGGTCGAGCAGATCGCCCCGCTCATCCCGCGCGCGTTCCTGAACACGGTGATCTACACCCTGTGCGGCTTCGCGGTCGGGCTCACCCTGGGCACGTTGCTGGCGTTGATGAAGCTGTCGTCGGTGCGGCTGTACCGCTGGATTGCCACGGTCTACATCGAGTTCTTCCGCGGCATCCCGGCGCTGCTGGTGGTGATCTCCTTCGGGTACGCGGTGCCGATCGCCTTCGGTGTGTCCATCGGCTCGGTGACCACCAAGGCGGCGCTGGCCCTCGGCATGGTGTCGGCCGCGTACATCGCGGAGACCCTGCGGGCCGGGTTGCAGGCGGTGCCGAAGGGGCAGGTCGAGGCGGCGCGGTCGCTCGGCATGTCGCACGGACGCACCCTGGTCCAGGTGGTCATCCCGCAGGCGTTCAAGATCGTGCTGCCCCCGATGACCAACGAGTTCATCCTGCTGACCAAGGACACCTCACTCGTGTTCCTGCTCGGTCTGACGGCCAGCCAGTACGACCTGACCAAGATCGGCCGCGACGCGCTGAACAACGCCACCGGTGGCCTGACGCCGCTGTTCCTGATCGGCGCCTGCTACCTGCTGATCACCCTGCCGCTGGGCCAGCTCGCCCGGTACCTGGAGCGTCGAGGCGTGAGGAGCCGCTGATGTCCGTCGTCCGGATCAAGGATCTGCACAAGTCGTTCGGCGACCGCGAGGTGCTCACCGGCATCGACCTGGAGGTGGCCCAGGGCGAGGTGGTCTGCGTGGTCGGGCCCTCCGGCTCCGGCAAGTCGACCCTGCTGCGCTGCGTGAACCTGCTGGAACAGCCCACCGCCGGCCGGATCGACGTCCTGGGCGTGGACGTCACCGACCCGGACGTGGACATCGACCGGGTGCGCACCCACGTCGGCATGGTCTTCCAGCAGTTCAACCTGTTCGCGCACCGCACCGTGCTGGACAACTGCACGATGGCCCAGCGCCAGGTGCTCAAGCGGTCGAAGGACGAGGCGGAGCGGATCGCCCGGGAGAACCTGGCCCGGGTGGGTCTGGCCGACCGGGCCGAGGCGATGCCCGCCCAGCTGTCGGGCGGCCAGCAGCAGCGGGTGGCCATCGCCCGGGCGCTGTCGATGGACCCGCAGCTGATGCTCTTCGACGAGCCGACCTCCGCGCTGGACCCGGAGCTGGTCGGCGACGTGCTGGCGGTGATGCGCGATCTGGCCGACGCCGGGATGACCATGATCGTGGTCACCCACGAGATGGCCTTCGCCCGCGACGTCGGCGACCGGGTGGTGTTCATGGACGGTGGCGTCGTGGTCGAGGAGGGTCCGGCGGACCAGGTGATCGGTGCGCCGCGCGAGGCCCGCACCCAGGCCTTCCTGCAGCGGGTCCTGGACCCGACCCACGCCGCGGGTCGGTGACGGCCGATAGCATCGGTGGCCGACCTTTCGACCTGCGATCTGGAGCACCGATGCGCGAGTTCAGCGCCGAGACCCCCGTCCCGCACGACCCGCGCCTGAATGTGCCCGGCCTGCTGCTCGGCCGCCTGGCCCGTGACCCGCACGGGGTGCTGATCGAGCGCAACACCGGCCTGGGCGGCTCCTGGCAGCCGGTCACCGTGCGCGGCTTCGTGCACGAGGTCACCGCACTGGCCAAGGGCCTGGTCGCGCAGGGGCTCCAGCCGGGCGAGCGGGTCGCGATCATGTCCCGCACCCGCTACGAGTGGACGCTGACCGACTTCGCCGTCTGGTTCGCCGGGGGTGTCGGGGTCCCGGTCTACGAGACCTCCTCCGCGCAGCAGGTGCAGTGGATCCTGGCGAACTCCGGGGCGAAGCTCGCGGTGGTCGAGTCCGCGGCGCACGCCGCGCTGGTCGAGCAGGTCCGGGCCGAGGTGCCCGAGCTGGGCGAGGTCTTCGTGATCGACGACGACGCCATCGGGCGGCTGATCCACCAGGGCACCGGGGTGGCCGACGCGGAGATCGAGCGCCGTCGGGCGCTGGCGTCCGCCGACGACGTGGCCACGATCATCTACACCTCCGGCACCACCGGGCGGCCGAAGGGCGTGGAGCTGTCCCACGGCAACTTCGTCGACAACATCCGCAACGGGGTGGCCCGCCTGGGCGAGGTGGTCGCCAAGCCCGGTGACCGCACCCTGCTGTTCCTGCCGCTGGCGCACGTCTTCGCCCGGTTCATCCAGATGATCGGCATCGAGTCCGGTGCCGTGCTGGGCCATGCGCCGAGCACCCGGACCCTGCTCGCCGACTTCGCCTCGTTCCGGCCGACCTTCATCCTCGGCGTGCCGCGGGTGTTCGAGAAGGTCTACAACTCGGCCGAACAGAAGGCGGGCTCCGGCTTCACGCTGAAGATGTTCCGGTGGGCCGCGAAGGTGTCGATCACCTACTCCCGGGCGCTGGACACCGCTGCCGGTCCGTCGGCGCAGCTCAAGGCCGCCTATGCCGTGGCCAGCGCGCTGGTGCTGCGCAAGCTGCGCGCGGCGATGGGCGGCTCGCTGAAGTACGCGATCTCCGGTGGCGCGCCGCTGGGCGAGCGGCTGGGTCACTACTACCGGGGCATGGGTGTGGTGATCCTGGAGGGTTACGGCCTGACCGAGACCACCGCCCCGAGCGCGGTGAACACCCCCGAGCTGATCAAGATCGGCACCGTCGGCCCGGCCTACCCCGGCACGACGCTGCGGGTGGACGACCAGGGCCTGATCTGGGCGAAGGGTCCGCACGTCTTCCGCGGCTACCACGACAACCCGGAGGCCACCGCCGAGGCGCTGCAGGACGGCTGGTTCGCGACCGGCGACCTCGGGTCACTCGACGACGACGGTTACCTGCGGATCACCGGCCGCGCCAAGGAGATCATCGTCACCGCCGGCGGCAAGAACGTCGCCCCCGCGGTGCTGGAGGACCGGTTCCGCGGCCACCCGCTGGTGTCCCAGGTCGTGGTGGTCGGCGACGGCAAGCCGTTCATCGGTGCGCTGGTCACCCTCGACCAGGAGATGCTGCCCGGGTGGTTGTCCATGCACGGACTGCCGCCGATGGACGTGCGGACCGCCGCCCGGCATCCGGAGGTGCTCGCGGCGCTGGATCGGGCGGCCGAGCGGGCCAACGAGGCGGTCTCCCGTGCGGAGGCGATCAAGAAGATCCGCGTGCTGACCTCGGACTTCACCGAGGAGAACGGCTACCTCACCCCCTCGTTGAAGGTGAAGCGCGCCCTGGTGCTGCAGGACTTCGCCGCCGAGGTCGAGGCGCTCTACACCGACACCCGCACCGCCGAGGAGAAGGCGGCCGGCGGCTCGCACTGACGCTCATCTGACGGCCGGTGGTTCCTCAACGGGTCGAGCAGCGCTACAGTTCCCGCGGTTAGGTAAGGCATACCTTGGGAGCAACGCGTGATCGCGAACGTCTTGATCGGCCTGCGCGAGGGCCTGGAAGCATCACTGGTGGTCGGCATCCTGCTGGCCTACCTGGTGCGCACCGGTCGACGTGACCTGGTGCCGATGCTCTGGGCCGGGGTCGGCACCGCCGTCGTCGTCTCGCTCGGCTTCGGCGCCGTACTCACCTTCGGACCCAAGGGCCTGACCTTCGAGGCGCAGGAGGCGATCGGCGGCTCACTGTCGCTGGTCGCCGCCGGGCTGCTCACCTGGATGATCCTCTGGATGTCTCGCACCGCCCGGCACCTCAAGGCCGACCTGGAGGGCAAGCTCGACCAGGCGCTGATCGCCGGACGCCGTGCCGTCTTCGTGGTCGCGCTGCTCGCCGTCGGCCGTGAGGGCCTGGAGACGGCGCTGTTTCTGTGGGCCGGGGCGCAGGCGTCCGCCACCGTTGCCGGGCCGCTGATCGGCGCCCTGATCGGCATCGCGATCGCCGTGGTCCTCGGCTGGGCGGTGTACCGCGGGGCGGTGCGGCTCAACCTCGGGGTGTTCTTCTCCTGGACCGGCGCCCTGCTGGTCGTGGTCGCCGCCGGGGTCGTCGCCTACGGCGTGCACGACCTGCAGGAGGCCGGGATCCTGCCCGGCCTCGGCGCGATCGCCTACGACATCTCCGCGATCGTCCCGCCGTCCAGCTGGTACGGCACCCTGCTCGCCGGCCTGTTCACCTTCTCCCCCGCGCCCACCTGGCTGGAGGTCGGCGCCTGGTGCGCCTACCTGGTGCCGGTCGGCGTGCTGTACGTCCGTCAGGTCTGGGGCCCGGGCACCCGTCGCCCGGCCCCGACGCCGCGGGTCACCGCCCCCGCCGCCTGACACCCCCACCCACACCCGACTCCCGACCTCCGGAGCACCGATGACCCGTTCCACCCGCGCCGTCCTGCCCACCCTCGCCCTGGGCGCCCTCGTGCTGCCGCTGGCCGCCTGCGTGGACAACAACGCACCGGCGGATGCCACCGACGCGATCACCGTCGACTCCGCCGCCGACGCCTGCACCGTCTCCGCCACCGAGGCACCCTCGGGCAAGCTCACCTTCACCATCACCAACAGCGGTGACGACGTGACCGAGTTCTACCTGCTCGCCGACGACAAGCTGCGGGTGGTCTCCGAGCTGGAGAACATCGGCCCGGGCCTGACCCGCGACCTGGTGGTCCAGGTGCCCGCCGGCGACTACTACACCGCCTGCAAGCCCGGCATGATCGGCGACGGCATCACCGCCGCCTTCACCGTCACCGACTCCGGCGCCGACGTCGGCCCCACCGGTGCGGTCGCCGATCAGCTCGCGAAGGCCGAGACCGACTACGTGGCCTACGTCAAGGATCAGGTCGGCTCCCTGGTCACCGGCACCCAGCAGTTCGCCGACGCCTACACCGCCGGTGACGACGACACCGCACGGTCGCTGTACGCCAGCGTGCGCGCGCACTGGGAGCGGGTGGAGCCGGTGGCCGAGTCCTTCGGCGACCTGGACCCGCTGCTGGACGCCCGGGAGGCCGACCTGGCCGAGGGCGACGAGTGGAGCGGCTGGCACTTCATCGAGAAGGACCTCTGGCAGCCCGATGCCGCGGCCAACGGCGGTCAGGCGTACACCCCGCTGACCGCCGAGCAGCGCCAGGCGGCCGCCGCGCAGCTGGTCGAGCTCACCGCTGAGCTGGAGAGCCGGGTCACCGCCGACGACTTCAGCTTCCAGGCGT
This sequence comes from Cellulomonas taurus, assembly GCF_012931845.1. Lineage (NCBI taxonomy): Bacteria > Bacillati > Actinomycetota > Actinomycetes > Micrococcales > Cellulomonadaceae > Cellulomonas > Cellulomonas taurus. The sequence continues at coordinate 2,305,281 of NZ_CP051884.1, forward strand.
TCCAGATCTCCAACGGCGCCAAGGAGCTGCTGGACGAGGTCGCCACCGGCAAGGTCACCGGCGAGGAGGAGATCTGGTCGCACACCGACCTGTGGGACTTCCGCGCCAACCTGGACGGCGCCGAGGTCGGGCTGGGTGTGCTGCGCCCCGTCGCCGAGCAGGAGGACCCGGAGCTGGTGCAGCAGCTGGACGACCGGTTCGCCGCGCTGGACGAGCTGCTGGCCCAGTACGGGTCGATCGACGCCGGCTTCGTGTCCTACGACCAGCTGACCACCGACCAGGTGGCCGAGCTCGCGGCGGCGGTGGATGCCGTGAGCGAGCCGCTGTCCCACCTCACCGCGGTGATCACCGATGCCTCCTGAACAGCCCCCGCAGCGACCGACGCCTGACAGCCCCGAGCGACCGGAGCGCAGCGGACCCAGTCGCCGCGCCCTGCTGCTCGGCGGTGGGGCGGCCGGGCTGGTCGCGGCCGCCGCCGGTGGCGGGTTCTTCGCCGGGCGGGCCACCGCCCCGGACACCGCGACCGCCGCCGAGGCGCGCACCTACCCCTTCGCCGGGGCGCACCAGGCGGGCATCGTCACCCCGGCCCAGGACCGGATGTACCTGGCGGCCTTCGACCTGACCACGGACAGCGTCGAGGACCTGACGGCGCTGCTGCGCGCCTGGACCACGATGGCCGCCCGGTTGACCCAGGGCCTGTCCGCCGGGCCGCTCGGCTTCGCGCAGGGCAGCTACGACGCACCGCCGGACGACACCGGCGAGGCGGCCGATCTCCCCGCCGCCGGGCTGACCCTGACCATCGGCTTCGGCCGGTCGCTGTTCGTCGGGGCGGACGGGGCGACGGACCGCTTCGGCATCGCCGATCGCCTGCCCGGTGCCCTGGCGCCGTTGCCGCACTTCCCGGGTGACGACCTCGACCCGGCCCGATGCGACGGCGACCTGATCGTGCAGGCCTGCGCCGACGACCCACAGGTGGCGGTGCACGCGGTGCGCAACCTGTCCCGGGCCGCCTTCGGCACCGCGCGGCTGCGCTGGGCACAGCTCGGCTACGGCCGCACCTCCTCCACCTCCACCGCGCAGCAGACCCCGCGCAATCTGTTCGGTTTCAAGGACGGCACCGCCAACATCATGGCCGAGGACGCCGACGCGGTGGCCGAGCATGTCTGGGTCCAGGCCGCGGACGCCGAGGCCGACAGCACCGACTCCGCCTGGATGACCGGCGGCAGCTACCTGACCGGCCGCCGGATCCGGATGACCATCGAGACCTGGGACCGCTCGACCCTGCGGGAACAGGAACGGGTGGTCGGCCGCACCAAGGGCACTGGCGCCCCCCTCTCCGGCGGCGAGGAGTTCACCGAGCCGGACTTCAGCCGAGCCGGACGGGACGGCGCGAGCCTGATCGACCCGGACTCCCATGTGAAGCTCGCCCACCCGACCAGCAACGGCGGGATCCGGATGCTCCGCCGGGGCTACAACTTCACCGACGGGAACGACGCCCTGGGCCGACTGGACGCCGGGTTGTACTTCATCGCCTTCACCCGCGACCCGCGCACCCACTACGTGCCGATGCAGCAGGCCCTCGCCCAGCACGACCTGATGGCCGAGTACCTGGTGCACACCTCCTCGGCGCTGTTCGCGGTGCCGCCGGGCGTGTCCGCGATCGGCACCGACGGGTCACTGGTGGACGACGAGTACCTCGGGGCCGGACTCTTCGGCTGAACCCGGTCCGGAGGCCACCGCTGCGACCCGGCCACCCCGCACGGGACGCGCGAGATGGCCGGGTCTGGCCGTGGTCAGACCACGTCGCGCAGTCGCGCCTGGTCGGCGGACTGGCTGGGCACCGACTCGTTCGGCGTCGACTCGTCCACCCAGCGCAGGATCGCGCCGACCCCGTCGACCAGATCGGCGGCACCGTCTGGCACCAGGGTGAGCCCGGCGTCCTGGCCCAGGGCTGCCCGCAGGATGGCGGCGTCGGCGGGCATCGGACGCGCCGACCCCTCCGGTGCACCGAGCGCCGTGAGATCGTCGGCCCGCACCGCCAGCTGCAACGGCTCCGGGCCGACGTAGAGCGTCCGCTCGGCCAGTGCGGAGCCGGGCAGGGTGAGGTCGTCCAGGATCAGCAGCTCGGAGACCTGGCCGCGCTGGAGCACGGTCACCAGGTCCTCCACCGAGGTGACGGCCGCTTCGCCCCGACCCTGCGCGGTGCGGAACCGGTCGACCACGCCCTCGCGCCGACGAGCCCGGTGCGCGAACAGCGCCTCCGACACCCGCTGCTCGAACGCCGCCCGGTTCACCCCGTCCGCGCGCGAACCGCCCTGCACCTCGAACAGCAGCTCACGGACCTGCTGACCGACCGCCTCGCGCAGCAGCGACACCGCCCGGACATCGCCGGTGACCAGCACGATCTCCGGGTGCCGCTCGGCCACCTGCCGGTCCAGGTCGGCGGCCACCGTCTCGGCGTTGCGCTCCCAGGAATCCTCGGCGCGGGTCTGCATCCGCCGGTGCGACCAGCCACCACCCTCCCGGATCTTGTGCAGCACGTCGTGGTCACCCTCGACCACCTCGTGCTCCGGCCGGGCGGAGGTGCCGTCTGACCAGGTGAGGTCCGCACCCTGGCGGTCGATCTCGACCAGCACGAACGTGGTGGCCTGATCCGCCGCCCGCACCGCGGGGGCGAGGGCGGGCACCGCGTCGTAGACGGCACTGGACTGGGCCGGCGGTTCCTTCACGGTGCGGTCGACCACGATCTCCTCGGCATCGGCCACCACCACCCGACCGTGCGGACCTGCCACGCCGTCGGGCCGGGTGACCCGCTCCTCGATCAGGTCGAGCACCGGGTCCGATGCGCCGGCGGATGCCAGCTCACGGCGCAGGGACTTCCAGCGACCGGCCACCTCCGCGTCGCCGGTCGCGTCGGAGCGGGTGGCGTCGAGCAGGACGGTGATGAACGGGCCGGGACGTCCGAGCAGCGGCTTCAGCCAGTGCAGATCCAAGGCAACCTCCAGGTGCGAGCCGTGGGGTCGGCGCACCGAGGCGTCGCCTGCGCTGGCCGACCGTGAAGACCCTCACCACCCTCTGACACCCCGGCGTCACCCGCCACTGGGATCAGGGGGTCAGCGTCCCGCGATCTCCTCGTGGTGCCGGATCACCTCGTCCACGATGAACGCGAGGAACTTCTCCGCGAACACCGGGTCGAGGTCGGACTCGCGGGCCAGGTCGCGCAGCCGCGCCACCTGCCGGGCCTCCCGGCCGGGGTCGGAGGCGGGCAGGCCCAGCTCGGCCTTCAGCGCACCCACCTGCCGGGTCGCCTTGAAGCGCTCGGCCAGGATGTGGATCAGGGCGGCGTCGAAGTTGTCGATGCTGCCGCGCAGCCGCGCCAGCTCGGGCGGCAGCGCCTCGGGAGTGGATCCCACGGGGGCGGCATCGGTCACGGTCGATGCTTCCGGCGCGGGCTCGGTGGCGGGGCTGGACACCTCAGGCACTCTTCTCCCGCGGGGTGCGCTTGGGCGCCTGGCGGGGCACCAGCGTCGGGTTCACGTTCTCCAGCACGACCTCGCGGGTGACGACCACGCGCTCGACGTCGTCGCGGCTCGGCACCTCGAACATCACCTGCTGGAGGACCTCCTCCATGATCGCGCGCAGGCCACGGGCACCGGTGCCGCGCAGCAGCGCCTGGTCGGCGATCGCGGCGACGGCGTCCTCGGTGAACTCCAGCTCCACGCCGTCGATCTCGAACATCCGCTGGTACTGCTTGACCAGGGCGTTGCGCGGCTCGGTGAGGATCTTCACCAGCGCCTCCTGGTCCAGCGGCGACACGGTGGTGATGACCGGGACACGGCCGATGAACTCCGGGATCAGACCGAACTTCAGCAGGTCCTCCGGCATGACCTCGCCGAAGACGTCCTTGTCCTCCGTCGAGTGCAGCGGGGCACCGAAGCCGATCCCCTTGCGCCCGGAGCGGCTGGTGATGATCTCGTCCAGCCCGGCGAAGGCGCCGGCGACGATGAACAGCACGTTGGTGGTGTCGATCTGGATGAACTCCTGGTGCGGGTGCTTGCGACCGCCCTGCGGCGGCACCGACGCCTGGGTGCCCTCGATGATCTTCAGCAGCGCCTGCTGCACGCCCTCACCGGACACGTCACGGGTGATCGACGGGTTCTCGGCCTTGCGGGCGATCTTGTCGATCTCGTCGATGTAGATGATCCCGGTCTCGGCCTTCTTCACGTCGAAGTCGGCGGCCTGGATCAGCTTGAGCAGGATGTTCTCGACGTCCTCACCGACGTACCCGGCCTCGGTCAGCGCCGTGGCGTCGGCGAGCGCGAACGGCACGTTCAGCATCTTCGCCAGGGTCTGCGCCAGGTAGGTCTTGCCACAGCCGGTGGGGCCGATCAGCAGGATGTTGGACTTGGCGATCTCGACGGCGTCGTCGCCGGAGCCGACGCTCAGCGCACCGGAGGCGGCGTTCACGTTGCCGGCCTGGATCCGCTTGTAGTGGTTGTACACCGCGACGGCGAGCGATCGCTTGGCCGGCTCCTGCCCGACGATGTACTGCTCGAGGAAGTCGAAGATCTCCTTCGGCTTGGGCAGCTCGGTCATGCCCAGCTCGGAGGCCTCGGCGCGCTCCTCCTCCATGATCTCGTTGCACAGCTCGATGCACTCGTCGCAGATGTACACGCCCGGGCCGGCGATGAGCTTCTTCACCTGCTTCTGCGACTTGCCGCAGAACGAACACTTGAGCAGGTCGGCGCCGTCTCCGATGCGAGCCATTGTCGTCCTCCCGTGCGCTCTGCCGCGCCGTTGTCAGTCTCGATCGAGCCGTTCCGCCACACCGCGGGCCACCAGCCCGCGAACACCCGATGAACCATTGCACACCACGGCCCGGGTCGGTGTCAGCCGGACACCCCCGGACCTGGCGTGTCGTGCACCGTGCCCCGGATGCCGGAGCACCCGGGGCACGGTGGCGATCACTTCGGCTCGACCGTGGTGGCCTGGACGCCCTTCCGGCTCTCCAGCACCTGGTCCACGATGCCGTACTCCAGCGCCTGCGCGGCGGTCAGGATCTTGTCGCGCTCGATGTCCTGCTTCACCTGCTCCAGCTCACGGCCGGTGTGGTGCGCCAGGGTCGCCTCCAGCCACTCCCGCATCCGGATCAGCTCGTTGGCGTGGATCTCGATATCGGACGCCTGGGCGTAGCCGCCGCCCTCCATCGCGGGCTGGTGGATCAGCACGCGGGCGTTCGGCAGCGCCAGTCGGCGGCCGGGCGAACCGGCGGCCAGCAGCACGGCGGCCGCGGAGGCGGCCTGGCCGAGGCAGACGGTGGCGATCTGCGGCTTGATGTACTGCATCGTGTCGTAGATCGCGGTCAGCGCGGTGAACGAGCCACCGGGCGAGTTGATGTACAGCGTGATCGGCCCGTCCGGGTCGGTGCTCTCCAGCACCAGGAGCTGGGCCATGATGTCGTCCGCGGAGGCGTCGTCCACCTGCACGCCGAGGAAGATGATCCGGTCCTCGAACAGCTTGGTGTACGGGTCCTGGCGCTTGAAGCCGTACGCGGTGCGCTCCTCGAACTGGGGCAGCACGTAACGGGACGACGGCGACTGGGAAGCGGCGCCCCAGCCCCCGGCGAGGCGCCCGGCGCGGGCGATGAACTGCGACTCGGTGCTCACGGGTTCTCCTTCGAAGAAGTCAGGTCTGGGGGTTCAGGCGTTGGTGCCGCCGCCGCCGGCGACCGAGCCGGCGTGGGTGACGACCTTGTCGATGAACCCGTACTCCAGCGCCTCGGGGGCGGTGAACCAGCGGTCACGGTCCGAGTCGGCGGTGATCTGCTCGACGGACTTGCCGGTCTGCTCGGCGATCAGCTCGGCCAGCACGGTCTTCATGTGCAGGATCAGCTGGGCGTTGATCCGGACGTCGGTGGCGGTGCCGCCGATCCCGCCGGAGGGCTGGTGCATCATCACCCGGGCGTGCGGGGTCGCGTAGCGCTTGCCCTTGGCACCCGAGGAGAGCAGGAACTGGCCCATCGAGGCCGCCATGCCCATCGCCACGGTGGCGACGTCCGGCTTGATGAACTGCATGGTGTCGTAGATCGCCATGCCCGCGGTGATCGAGCCACCGGGCGAGTTGATGTACAGGAAGATGTCCTTGTCCGGGTCCTCGGCGGCCAGCAGCATCATCTGCGCGCAGATGGCGTTGGCGTTCTCGTCCCGGACCTCCGACCCCAGCCAGATGATCCGCTCACGCAGGAGCCGGTTGTAGATGGAGTCGTTGAGGCCGAGGCCCCCGGACTCTGCCCGGGCGATGGCCGGCGTCTGGTCGTTCACGAAGGCTCCCTCATGACGTGCGATTGGTGTCGTGCGTTGCAGCGACCCTAACGCCCGGGTCACCTGCGAATCCTCCCGCCGGTGCCCCGTTTCGCTGTTGGCGCACGTGCGCTGCCGTCGGCGGAGACCCGGAATGACACAAGCCCCGCCGCACGAACGTGTGCGACGGGGCTTGGGTACGAGGTGTCAGGCCTCCTGCGTGGCCTCGTCCTCGGCCTGCTCCAGCGCCGCGTCATCCTCGTCCGAACCGATGTACTCGGACAGGTCGACAGCCGCACCCTTGTCGTCGGTGACGGCGATCCGGCGCAGCGCGACCGCGAGGGCCTTGGACCGGGCGACCTCGGCGACCATCGCGGGGATCTGGCCCTGCTGGTCGATGGTCTGGATGAAGGTGTTCGGGTCCATGCCGTACTGGCGGGAGGCCGACACCAGGTAGTCGATCAGCTCGCCCTGGGCGACCTTGACCTCGAGCTTCTCGGCCAGGGTGTCCAGCAGGATCTGGTTGCGCAGGGCGGTCTCGGCCTGCTCCTTCACCTCGGCGCGGTGGGTGTCGTCGTCCAGACGGCCCTCCTGCTCCAGGTGACGGTGGACCTCGGCCTCGACGGCACCGGACGGCACCGGGATCTCGACCTTCGCCACCAGCTGCTCCAGCAGCAGGTCACGGGCCTGCACGGCCTGGTTCTGGCCCTTGATCCGGCCGGCCTGCTCGCGCAGGTCGTCGGTCAGCTCGGCGATGGTGTCGAACTCGGACGCCATCTGGGCGAAGTCGTCGTCGGCCTCGGGCAGGTCGCGCTGCTTGACCTGGGACGCGGTGACGGTGACCTGAGCCTTCTCGCCGGCGTGCTCGCCGCCGACCAGCTCGGTCTCGAAGGTGGTGGTCTCACCGGCGGACAGACCGGTCAGCGCCTCGTCCAGACCCTCCAGCATGTTGCCGGAACCGATCTGGTAGGAGATGCCGGAGACGGTGTCGACCTCCTCGTCGCCGATCTTGGCGACCAGGTCGATCACGACGAAGTCCTTGTCGGCGGCCGGGCGGTCGACGCCGACCAGGGTGCCGAAGCGCTCGCGCAGCTGGTCCAGCCGACCCTGCACGTCCTCCTCGGAGACCTCCAGGCCGTCGACCGAGATGCTCAGGCCGTCCAGCTCAGGGATCTCGATCTCCGGGCGAACCTCGACCTCGGCGGTGAAGACCAGGTCGCCCTCGTCACCGGCGGTCAGGCCGGGAACCTTGGTGACGTCGATCTCCGGCTGGCCCAGCGGCCGCAGGCTGTTGTCGCGGACGGCCGAGGCGTAGAACTCGGACAGACCGTCGTTGACGGCGTGCTCCATCACGGCCGGACGACCCACGCGCTGGTCGATGATGCGCGGCGGCACCTTGCCCTTGCGGAAGCCGGGGATGTTCACCTGCTCCGCGATGTGCGAGTAGGCGTGGTCGATGCTCGGCTTGAGCTCGTCGTACGACACCTCGATGGTCAGCTTGACCTTGGTGGGCTCCAGGGTCTCGACGGCGCTCTTCACTTCGATGATCTCCAACTGATCGGACGGTCGATGGCCGGGCCGACCCGATCATGGGCCAGCACCCTGCGCGCGGGCATGACTGATCGCGCGCGACGGCTGACCGAGCCTACGCCACGGGGCGGCGGCGGGGCCAAACAGTGTGGGCCGCCGATCACGGGCCGGGCGCTCGGCCGTCCTCGGGGCGGGGGTCGGCTCAGCGCCGGAACGGCCACCACCGGTGGGGCCGCGCGGCCGGGCCTTCCTGCGCGTCCGCGGCGGGCCAGGATCGGGGCGCGGCGGCAGCACGCACCTGGTCGAAGGTGGTGACGAACCGGCGGAGCTCGGCCTCGTACTCCCGACGGTCGAAGGTCATCGCCGGGACGGCCAGGCGCACGGGGTCGTCGTCGGCTCCACCGAGGTCGTCCCAGCCGAAGTCCCGCCAGATCACGGTGTCGCGGGCCCGGTACACCGCCACGGTGATCGCACCGCAGCCGAGGTCGCCGCAGTCCGGGCACACGTACAGCGGCACGCGACCGGCAACCTGGGGTGCTCGCTCCCCCAGCAGCACCAGCACGTCATCGGGCAGCCCGCCGGGCCAGTCGTGCACCAACACCGGGACGTACGCACCGACCTCACCGGCGGCGGGATCCTCGCCGGCCGCGTCGAGCACCTCACGCAGGGGGCGCCCGTTGATCACCGGTTCCCAGAAGCGCAATGCGTGGGTGGGCGACTCCCCGGCGACGAACCGCAGATGGTCGAGCACACCGGTACCCCTGTCCGATCAGACGAGTCGGGATGGCGGGATTCGAACCCACGACCTTCCGCTCCCAAAGCGGACGCGCTACCAACCTGCGCCACATCCCGTGCGGGGGCGAGTCTACTGGTGCACGGACCAGCGGCGGGACCCGGTATGGTGGTCAGGCGATCCGGGAGCGACCCGGATCCGCGCGGATGTAGCTCAATGGTAGAGCCTCAGTCTTCCAAACTGATTACGCGGGTTCGATTCCCGTCATCCGCTCCCTGGTCCCGGGTCCCGGCCCGTGCGGACGTCCTAGGCTTCCTGCCATGACAGTCACCCGCGACGCCGCAGTCGCCCAGCCCGACCCCACCGACCCGCGTTCGGAGTACGAGCGGCTGTTGGCCGGTGACTGGTACCGCTACCGCCTCTCCCCCGAGCTGGGCGAGATCACGGCCGCCGGGCACGAGGCGTCGCGCCGGATCGCGGAGCTGTACCGCGAGGACCCGACGGCCGGGCTGGCGTTGCTGCGTGAGACGGTCGGGTCGTTCGGCGAGGGGGCCGACTTCCGGCCGCCGTTCTACGTCGAGTACGGCCCGCACCTGAGCATCGGCGACCGCAGCTTCATCAACACCGGGTTCCTGGTGATCGGCGGCGGGCGGGTGACCATCGGCGCGGATGTGCTGGTCGGGCCGGACGCCCGGTTCTACACCTCGAACCACCCGACGGATCCGGCGCTGCGGCGCGAGGGCTGGGAGCGGGCGCTGCCGATCACCGTGGGCGACAACGTGTGGTTCGGCGGCAGCGTCGTGGTCTGCCCGGGCGTGACCATCGGCGCCGACAGCGTGATCGCGGCCGGGGCGGTGGTGACCAAGGACGTCCCGGCGGGCGTGGTCGTGGGCGGCAACCCGGCCCGGGTGATCCGGGAGGTCTGAGCCAGCGGCGGTTGCACGGCGTCGACCGTGCCTGCTGCGTCAGCTGCGTTCGACCCAGTCGGCGACGGCCTCCAGGTACGCACGCCGGGCGGGTTCCGCCGACAGGGCGAGGTCGTGGGCACCGCCGTCGATCACCTCGACCGTCACGTCCTCGCCCAGGTTCGGCGCGAGCCGCCACATGTCGGCGACGTCGAGCACCGAGTCCGTGCTGAGCAGGTGCTCGTGCCACCGGTCGTCCGGACCGGTGCTGTCCGAGGTGAGCAGCAGGATCGGCACGTCGACCGCGAGACCACGACGGACGGCCGCCTGACCACGGCGCACCGCCCGCACGAAGGACGCCCGGGCCGGGAACGCGGTGTGCGGCTTCCAGGCCAGGTCGTAGCCCCACTGCGCGTGCAGTGCCTCGCCGTAGTGCGGGGCGAGGCGGCGCAGCGGCAGATCCGGGGCGAGCAGACCGAGCACGTCGATCACCCCGGTCAGGACGGTGCGTTCGACGGCGGTGCCGCGTAGGTCGAGCCACGGGCTGTTCAGCACCAGGGCGTCGATCAGCCCGGTGCCCCGGCGCGCGTCGGCCCACAGCGCGGCGATCAGGCCGCCGGTGGAGTGGCCGAGCAGCACGACCCGGCGGTGCCGACGGCGCAGCAGGTGGACGGCGGTGTCGATCTCCTCGGCGTACACCCCCAGCGACCGGGTGGTGTTCGGCCGACGTCCGGGCCGGATGGAGCGGCCGTAGTCGCGCAGGTCGAGCGCATAGAGGTCGATCCCCCGTGCGGCCAGCGCCTCGGCCACGTGGGTGTGGAAGAAGTAGTCGACGAAGCCGTGCAGGTAGAGCACCGCCGGACGATCGGGGTCCTGCCCCGCGTCGCGGTGGTGCACCAGGGTGGCGACCGGATCCGGGCGGCCGGGCAGGTCGGGGCGCAGCGGCAGGGTGCGCCGCCGCCAGTCGGGTCCCAGGACGTCGATGTCGGTCACCGGGGCATCGTGGCACGTCCGGGTGCCGGGGACAGCAGCGGAACAGCGGCGCGATCAGGACCGGGCGCCCCACGGTGGACGGGTGCGGCGGGTTCGGGCATGTTTGTCGGGGTCAGGCTGTTACGGCTACCGTCAGCTCGGCCGATCCGGTCGAGATCGCCGCGGAACCCGAGGGGAGCACACGATGTCGTCGTCGCCCCTGCTCGCCGTTCCCGCCGTCGCCTGTCGCTGTCGCTAGAGCGCTGGCCGCCGCCCGCGGTGGGGTCGTCGTGACCCCGGGCCAGCGCTCGCCCCGTCCCCGCACCTTCTCCCAGACAGGACGATGACATGGCACGCATCTACGACGACGCGACCCAGCTGATCGGCAACACCCCGCTGGTCCGGATCAACAAGCTGACCGAGGGCCTGGGCGCCACGGTGGTCGGCAAGTTGGAGTTCTACAACCCGGCGAACTCGGTGAAGGACCGGATCGGCGTCGCGATCGTCGATGCCGCCGAGGCCTCGGGTCAGCTGCAGCCCGGCGGGACCATCGTCGAGGCGACCAGCGGCAACACCGGCATCGCCCTGGCCTTCGTCGGTGCCGCGCGCGGGTACGACGTCGTGCTGACCATGCCCGAGTCGATGTCCAAGGAGCGGCGCGCGCTGCTGCGGGCCTTCGGCGCCGAGCTGATCCTGACCCCGGCGGCCGAGGGGATGAAGGGGGCGGTGAACCGGGCGAACGAGGTCGTCGAGGAGCGCCCCGGCGCCATCCTGGCCCGCCAGTTCGCCAACGAGGCCAACCCGGCGATCCACCGCAAGACCACCGCCGAGGAGATCTGGAACGACACCGACGGCGCCGTCGACATCCTGGCCGCCGGGATCGGCACCGGCGGCACCATCACCGGTGTCGGCCAGGTGCTCAAGGAGCGCAAGCCGTCGGTGCAGATCGTCGGGGTGGAGCCCGCCGAGTCGCCGATCCTGAACGGCGGGCAGCCCGGGCCGCACAAGATCCAGGGCATCGGGGCGAACTTCGTGCCGGAGATCCTGGACACCTCGATCTACGACGAGATCATCGACGTCGACGCGGACACCGCGGTGAAGGTCGCCCGGCAGGCGGCCACCGACGAGGGCCTGCTGGTCGGCATCTCCTCCGGGGCCGCCCTGCACGCGGCGATCGAGCTGGCGAAGCGACCGGAGAACGCCGGGAAGCTGATCGTCACGATCATCCCGTCCTTCGGTGAGCGCTACCTGTCCACCATCCTCTACGCCGACCTGCTGGACTGACCCGGATGACCTCGACCCGTTCGCACGCCCCGTTGCGTCGATTCCTGCGCACGTTGCGTGAGGACCTGGAGACCGCCCGCCGACGTGACCCGGCGGCGCGGTCCCTGGTCGAGGTCGCCCTGGTGTACCCGGGCCTGCACGCGGTGTGGGCGCACCGGGTGGCGCACCGGATGTGGCTGGTGCCGGGCCTGCGACTGCCGGCCCGGCTCCTGGCCCATGTCTCCCGCGCCGTCACCGGGGTGGAGATCCACCCCGGGGCGACCATCGGGCGGCGCCTGTTCATCGATCACGGCATGGGCGTGGTGATCGGGGAGACGGCGGTGGTCGGCGACGACGTGCTGCTGTTCCACGGGGCGACCCTGGGCGGCAAGTCGATGCGCCAGGGCAAGCGGCATCCGACTGTCGGCGACCGCGTGGTGGTGGGTGCCGGGGCGAAGGTGCTGGGTGCGGTCTGGATCGGTGACGGGGCGCAGATCGGTGCGAATGCTGTCGTGCTCAAGGATGTGCCGCCGGGCGAGGTCGCGGTCGGCGTGCCGGCGACGGTGCGTCGCAAGCCTGCCGCCGCGCCCCCGGAACCGGAGATCGACGACCCGGCGATCTACATCTGACTCACTCGGCTGCCCCGGCCGTCCCCTCGCTCCAGGTGCGGGCACCGATCTCCGGACGATTGGTCCAGGGCTCGGCGAGCAGCGGCGAGGAGATCAGCATGTCGGCGGTGGCCCGGTTGCTGGCCATCGGGACGTTCCAGACCGCGCCGATCCGCAGCAGCGCCTTGACGTCGGGGTCGTGCGGCTGCGGCTCCAGCGGGTCCCAGAAGAACACCAGCATGTCGATCAGACCCTCGGCGATCTTCGCCCCGATCTGCTGGTCGCCACCCACCGGGCCGGACAGCAGCCGGGTCACGGGCAGGCCGAGCTCGTACTCCAGCATGGTGCCGGTGGTGCCGGTGGCGTACAGGTGGTGGCGGGACAGGGTCCCGCGGTTGAACTCGGCCCAGCGCAGCAGCTCGACCTTCTTGTTGTCGTGGGCCACCAGGGCGATGTGATGCACGGCTGAGGACATGGGCTCAGCGTAGATCGCCCCGCCAATTGTTCTAGTTCTCATGGAACAACTAGAGTGCTGCCATGTTGTTCAGGATCGACCCCACCGCCGACGAGCCGCTGTTCGCCCAGCTGGCCGGGCAGGTGCGTGCCGCGGTGATCGGCGGCGACCTCTCCCCCGGCACCCGACTGCCCTCCGCCCGGGAGCTCGCCGGGTCCCTGGACGTGAACCTGCACACCGTGCTGCACGCCTACCAGGAGCTGCGGGACGAAGGGCTGATCGAGCTGCGGCGCGGCCGGGGCGCGGTGGTCGCCGAGCGGGGCGACCAGGACTTCGGTGCGCTCCGGGAGGCCCTGGACGCCCTGGCGACGGCCGCCGACGACCTCGGACTCGCCACCGCCACCACACTGGGTCTGGTGCGTGCGCGCCTGGCCAGGACGGAGACCCGATGAACCACCGGCTGTCGACCACGCTGCTCGCCCTGCTGCCCTCCGCAGCCCTGCTCACCGCCGCTGGGCTGGTGTCCTGGTCGTGGCGGGACGATCTGCCCGACCCGGTGGCGACCCACTTCGGCGCGGACGGGGCCGACGGCTTCGGCTCGTTCGGCGGCTTTGTCGGCGTGCTGCTCGCGGTGTTCGGCGCGGTGGCGGTGATCGGCTGGCTGATCGCCCTGCTGCGCGGCCAGTCGTCGATCACCCGGCGGATCGGGGTCGGGGTCGCCGTCGGGGCCAGTGCCTTCGGCGCGTCGAACCTGCTCGGCACCCTGAACGCCAGTCGCGGACTCTCCGACGCCACGCAGGTCGGCGCCGTCGACGGGGTGATCGCGGTGAGCACCCTGGCCGGGCTGGCACTCGGCGCACTGGCGGCGTGGGCGGTGCCGGGCGACCGACCCGTCCCTGCCCGCGGCTCGATCTCCGGCCCCCGCCTCCCGCTGTCCAGCCACGAACGCGCCGTCTGGAGCCAGCAGGTGAGCAGCCCAGTAGGGCTGGGGGTCGGCGGCGTGACCACCGTGGGCATGCTGGTGCTGGCGGTCGTGCTGCGGATGCCCGCGCTGATCCTGATCGGCGCGCTCCTGGCGGCCCTGCTCGCCACGATGCTGGTGTTCCGGGTGACGGTCGACGCGACCGGGCTGCGCCTGCGTTCGGCACTGGGCTGGCCGCGGACCCACGTCCCGGCCACCGAGATCGTCGGGGTCGAGGTGGCGCAGGTCAGCCCGTTCCGGGAGTTCGGCGGCTGGGGCGTCCGGGTGGGACGCGGCGGCGAGGTCGGGTGGGTGCTGCGCGCCGGGGAGGCCATCCGGGTGCTGCGCACCGGCGGGCGCGACCTGGTGGTGACCGTGCCGGATGCCGCGACCGGGGCGGCGCTGCTGACCACACTGGCGGAGCGGGCCCAGGACACCGACGGGCCCACACCGCGCACCTGAGCCGTGCTGCCTGCCGCCCGGGTCGACGTGGCGCGGCCCACCGGGCAGCATGGCGCCGTCGACGATGACGGGAGCAGGGGCATGCGCATCGGATTCCACACCGGCTACTGGTCGGCGGGTCCACCGCCCGGCGTCGCGGAGGCGGTCCAGCAGTGCGACCGGCTCGGCATCGACTCGGTGTGGACCGCCGAGGCCTACGGCTCCGACGCCTTCACCCCGCTCGCCTGGTGGGGCGCGACCACCAGCACGGTCCGCCTCGGCACCGCCGTGGCCCAGATCGCCGCCCGTACCCCCACCGCCACCGCGATGGCGGCGCTCACGCTGGACCACCTCTCCGGCGGGCGCTTCACCCTGGGCCTCGGGGTCTCCGGCCCGCAGGTGGTCGAGGGCTGGTACGGCGCCCCGTACCCCCGACCGCTGGCCCGGACCCGGGAGTTCGTGGCGATCGTGCGGGACGTGCTGCGCCGGGAGGCACCGGTGCGCGCGGACGGGGCGTTCTACCGGCTCCCACTGCCGGAGGGCGAGGGGATGGGGCTGGGCAAGGCACTGCGGTCGACGGTGCATCCGCTGCGGGCGGACCTGCCGATCCACCTCGCGGCCGAGGGCCCGAAGAACATCGCGCTGACCGCGGAGATCGCCGACGGCTGGCTGCCGCTGTTCTACACCCCGCGACTGGACGAGGAGTTCCGCGAGCTGCTCGCGGAGGGATTCACCCGGCGGGCGGCCGGGGCCTGCGACCCGGCGCGGTTCGAGGTGTCCGCGACGGTGCCGGTGTCCGTCGGCACGGACGTGGAGTCGGCCGCCGACCGGATCCGCCCGTTCGTGGCGCTCTATGCCGGGGGCATGGGGGCGAAGGGGGCGAACTACCACGCGAACGCGCTCGCCCGGCTGGGCTACGCGGATGCCTGCGCCGAGATCCAGGCGCACTGGGCGGCCGGGGACCGCTCACGCGCGGCCGCGGCGGTGCCGACCGAGCTGGTGCTGGACGTGGCGCTGGTCGGCACGGCGACCGACATCGCCCGGCTAGCGGCAGCGTGGCAGCGCACCGCCGTCACCACGATGGTGTTGCAGTGCGCGCCGGCTGACCTTCCCGCGGTGGCGGAGGCGCTGGGCGCCCACGGCTGAACTCGTGGGCCGCTGACCGCTGACCGGCACCCGGCAGGCGATCGTCCCAGCCAGTAAGACGACCCGTCTCAAGCCTTGCCCACCCCTTCCGCGCGCCGCTAGGTTTCCCACATCCCGAGGCGTGAGCGTCACGTCTCAGTGGTCAAGACGCGAAGGAGGCAGCCGTGCGAATGTGCGCCGTGCTCCCCTGTCGCTGTCCGCGCTGTCACGCCTGAGGTAGTTCCTCCGCGGCCCCGCGCCGCCCGCGTCGACCCGCCCACCACCGCCTCGCCGACGGTCCTCCGCCGTCGTCCCAGCCCCGGGATGCCCCCTGATGAGCCACACCCCCTCTGCCCTGCCGGTCGGTCTGCGCGACGTGCGCCGCAGCTTCCCCGGGCCGGACGGCGCGCGCACCGTCCTGGACCGGGTCGACCTGGACATCGCGGCCGGTGAGATCGTCGCGGTGATCGGCGCCTCCGGCTGCGGCAAGTCCACCCTGCTGCGTCAGGTCGCCGGGCTGGACACCCCGGACGGCGGCACGATCACCCTGGCCGACACCCCGGTCGGGGGCCTGGACCCGCGCACGGCCGTCGCCTTCCAGGAGCCACGCCTACTGCCGTGGCGCACCATCGCGCGCAATGTCGCCCTGGGGCTGCCCCGCGGCACCGGCCGCTCGGCGGGCGCGGAGCAGGTGGCCCGGCTGCTGGAGCTGGTCGGGCTGGAGTCCTCGGCGCGGCTGCGCCCCCGGCAGGTGTCCGGCGGCATGGCGCAGCGGGCGTCCCTGGCGCGGGCGCTCGCCCGCCGTCCGGGTGTCCTGCTGCTGGACGAGCCGTTCGGCGCACTGGACGCGCTGACCCGACTGCGGATGCAGGACCTGCTGCTGGCGGTGCACGCGGCGAACCCGGTGACCGTCCTGCTGGTCACCCACGACGTGGACGAGGCGCTCTACCTGGCCGACCGGGTGGTGCTGCTCGGCGCCCCCACCGATGAGACCGGGTCGGTGCGCCGGGTGCTGACGGTGCCGGGTGACCGGCCACGGGACCGCGCCGACCGACACCTGGCCGAACTGCGCGCCGAGCTGCTGGACGGCCTCGGCGTGCCCACCCACCACCACGATCCCGACCTGCACCACTCGATCTGACCCTCCCCCTCCCCCCGATCCGGAGACCGACGATGACCGCACGCACCTTCCGACTGGCCCTGGCCGCCACCTCCCTCGCCGCCACCCTGGCCGTCGCCGGCTGCGTTTCCGGTGAGGGCAGCGCCGCCGAACCCGCCGCCGACCCCGCGGCCTCCGGCTCCGGCTCCGACTGGAGCGCCGACACGCTGACGCTCGATTTCGCCACGTACAACCCGCTCAGCCTGGTGATCAAGGACCAGGGCTGGATCGAGGACACCCTGGGCGACGACGTGGACGTGGAGTGGGTGCAGTCCGCCGGGTCCAACAAGGCCAACGAGGCGCTGCGGGGCGGGGCGATCGACGTCGGCTCCACCGCCGGGTCGGCGGCACTGCTGGCCCGCGCCAACGGATCGCCCATCCGCACCATCGACATCTACTCCCAGCCGGAGTGGTCGGCCCTGGTGGTCCCGGCCGGGTCGGACATCACCAGCGTGCAGGACCTGGCGGGCAAGTCCGTCGCCGCGACCAAGGGCACCGACCCGTACTTCTTCCTGCTGCAGGCCCTGGACGAGGCCGGGGTGGACCCCGCCGACGTCGAGGTGCAGAACCTCCAGCACGCGGACGGCAAGGCGGCGCTGGAGAACGGGTCGGTGGACGCCTGGTCCGGCCTCGACCCGCTGATGGCCGCCTCCCAGGCGCAGGCCGGGTCGACGCTGCTGTACCGGAACGTGGACTTCAACACCTACGGCTTCCTGAACGCGACCCAGGACTTCCTGGACACCAGCCCGGACCTGGCGCAGGTCGTGGTGGACGCCTACGAGAAGGCGCGTGCCTGGGCGCAGGAGAACCCGGAGCAGGTGGTGTCGATCCTGGCCGAGGTCGCGGGCATCGACCCCGCGGTGGCCGAGACCGTGATCACCGAGCGCACCGGGCTGGACATCGACCCGGTCCCGGGTGCGGCGCAGCGCGAAGTGCTCTCCGTGGTCGGACCGATCCTGGTCGAGTCCGGTGACGTCGCCAGCCAGGGGGATGTCGACGCCGCGCTGGACGAGCTGTTCGAGCCGACCTACGCCGAGGCCGCCGACCCGAGCACCATCGCGGGCTGACCATGAGCACCGTCACGCAGGCAGCCGACCGGCCCCACTCGATCACGGCCACGGTGCGCAACCCGTTCCGCGCCGCGGTGCCCGGGCGCTGGCGACGCGGACCGCTGGAACGACGCGGTGTGCGGATCGCCCTGGGTGCCGTCGTCCCGCTGCTGCTGCTCCTGGTGTGGCAGCTGGTCACCAGCGCCGGGTGGGTCCGGTCGTACCAGCTGCCCGCGCCCGCCTCGGTCTGGACGGCCGCCGTCGACCTGGCGCAACGTGGGCTGCTGGGCCAGTACGTGGCGATCTCCACCCAGCGGGTGCTGATCGGCTTCGCGATCGGCGCGGCGCTCGGTCTCGTGATCGGCTCGGTGGTCGGCCTGTCCCGGGTGGCGGCGGCACTGCTGGAACCGGTCCTCGGGGCGATCAGGGCGGTGCCGTCACTCGCCTGGGTGCCGCTGCTGCTGCTCTGGATGGGGATCGGCGAGGAGCCGAAGATCGTGCTGATCGCCATCGGCGCGTTCTTCCCGGTGTACACCACCGTGGTCGCCGGGCTCCGGCACGTGGACCCGCTGCTGGTCGAGGCCGGTCGGGCCTACGGGCTGCGCGGCGCTCGCCTGCTGGCCGGGGTGCAGTTGCCCGCGACGGTGCCCGGCGTGGTGGCCGGACTGCGGCTGGCACTGGCCCAGTCCTGGCTGTTCCTGGTGGCGGCCGAGTTGCTCGCGTCGTCGATGGGGCTGGGCTTCCTGCTGATGGACTCCGGCAACAACGGCCGGGTGGACCGGATCCTGCTGGCGATCGTGCTGCTGGCGGGGCTCGGCAAGGTGACCGACGGGCTGATCGGCCTCGGCGAACGACTGCTGGGGAGGCGCTGGGCATGACCACCTTCGACACCCTGAACGACGAACGGCGACGCTTCCCCGCCCCGGCCGGTGACTGGCAGATCGGTCCGGCCGAGCACGCGGCACTGCTCGCGGCGGGCGAGGCCGACCCGGTGGCGTTCTGGGAGGAGGCGGCGCGACGCCTGACCTGGGACAGCCCCTGGCACACCGCCCACACCTGGCAACCGCCGGTGTGGCAGGACGGGGAACTGACAGTGCCCCGGGCCGAGTGGTTCGTCGGCGGGCGGCTGAACGCGGCGGTGAACTGCGTGGACCGGCACGTCGACGCCGGTCGCGGGGACAAGATCGCGATCCACGCCGAGGGCGAGAACGGCGACCGCCGCTCGTACACCTACCGCGAGCTGCGGGACGAGGTCTGCCGAGCGGCGAACGCGCTCACCGCGCTGGGCATCGGCCCGGGCGACCGGGTGGTGGTCTACCTGCCGGTGATCGCCGAGACGATCATCGTCACGCTGGCCATCGCCCGGATCGGCGCCGTGCACTCCCTGGTCTTCGGTGGCTTCAGCGCCGACGCGGTGCGGTTCCGGGTGCAGGACACCGGGGCGAAGCTGCTGGTCACCAGCGACGGCCAGTTCCGTCGCGGGACGGCGGTGGAGGTGAAGTCGGCGGCCGACGCGGCGGTGGACGGACTCGACCACGTCGAGCACGTGCTCGTGGTGCGCCGGACCGGGCAGGACGTCACCTGGACCCCGGGCCGCGACGTGTGGTGGCACGAACTCGTCGACACCGCCGACCCCGTGCACCACGCCGACTCCTTCGACGCCGAGCACCCGCTGTTCGTCATCTACACCTCCGGCACCACCGGGAAGCCGAAGGGGCTGGTGCACACCACCGGCGGGTACCTGACCCAGGCGTCCTGGACGCACTGGGCGGTGTTCGACGCCCGGGAAGACGACGTGCACTGGTGCACCGCCGACCTGGCCTGGGTCACCGCCCACACCTACGAGATCTACGGACCGCTCAGCAACGGCCTGACCCAGGTGATCTACGAGGGCACCCCGGACACCCCGCACCGCGAGCGCCACCTGGAGGTGATCGAGCGCTACGGCGTCACCACCTACTACACGGCGCCGACCTTGATCCGCACCTTCATGACCTGGTTCCCCGAGGGCCTGCCCGCCGGCCACGACCTGTCGTCGATCCGGTTGCTCGGCACCGTCGGCGAGGCGATCAACCCCGAGGCGTGGATGTGGTTCCGCGACCAGTTCGGCGCCGGATCGGCCCCGGTGGTGGACACCTGGTGGCAGTCCGAGACCGGGGCGGCCGTGATCGCCCCGCTGCCCGGCTCCTCCACCCTGAAACCCGGTTCCGCCACCCGCCCGTTGCCCGGCCTCTCGGCGAAGGTCGTCGACGCCGAAGGCCGGGAGGTGCCGCGCGGCGCCGGTGGCTATCTGGTGATCGACCGCCCGTTCCCCGGCATGGCCCGCACCGTGTGGGGCGATCCGGAGCGCTACCGGGACGCCTACTGGCGCACCTTCGCGGCGCAGGGCTACTTCCTGGCCGGGGACGGTGCCTCCTGGGACGCCGACGGCGACATCTGGCTACTGGGCCGGGTGGACGACGTGGTGAACGTCTCCGGGCACCGGCTGTCCACCATCGAGATCGAGTCCGCGCTGGTCGCCCACCCGGCGGTCGGCGAGGCCGGGGTCGCGGGGGTGGACGACCCGGTGACGGGTCAGTCGGTGGCCGCCTTCGTGGTGCCCGCCGTGGCCCCCGCCGACCCCGGCGACCTGGCCGCGTGGCAGCGGGCGACCGCCGAGCTGCGGGACGGCCTGCGCCAGCACGTCGCCGCGCAGATCGGGCCGGTCGCCAAGCCCCGGCACCTGTTCCTGGTGCCCGAGGTGCCCAAAACCCGTTCCGGCAAGATCCTGCGCCGCCTGCTCGCCGACCTGCACGACGGTCGGGCGCTCGGTGACAGCACCTCCTTGCAGAACCCCTGGGCGGTGCGGCAGGTCGCCGACCTGCTCGCCGTCCACCGCACCACCGTGGGAGAGACCACCGCATGAGCGACCACCAGTTCGGTTTCCGCACCCGCGCCTTGCACGCCGGCGGGGTGCCCGACGCCGCCACCGGGGCGCGCGCGGTGCCGATCTACCAGACCACGTCCTTCGTCTTCCAGGACACCACCGATGCGGCGAACCTGTTCGCGCTGCAGAAGTACGGGAACATCTACTCCCGGCTGGGCAACCCCACGGTGGCCGCGCTGGAGGAACGGATCGCCTCCCTGGAGGGCGGGATCGGTGCGGTGGCGACCGCCTCCGGGATGGCCGCCGAGTTCATCACCTTCGCCGCGCTGGTCGGCGCCGGCGACCATGTGGTGGCCAGCTCCCAGCTGTACGGCGGCACCGTCACCCAACTGGACGTGACCCTGCGCCGATTCGGGGTCGATACCACCTTCGTGCCCGGAACCGACCCGGCGGACTACGCCGCGGCGATCCGTCCGGACACCAAGGTGCTCTACACCGAGGTGGTCGCCAACCCCTCCGGGGAGATCGCCGACCTGGCCGGTCTGGCCGAGGTGGCGCACGCGGCGGGCATCCCGCTGGTGGTCGACTCGACCCTGACCACCCCGTACCTGATCCGGCCGATCGAGCACGGCGCGGACATCGTGATCCACTCGGCGACCAAGTTCCTCGGCGGGCACGGCACCACGCTCGGCGGCGTGGTCGTCGAGTCCGGCCGCTTCGACTGGGGCAACGGCAACTTCCCGCAGATGACCGAGCCGGTGCCCAGCTACAACGGCGTGAAGTGGTGGGAGAACTTCGGCGAGTACGGCTTCCTGACCAAGCTGCGCTCCGAGCAGTTGCGGGACATCGGACCGTCGTTGTCGGCGCAGTCGGCCTTCCAGCTGTTGCAGGGGGTGGAGACCCTGCCGCAACGGCTGGACGCGCACCTGGCGAACGCCCGGACCGTCGCCGAGTGGCTGGCCGCCGATCCTCGGGTGTCGGCGGTGCACTGGGCGGGCCTTCCCACCCACCAGCACTTCAACCGCGCTCAGCGGTACCTGCCGCAGGGGCCCGGGTCGGTGTTCGCCTTCCGCCTGGCACCCGGCGGCGGACGGGACGGTCGGGAGGTCGGTCGCCGGTTCATCGAGCACCTGCAGCTGGCCAGCCACCTGGCGAACGTCGGCGACTCGCGCACTCTGGTGATCCACCCCGCGTCCACCACCCACCAGCAGCTCTCGGCGGAGCAGCTCGCCGCCGCCGGGGTGCCCGACGACCTGGTGCGGATCAGCGTCGGACTGGAGGATCCCGAGGACATCCTGTGGGATCTGGATCAGGCACTCACCGCGGCGACCACGGAGGTTCGGCGATGACCACCCGCACCTGGCAGGGCCCCTCGGCGCAGGAGCGGCTCGCCCTGCTGCGCCGCACCCGGTCGATCGCCATCGTCGGCGCGTCGAACAACCCGGCGCGGGCCAGCTACTTCGTCACCACCTACCTGCTGTCCAGCTCGCCGTACCGGCTGTTCCTGGTCAACCCGCGCGAGACCGAGATCCTCGGCCAGCCGGTGTATCCCTCGCTGGCGGACCTGCCGGAGACTCCGGACCTGGTGGACGTGTTCCAGCGGCACGACGACCTGCCCGGGGTGCTGGACGAGACCCTGGCGGTGGGTGCGCCCGCCCTGTGGTTGCAGCTCGGGTCCTGGCACGAGGAGGTCGCCCGGCGCGGCCAGGCGGCGGGGCTGACCGTCGTGATGGACCGGTGCGTGAAGATCGAGCACGCCAGGTTCCACGGCGGGCTGCATCTGGCGGGCTTCGACACCGGGGTGATCAGCGCGCGGCGAGCGCTGAGCTGACCTCCGCGGGGGGCGCACTGGCCGGGCTGAGCGTCAGCGGGAGGACCACCGAGTCGATCATCCGCTCCAGGAACTCGGTGTTCATCGGCAGGTGCGCCACCAGCTTGCGGTAGTGGATCATCGCCGGGCCGACCGCCGCGATCATGTCCAGGTCGGCCTCCGGATGCACCTCACCGCGCTCCCGGGCGCGTTCGAGCAGGGTGCGCATCAGCCGCACCCGCCCGGCGACGAACTGCTCGTGGAACACCCCGGCCACCTCGGGCTCGGCCTTGACCGCGACGATCAGGCCGGACATCAGCTCGTCGTTCTTCATCCGGGTGGCGAGGGTGGCGACCGCCAACAGGTCCTCGCGCAGCGACCCGGTGTCCGGCACCTCGTCGGCGTTCAGCTGCTTGGCGCACAGCAGGCTGTCCACGGTCAGCCGAGGCTTGGAGGACCAGCGGCGGTACACGGTGGCCTTGCCGACCCCGGCGCGCTCGGCCACGGCGTCCATGGTCATCGCCTCGTAGCCGCGCTCGGTGAGCAGCTCGCGGGTGGCCTGCAGGATCGCCTCGTCCTTGCCCGGATCACGGCGGCGCCCCGGACGGCAGGTGGCGTCGGGGATCGCAGCGTCGGTCACGCCCGTCATGCTGCCACCGGATGAACATCCTGCCAAATCGAGACTGTGGAGTTTCGGAACTGACGGGTTTCGGTTTATCGTCTCCGCCATGTCCTCCCCCACCTCTCGCACGCGCTGGCTCGTCCTGGCCACCGTGGCGCTCGCTCAGCTGATGGTCGTGCTGGACGCGACCATCGTGAACATCGCGATGCCCTCGGCCCAGGCCGAGCTCGGCTTCAGCGACAACGACCGGCAGTGGATCGTCACCGCCTACGCCCTGGCCTTCGGCAGCCTGCTGCTGCTCGGCGGACGACTGGCCGACATGTTCGGCCGACGCCGGATGTTCCTGATCGGCCTGATCGGCTTCGCGGTGTCCTCCGCCCTCGGCGGTGCGGCGGGGACCTTCGAGCTGCTGGTCGCCGCCCGCGCCCTCCAGGGGGTGTTCGCCGCCGCCCTCGCCCCGGCAGCCCTCTCCGTGCTCACCACCACCTTCACCGTCCCCGCCGAACGCGGCCGGGCCTTCGGCATCTTCGGGGCGATCGCCGGGATGGGCGGCGCCATCGGCCTGCTGCTCGGCGGCTACCTGACCGAGAACTTCGACTGGCGCTGGAACCTCTACGTCAACGTGCCGATCGCGGTCGTCGCGCTGGTCGGCGGCATCGTCCTGCTGTCCCGCACCGGCGGGGCCGCCGACCACCGACTGGACGTCCCCGGTGTCCTGCTCGGTTCGGTCGGTCTGTTCGCCCTCGTCCTCGGCTTCTCCCAGGCCGAGCCGCAGGGCTGGGACGCGGTGGCGACCTGGGGTCCGCTGGCGGCCAGCGTCCTGTTGCTGATCGGCTTCGTGATCCGGCAGCGCACCGCCAGCCACGCGGTGCTGCCGCTCGGCGTGGTGCTCGACCGCGACCGAGGCGCGTCCTTCCTGGCCATCCTGGTCGCCGGATCCGGGATGTTCGGCGTCTTCCTGTTCCTGACCTACTACCTGCAGGGCACCCTCGGCTTCACCCCGATGCGCACCGGTGTGGCCTTCCTGCCGATGGTTGCCTCGATCATCGTCACCGCCCAGGTGCAGTCCAACCTGCTGATCCCCCGGTTCGGTCCCAAGGTCCTGGTGCCGATCGGGATGAGCCTGGCGGCGCTCGCCATGCTCTCCTTCACCCGGCTGGAGTCGGACAGCAGCTACCTGCACGTGCTGCCCGGTCTCATCCTGATGGGCGTCGGGATGGCGTCGATCATGCCCGCGTCCTTCCAGTTGGCGACCCTCGGCGTCGACCAACGACTGGCCGGAGCCGCCTCCGCGCTGGTGTCCACCAGCCAGCAGGTCGGCGGCGCGATCGGCACCGCCCTGCTCAACACCCTGGCCACCACGGCCGCGGCCGCCTACATCGCCGATCACGCACCGGCGACGCCCGAGGTGATCGCCGAGGCGTCCCTGCACTCCTTCGACACGGCCTACGGCTGGTCGGCCGGGATCTTCCTCGGCGGAGCGGTGCTGGCGGCGGTGCTGTTCCGGCGACGGGGCGACCGGGTCGCCCGGCAGGCGGCGGTTCCGGCCGGGCTGGAGCCGGTGGTCGCGCACTGAGGCCACGGCGTCGGGGGCCGGGTCGGGCACTGTCCGCCCCCGACGCTGCCCCCGGGGGCTCTGGGCCGTCGCCTCCCCGGGTCACCGACCCCGGCCGGTGCCCGGCTCGTCCTGTTCCGGGAACCACACGGCGCGACGCAGAGCGACCCGGGTGCCGTCGGCGGTGAGCGGCGTCCCCTCGGCCCGCCAGTGCCCGGCGGCCCGTTCGGCATACGGGGCAGGCGGCGACCCGGCGGCGTTGACCACCCGCCACCACGGCCAGTCGCCGTCACCGGCCGCCATGATCCGACCGACCTGACGCGGCCCGCCACGAGCAGTCCCCCCGGCGGCGACCAGCTCGTCGGCGACCACCTCGGCGATCAGCCCGTAGGTCATCGCCCGCCCGGGCGGGATCCGCCGGACCAGGGCGCGCACGGCGGCGATGTACTCGGGATCCACGCCGCCACCTCACCGGACCCGACACCGCCCGGTCAACCGTGCCTGGTCGCCCTGGAGCCGCGTGTGGGCGGCGTGCGGCGCGGGAAGATCGCGCTCAGCGCGACCGGCGGACCAGCACCAGCGCCCGGTCGTCCCCCTCCGGTGCCCGCACCGCGCGCAGCAGTTCCTCGGCTCCGCCGCGCCCCGTGGCCAGCACCTCCTCGGCCGCCCCCATCAGGCGGTCGATGCCGAGGTCGAGGTCGCGTCCCGGTGTCTCCACCAAACCGTCGGTGTAGAGGATCAGGCTGTCCCCTGGCCCCAGTCGGCCGGTGCCGGTCACGAACTCCGGGTCGGCGATCACCCCGAGCGCCGGACCGCGCAGCTGGGGCAGCAGATCGACCCGACCGGACCCGGCCTTGAGATGGATCGGCGGCAGGTGCCCGGCCAAGGCCACCGTGTACAGGCCGGTCTCCAGGTGCACGGTCAGGTGGACGGCGGTGGCGAAGCCCTCCTCCCAGCGCCGCCCCAGCAGATAGGCATTGGCGGCGGGCAGGAAGTCGCGGGCCGGCAGCGAGCCGATCATGCCCGCGAGCGCCCCGGAGAGTTGCAGGCTGCGCACCCCGGCCGCCTGCCCCTTCCCGGAGACGTCCACCAGCGCCAGCTCCACCAACCCGGGACGGTCGGCGGTGACCACGAAGTCGCCGGAGAACGCCTCGGCGTGCGCGGGTCGCAGCGCGGTCTCCACCGACCACCCGGTCGGCAGTGTCGGCACCTGCCCGTGCGCGGCGATCCGGTCCCGCAGGTCGACCAGCATCAGCTCTCCCGGAGCACCTTGCAGCCCCAACCGTTCACGATGGGCGGCGAAGCCGAGCACCGCCACGATCGTGACCGCCTGCAAGACCACCACGCCCGGGGTGAACGTCCCGACCCCGAGCGCCAGGACCACCGCCACCTGCACCACGATCGCGCCGCACAGCAGGATCATCGGCCGCAGCCGCAGCAGGAAGGCGCCCAGCAGCTCGATCAGCACGAAGGTCGCCGGTGGCACCCAGCTCGGTGCGGTGGTCATCCCGAACGTCGCCAGCACCGTCAACCCGACCAGCAGCAGCGTCAGCGCACGCTGTGAGCCGAGGCCCCAGCGGAGCAACCGTCCGCGGACCTGATCCAGAACGCTCGGCGAGCGAGCGGGGCCGTGCTGCATGGTGCGCCGACAGTACCGGGCCGACCAGGCGATAAATCGTCTATGTCGTCGGCGCGTTCTGTGGTGATGATGTCCGCATGCTTCCCGACGAGTACCGACTGATCAGCGTCCCGGAGTCCCGGCTGCCCGAATTCCGGGAGGTGGACGAGTTCGGCTTCGCCGAGCACCTGGACGAGGACATCCTCCAGCACCTCACCTTCGGCATCCCGTTCGACCGCACCCGCGCGGTGGAGCGGGACGGCCAGCTGGTGGCGGTGCACGGCTCCTACCCGTTCCAGCTCAGCGTCCCGGGCGGGACGCAGCCCTGCGCCGGGCTCAGCTGGGTCGCGGTGCGACCGGACCACCGGCGCCGCGGCCTGCTGCGCGCGATGATCCAGGACCACCTGACCCGCTCGATCGCGCGGGGCGAGTCGGTGTCGGCACTGTTCGCCGCCGAGCCGGCGATCTACGGTCGCTTCGGCTACGGCTCGGCCTCCGACGTGCTGCGCCTGACCCTGCCGCGCGGCGCGAAGCTGCGCGACATCCCCGGCTCGGACGAGCTGACCGTGCGATTCGAGACCGCCGACCGCGACCGGCATCTGACCGATCTGCTGGCGCTGCAGGAGACGATCCAGCGGGATCGCCCGGGGTGGGTGAACCGCTCCACCGAGGGCCTGCGCCGCAATCTGCTCACCGATCCCCCCGGCTGGCGCGAGGGCGCCGAGCCGCTGCGGGTGGTCACCGTGCGCCGCGGGGAGGAGCTGGTCGGCTACGCCCTGGTCGCCCGCAAGGAGAAGTGGGACGAGGCCGACAACCCGGCGCACACCGCGAACGTCCGCTCGCACGGTGCGCTCGACCCGGCGGCCACCCACCGGCTGTGGAGCTTCCTGCTGGACCTGGATCTGGTCGCCACCGTCACCACCGCGGTCGCCGTCGACGATGTGCTGACCCAGCTGCTGGTCGACCAGCGCCGGGCCAAGCCGCTGCTGATCGACAACCTCTGGGTGCGGGTGCTCGACCTGCCGGCCGCGTTGCAGGGTCGGCGGTACGCCACCGACCTGGACCTGGTGCTCGGCGTCCGGGACTCGCTGCTGTCGGCGAACCAGGGCAGCTGGCGGCTCACCGTGACCGACGGGACCGCCACCGTGACCCGCACCGAGGACGCCCCGCAGCTCTCGCTCGACATCCGGGAACTGGGTGCGCTGCTGCTCGGCGGCCGGTCGGTCGCCGCGATGGCCCGTGCCGGTCTGGTCGAGGCAGCGGACCCTGCGGTGCTGCCGGTGGCGGACACCGCCTTCGGCTGGCACGCAGCCCCGCACACCCCCTGGGGGTTCTGACCCGGGTCAGCGCGCGACGAGGCCGGGCGTCAGTGCCCGGCCTCGTACGCGGTCAGCATGTCGATCCGGCGCTGGTGGCGCGGGTCCTCGCTGAACGGCTCGTTCACGAAGGCGTCCACCAGCTCGATCGCCTGGTCCACCGAGTGCTGCCGGGCACCGATCGCCACCACGTTCGCGTTGTTGTGCTGCCGGGCGAGCTGCGCGGTGTCGGTGTTCCAGGCCAGGGCCGCCCGCACGCCGGGGACCTTGTTCGCGGCGATCTGCTCGCCGTTGCCGGAGCCCCCGATCACCACACCCAGGCTGCCCGGATCGGCGACCACTGCCTCACCGGCGGCGAAGCACACCGGCGGATAGTCGTCCTGCGCGTCGTACTCGGTCGACCCGTGGTCGGTCACCTCGTGCCCGGCGGCACGCAGATGCTCCAGGAGCGCGGCCTTGAGCTCGAATCCAGCATGGTCAGCGGCGACGTGGATGCGCATGGTGAACATCCTGCACCACCAGCGGCGTCGTCGCGACGGTCGACCGTAGTCTGAGCCCATGACGCATTCCGGCATCGAGCTGACAGCACTGGATCCCGACTCCCGCCCGCAGGACGACCTGTACCGCCACGTCAACGGGCGGTGGGCCGACGCGCACGAGATCCCGGCCGACCGGGCGATGGACGGGTCGTTCCGGAAGCTCTACGACCAGGCCGAGGAGCAGGTCCGGGACATCATCACCGAGTCCCAGACCGGCAAGATCGCCGACCTGTACGCCTCGTTCATGGACACCGACACCATCGAGGCGGCCGGCGTCGCCCCGCTGGCCGGTGAGCTGGACCTGATCCGCTCGGCCACCGACCACGACGACCTGGTCGACGTGCTCGGGACGTTGCAGCGCGCCGGTGCCGTCGCCGCCACCGGGTTCTGGGTGGACACCGACGCCGACGACCCCACCCGCTACGTGGTGCACCTGACCCAGTCCGGTCTGGGCCTGCCCGACGAGTCGTACTACCGCGAGGAGCAGCACGCCGCGGTGCTGGCCGCCTACCGCCCGCACATCGCCCGGATGCTGCTGCTCGGCGGCTGGGCCACCGACCAGGACGACGCCGACGCGCAGGCGGGTGCTGTGCTCGCCCTGGAGACCGGCCTCGCCGCCGGGCACTGGGACGTGGTCAAGGACCGCGACGCCGACCTGACCCACAACCCGACCACGCTGGCCGAGCTCTCCGACGCCGCGGCGGGCTTCGACTGGCCGCGCTGGATCCGGGCGCTGCACGCCCCCGAGGGCTCCTTCGACCAGCTGATCGTCCGCCAGCCGTCCTACCTGGCCGAGCTCGCGGCCCGGTGGACCGTCGAGCCGGTCGCGGCCTGGCAGTCCTGGCTGGCGTACCACACGATCAGCGACCGGGCGCCGTACCTGTCGTCGGAGCTGGTCGAGGCCAACTTCGACTTCTACGGCCGCACCCTGACCGGCGCCCAGCAGCTGCGGGACCGGTGGAAGCGCGGCGTGTCCCTGGTGCAGGGCGTACTCGGCGAGGAGATCGGCAAGGTCTACGTCGACCGGCATTTCCCGCCGACCCACAAGCAGCGGATGGAGCAGCTGGTCGCGAACCTGGTCGAGGCCTACCGCGAGTCGATCTCCGGCCTGGAGTGGATGAGCGAGGAGACCCGGACCCGCGCGCTGGCCAAGCTGGACGCCTTCACCCCGAAGATCGGCTACCCGGCGACGTGGCGCGACTACTCCGGGCTGACCATCGACCGCGGTGACCTGCTCGGCAACGTGCGCCGGGCCGCCGCCTTCGAGCAGGACCACGAGCTGGGCAAGATCGGCAAGCCGATCGACCGCGACGAGTGGTTCATGACGCCGCAGACCGTGAACGCCTACTACAACCCCGGGATGAACGAGATCGTCTTCCCGGCCGCGATCCTGCAGCCGCCGTTCTTCGACGCCGACGCGGACGACGCCGTCAACTACGGCGGGATCGGCGCGGTCATCGGCCACGAGATCGGCCACGGCTTCGACGACCAGGGCTCCAAGTACGACGGCGAGGGCCGGCTGCACGACTGGTGGACCGACTCCGACCGCGCCGAGTTCTCCCGCCGGACCACCGCCCTGATCGAGCAGTACGACCAGTTCTCCCCCCGGCAGCTCGACGGCTCCCACCACGTGAACGGCGCGCTGACCATCGGGGAGAACATCGGCGACCTGGGCGGGCTGTCGATCGCGCTCAAGGCCTACCGGATCGCACTGGGTGGATCGCTGGACGACGCCCCCGAGCTGGACGGCCTGACCGGTGTGCAGCGGGTGTTCCTCGGCTGGGCGCAGGTCTGGCGGGCCAAGGGCCGGGACGAGGAGGTCATCCGCCGCCTGTCCACCGACCCGCACTCCCCGGACGAGATCCGCTGCAACGCGGTGGTGCGGAACATCGACGAGTTCTACACCGCCTTCGACGTCCAGCCGGGTGACGGGCTGTACCTGGCGCCGGAGGAGCGCGTGACCATCTGGTGAGGACGACGGCGTGGGCCGTCCCACTGCGGACGGCCCACGTCGTGTTTCATCCGGGTACTCAGCGACCACCACCGCCCTCGTCGTCACGACCGGTCTGCACTCTGCGGCCGCTGGGTCACCACTCACGCGGTGCCTGAGACCACCTAACCTGCCCGTCCGACTACTCAAACCGTCCCTGACCAGCACCATTGCCGCGCCCATACGCCTAGCGTCCTGAGGGTGAGTCCGAGACCGCCCGACCCCCTGGCTGATGCCCCGGTGCTGCGCGCCGTGCATGAGGCGCATCCGGATGTGGACATCGTTGTCCTGCCCGATCCCGGTCCGGTGGCGTTGGACCCGGATGCGGGTCTGCGCACCGTGGCTCGTGAGCTGGCCGAGGTCGAGGCGATCGCCGATTGGTTGTCCGGCGCGAGTCCGGAGGAACGACGCCGGACCTGGAACACCGGTGGCGCTGCCGACCTGGTGCTGCCGGTCGTCACCGACCGGGTACCCATGCCCGCCCGCCTGACCGCGAACCGGGCATCTGAGCTGCTCAACGGCTCGGAGTGGTCGGGCCGACAGACGCGCAACGACTCCGTCCACCAGCTGCACGCCGAGCGGGACGGTCGCGCTGTGCGGGTGGTGTGGCTGGACGGTTCCGTCACGGTCACCGTGTGGGGCCTTGCGGTCGAGGTCGATGAGGACACCGCGCGGGGGTTGCTGACCGGGGCGGTGGACGCCCGTGGCTGACACCTTCCAGATCGATACCACCGTCGTCGAAGCGAGCGCTGCCCAGTGGGCGGACCAGCAAGCTCAGCTGGAGACCTGCGCCTCACGTCTGGGACAGCTGGCCACCACCGGCCTGGACCCGAGCGTGCGCGCCCAAGTCGAGAGCTGGGTCGCTGACTGGCGCAACAACGTCCTGGTCGTGGCCACCGGGGTCGGGTCGATGCGTGACCACCTCGACGCAGGGATGACCGCCTACCGAGCCTGGGACGACAACGCCCTGCGATCGTTCCAGGGTTGGTTGGGCGGCGAGGCATGAGCAGCCTGCGCACTCTGGTCCCCGACCAATACCCGCCGATCCCGCCGATCGAGGCCGACCCGATCCTGATCGACACCATGGTCGAGGACCTGATGGCCTGTGCCCTCAACCTCGACCAGCTCGAATCGTTCATCACCGGCGACACCATCACCGAGTCCTGGAAAGGCGAGGCCGCCGACGCCTACCTCACCCGCGCCACATCGACCGGGGTCAACGCCCGTGAGTACGCGGACGGCTTGCGCGCTGGAGCCCAGGCCCTGGCCTGGCATGCCGACGACATCGCTCGGCTGCGCACCCGGCGCACCAACGCGACCAGCGACCGCGACTTCTTCAACGGTGCCCGCACCGAACTCCTGGCCGACATCGACGCTGCCGGTCAGCACGCCACCGACGACGACCTGGACGAGCTGCGTCGACGGGCGAGGTACCTGGCCACCCAATGCGAGAACCTCGACGACGACGTGCGCGCCCTGACCACCTCTCTGGCCGACGCCGACTCCGCACTCGTGACCGCCCTGGGTTCGATCACCCCCGCCATCGCCGCCGCACACCGCGCACCGGGGCGCACCAGCACCGACATCGCCCTCGACGCCCTGAACCAGACCGGTTCACCCACCCGCGGCGGGACCATCGCCGATATCACCGCGTGGTGGAACGCGCTGACCCCCGCGCAGCAGGACGCCCTCACCGCCACTCACCCCGCCCTGATCGGGAACGCCGACGGCATCCCGATCGCCGCCCGCGACCGCGCCAACCGCCTCCACCTCGCGGCCAACCTCGCCGCACTTGAATGGCAGGAACAGGACGGTGACCTCGACGGCATCGAGACCCAGGCGCTGGCCAACGCCCGGGCAGTCCGCGACGCCCTCGCCTGGGGCGCGACCCAGACCGACCCCGGTTCCGGGTCCACGATGGAACCCCTGCTGTACGTGTACGACGCCACCGCCTTCGACGGAGACGGCACCGCAGGTATCGCCTTCGGCAACCCGGATGTCGCAGACAACGTCTCGGTGTTGGTCCCTGGCCTGCACTCACGGGCCGACTCGGCACTGCGCTACACCGACAACGCCTACAGCGTGTATGCCTCCGCCCGGCTCTCCGACCCCGGTGCCACCGTGTCCTCGATGATGTGGATCGGCTACGACGCACCCTCCGACTCCGACATGAACACCGTCGTCGCCGAGAGCCGTGCCGCGGCAGGTGGTGCGGCCCTATCCCGATTCATCGACGCGTTGCGCTCCACCGACCAAGGCACCCCGGCCCACATCACCGTGATCGGACACTCCTACGGGTCCACCACCGTCGCACACGGCGCAGCCGACGCCGGACTCGACATCGACGACCTCGTCCTAGTCGGCAGCCCCGGCGCAGGCGGCGGCACCACCCACGCCACCCAACTCGGACTACCCAGCTCCCACGTCTGGGTCGGACGCAACAGCCGCGACCCCGTCACCCACCTCGGCACCGAGGGAGCCATCGGCATGAGCACCCTCGCCGGACTCGGCCTCGGCCACAACCCCGCCGACGAGGACTTCGGCGCCAACCGATTCCAAGCTGAAGCGATCGACCGCGGGGCCACACCCAGCTTCGACGACCACGTCAAGTACTTCGAAACGGACAGCGAATCACTCCACAACATCGGCGCGATCATCGCCGCCACCTACTCCGACGTCGAGTCGGCACAACCCAGCTTCGACCGGTGGTACGCATTCCCGGTCGACCCCGAAGCAGTCCGCGAACCGGGAGACTACTCCGACACTCGCGAGTCAGGGGATCACCAATGAGGAAAACCCCGGCGGCAGCCATCCTCATCGCACTCACCCTTGCTCTCGCATCATGCTCTGGAACCACAACATACGCCAAAATAGCCTCCGAACGCGATCAGGCGCGAGCCGAGGCGCAAGAGATCTTCCCGCCCATCGTCTCCCAGCTAGGAGGCGAGATGGTCGATAGCTGGGGGGAATGGTCATACGGCGGTACGAAAAATATCGACCGCCGCCAATACGCCGTCAAAGCCCAGTTCGACGTAGCATCGCCGCCGGACTCGCAAACACTCATCAACCTGTTCGAAGACCTTGGATACCCCATCGTGCAATACCCGAAGGACGGCAACCCCGCACTGATCGGCGAAAAGGACGGCTTTCGCCTCTCCATTTCGGTGACGGACGCTTCCACCAACACCGTCATGCTCCGATCACCTTGGCGGAAGATGCGCCCCCACACCCCGCAACCCCTAGTCGGCCGCGAACCCCTCGACCTCAACATGCCCAGTCCGACGTCGACGTGAACACCGTCGACGCCTGAGACCGCGCCGCCGCCGGGGGTACCGCCCTCTCTGACTCCGGCCGCCGCCTTCGATGCCGACGCTTGGAACAAGGTCCGTCGACGCTGGTCGATGCCTCTGCCGACACCGAGCTGCCCGACTACCCACCGCTCCCCGCGGTGGACTGACACCCGCAGGCTCAGGGCAGCACCACCCGCTCCGCCGTCGCGATCCGGAACCCCACCCCGCCGCCGTCCACACAGGTCATCCCGTTCGACCCGGAGGTGCAGGTGTAGTCCCCCACCGTCTCGCTGGACCCGTACTGCAGCACGTCCACGTCCGCCCCGGCGGCGCCGGGCACCTGGTCGGTGCAGGGCGTGTCCACCCCGTCGGCGTTCAGGGTGATGACGTGGCCGGTGCCCGCGCCGGTGCAGCCGTCGATGGCGGGTGCCTCGACCGAGGTGTTGGCGATGGTGCAGGTCACCCCCTCGCCGGTCAGGTCGCAGGCGATGTTCCCGGTCGGTGAGGCGAACCGGCGCTCACCTTCCGACGTGGCCGCCGTGGTGGCGGTGTCGGCAGGCGCGCTGCTGCTGGTCGTGGGGGTCTGCGGTGTGTCGGCCTGGTCGTCGGTGGAGGAGTTCCCGCCGAGCACCAGGATCGCGGTCACCCCGAGCACCACGACGAGCACCAGGTCGACCACCAGGAAGATCTTGAGTCCGCGGGACAGCCCCGCCAGCGCACCGGCCATCGTTCCGCCCCTCAGTCGAAGACGGGACCCTGGGTGCGGGTCCGCTTCAGCTCGTAGAAGCCGGGCACCTGGGTGACCAGCGCGAGGCCGTCGAACAGCGCCAGTGCCTGCTCGCCCTTCGGTGCGGGGGTGATGACCGGGCCGAAGAAGCCGACCCCGTTGATCGCGACCACCGGGGTGCCGACCTCGTCGCCGACCAGCGCGAGCGCCTCGGCGGTGGAGGCACGCAGCTGGGGGTCGTACTCCTCGGAATTGGTGTAGGCCAGCAGCGAGTCGGGCAGACCCGCCTCGGCCAGCGACTCGGCGATGATCGCGAGGGTGTCGTCGCGGCCACCCGGGTGCCGCCGGGTGCCCAGGGCGTCGTAGAGCGGCTTGGGGTCGGCGCCGTACAGCTCCTGCGCGGCGACGATCACCCGGACCGCCGCCCAGGAGTCGTCCATCAGCGCGCGGTACTGCTCGGGCAGGTCGCGGCTCTCGTTGAGCACGGACAGCGACATGACGTGCCAACGGACCTCGAAGCCGCGGACGGCCTGCACCTCGTCGATCCAGCGCGATGTCATCCACGCCCACGGGCAGGCGGGATCGAACCAGAAGTCGACGACGGGTGCGGTCGGGGTCGAGGTCACGTGGCGCCTCCGGGAGCGTGCGGACGAGACCCATTCGGCTGAGTGGGCCGCGGACCATCATGCACTCCGAGCCCCGGGCGCTGTCACGTCGTGGGAGGATGCCCGCTGCATCGCATCACCGACAGGAGGACAGCGTGCCCGCTGAGAACCTGACCCGCGACGAGGCCCGCGCCCGCGCCGCCGTGGTCGACGTCGAGTCCTATGACGTCACGCTCGACCTGACCACCGGCCCGGAGACCTTCGCGTCGACCACCGTGGTCCGTTTCACCAGCCCGGAGCCGGGTGCGTCGACGTTCCTGGACCTGATCGCCCCCGTGGTGCGCCGCGTGGTGCTGAACGGCGTGGAGCTGGACGTCGCGGACGTGGTCGCCGATTCCCGGATCCGCCTGGACGGCCTGGCCGCGTCGAACGAGGTCGTGGTCGAGGCCGAGTGCGCCTACATGAACACCGGCGAGGGCCTGCACCGGTTCGTCGACCCGGTGGACGACGAGGTGTACCTCTACAGCCAGTTCGAGGTGGCCGACTCGCGCCGGGTGTTCGCGGTCTTCGAGCAGCCCGACCTCAAGGCGGTGTTCACCTTCACCGTGACCGCGCCCGCGCACTGGGTGGTGGTGTCGAACTCCCCGGAGACCGGTGACCCGGTGACCGTCGAGGGCGGCGTGAACCGCAACGGCGGTGCCGACGAGGGCACCGCGACCTGGCACTTCGAGCCGACGCCGCGGATCTCCTCCTACATCACCGCGATCGTGGCCGGGCCGTACCACCACGAGCACGGCGAGCTGATCTCGGCCGACGGCCGGGAGATCCCGCTGGGGGTGTTCTGCCGCGGGTCGCTGGCCGCGCACCTGGACACCGAGAACATCCTGGACATCACCCGCGCCGGGTTCGCGTTCTACGAGGAGCTGTTCGGCTTCCCGTACCCGTTCGCGAAGTACGACCAGCTGTTCGTCCCGGAGTTCAACGCCGGGGCGATGGAGAACGCCGGGGCCGTCACCTTCCTGGAGAACTACGTCTTCCGGTCCAAGGTGCCCGAGGCGACCGTCGAGCGCCGCGCGGTGACGATCCTGCACGAGCTGGCGCACATGTGGTTCGGCGACCTGGTCACCATGCGCTGGTGGGACGACCTGTGGCTGAACGAGTCCTTCGCCGAGTATGCCTCGCACCTGGCGACCGCCGAGGCGACCGAGTGGACCAGCGCCTGGACCACGTTCTCCTCGCTGGAGAAGTCCTGGGCGTACAAGCAGGACCAACTGCCCAGCACGCACCCGATCGCCGCGGACATCCGCGACCTGGAGGACGTCGAGGTCAACTTCGACGGCATCACCTACGCCAAGGGCGCCAGCGTGCTCAAGCAGCTGGTCGCCTGGGTGGGCCAGGAGCAGTTCTTCGCCGGGGTGCGGACCTACTTCGCCAAGCACCAGTTCGCCAACACCGAGCTGCGTGACCTGCTGACCGAGCTGGAGGCCACCAGCGGCCGCGACCTGTCGGCCTGGTCGGGCCTGTGGCTGGAGAAGTCCGGCGTCACGCTGCTCCGCCCGCAGATCGAGTCGGGCGCGGATGGCACCATCACCGCCCTGGCGATCACCCAGGAGGTCCCGGCCGCGCACCCGGTGCAGCGGCCGCACCGGATCGTGATCGGCGGCTACGACCTGGTCGACGGCAAGCTGGTCCGCACCAGCCGCACCGAGCTGGACGTGGACGGCGCACGCACCGAGGTCCCGGCCCTGGTGGGTCAGCGCCGCCCGGACCTGCTGCTGCTGAACGACGACGACCTGGCCTACGCCAAGATCCGGCTGGACGAGCGGTCGCTCGCCACCGCCCTGGCCCACCTGGACTCGTTCACCGAGTCGCTGCCCCGCACGCTGGTGTGGGCGGCGGTCTGGGACGCCACCCGCGACGCCGAGACCCCGGCCCGCGACTACGTGGACCTGGTGCTCGGCAACATCGCTCACGAGACCGACTCCACCGTCGTCCTGGTGCTGCTGCGTCAGCTCGCCACCGCGCTGGACCTGTACGTGGCCGCGGACCACCGCCCCGCCACCGAGAAGGCGGCGGCGGACGCGCTCTGGGCGCTGGCGGCCGACGCACCCGCCGGGTCGGACAGCCAGCTACAGCTGGTCAAGGCCTTCGCGGGCCGGGCCGGCACGCCGGAGCAGCTGGACACCGTGGCGGCGCTGCTGGCCGGTGACACCAAGCTGGACGGGCTGAGCATCGACACCGACCTGCGCTGGGAGCTGCTGGTCAGCCTGGTCGCCGGTGGCCGGGCCGGTGCGGCGGAGATCGACGCCCAGGTGGCGGCCGACCCCACCGCCACCGGTCAGCGCGCGGCGGCGAACGCCCGAGCGGCGATCCCGACCTCCGAGGCCAAGGCAGCCGCCTGGGCCGCTGTGGTCGAGGCCGACACCCTGCCGAACGCTCTGCAGGCCGCCACCATCGCCGGCTTCGGCCGGGTGCACGACCGGGCGCTGCTCACGCCCTACGTCACCCCCTACTTCGAGGCGCTGGAGTCGGTGTGGGCCGACCGCACCAACGAGATGGCCCAGAACATCGTGGTCGGTCTGTTCCCGACCGAGCTGGCCGACGACCCGTCCGTGGATGTGCTCGGTGCGGCGGACGCCTGGCTCGACGGTCACCCGGAGGCGGCGCCCGCGCTGCGCCGTCTGGTGGCGGAGAGCCGGGACGGGGTGGCCCGCGCCCTGGCCGCGCAGCAGGCGGACGCGCAGTACCACCACGCCTGATCGGTCGATCTGAACGACGCCACGGGCCGGTGATCCAGCGGGGTCACCGGCCCGTGGTCCGTTCCAGCCGGGCCAGCCACCGTCGGGCGGCCCGGGGACTGCGCAGCCGCACCACCGGCACCGAGCCGCGAGCCGCACGCTCCTGATAGTGCTCGCGGTTGTCGGCATGGGAGTGCCAGGCCCACAGGATGATGTTCTGCTCCGGGTCGGTGCGCAGCAGGAACCCGGGTCGCTCCCGGTTACCGTGCCACAGCTCCTCCCGGGTGAGCACGCGGCGCAGGGTCCGCCGCACCACCCGGGACATCACCAGCGCGCGGGGGTAGTCCAGCCACACCAGCAGGTCGGCGTTCTCCAGCAGCTCGCCCCGGGCGCTCTGCCAGTTC
Source organism: Cellulomonas taurus (assembly GCF_012931845.1). Taxonomy (NCBI): domain Bacteria; kingdom Bacillati; phylum Actinomycetota; class Actinomycetes; order Micrococcales; family Cellulomonadaceae; genus Cellulomonas; species Cellulomonas taurus. Next base: position 2,342,860 of record NZ_CP051884.1, read on the forward strand.
CCATCCACCACCCACCCGGGGCCGGCGTCCAGTTCCTGCAGCTCGGCGCGCGTGGTCTCCGGGTCGCGCCTGGTCCACCCCGGCCCCCAGAACACCTCGTCCAGCTCCCGGTGCGGTAGCCCCAGGGCATCGGCGAGCGCACGGGCGTAGATGGTCTTGCCGGAACCGGAGGTGCCCACCACCCGGATCCGGCGGGGTGGCCACTGCGTGCTCATCGGGTGCGCAATGCCGCCAGCAGCGAGCGGAACCGCGGGTGCCCGACGATCTCCTCCAACGGCACCAGCCGCCCGGCCCCGTCGGCCAGCGGCACCTTCCAGTTCGGGTACTCGGTGTCCGTGCCCGGCTGGTTCTGCGCGCGGCGCTCCCCCACGGCGTCGGCCAGCGACACCCCGACCAGCACCGAGGGGGTGCGGCGCACGTAGCGGTGCAGCGCCTCCACCACCTCACGCTCGGAGGGATCCGCGCCGATCAGCCCCTGCTCCCGCAGGGCGGCGAGCACCGCCTCGCGTTCGGCCCGGGCCTGGGCGCGCACCACCGGCACCGGCTCGGCGAGCAGACCCAGTCGCTCGCGCAGCGCGACGTGTTCCTCGGCGAGATACCCGGCGGTCGGCGGCAGGTCGTGGGTGGTGACGGTGCTCAGCGCCAGCCGACGGTACGTGTCGGGACGCAGCGGGCGTCCCTCGGCGTCCTTCTCGAACCAGAGCACGGACGTGCCCAGCACCCCGCGGTCGGCCAGCAGCTCCCGCACCCCGGGTTCGACCACCCCGAGGTCCTCACCGATCACCACCGCCCCGGCGCGGTGCGCCTCCAACAGCAGGATGCCGACCATCGCCTCGACGTCGTAGCGCACGTAGGTGCCGGTGCCCGGCGCCTGACCACGCGGGATCCACCACAGCCGGAACAGCCCCATGATGTGGTCGATCCTGACCGCACCCGCGTGCCGGAACACGGTGCGCAGCAGCTCGCGGTACGGCCGGTAGCCGACCCGGGCGAGTTCGGCGGGATGCCACGGCGGCTGCGACCAGTCCTGGCCCTGCTGGTTGTACATGTCCGGCGGCGCACCCACCGATGCCGCCCCGGCCAGCACGCCCCCGAGCGCCCAGGCGTCGGCACCGCCGGGGTGCACGCCCACCGCCAGGTCGTGCATGACGCCGATCGCCATCCCGGCCTCGGTGGCGGCCCGCTGGGCCGTGTCGAGCTGCTGGTCGGCCAGCCATTGCAACCAGCAGTAGAACGCGATCCGCTCGGCCAGCTCGGTGCGGGCACGACGGGCACCCGGCGCCTGGGGTCCGCGCAGGTCCTCGGACCACGGGCCCGGCCCGTCCCGCTCCACCAGGGCGCACCAGAGCGCGAAGTCCTCCAGCCCCTGCCCCTCGCGCCGCCGGAACTCCGCGAAGGCGGTCTCCCGGGCCGGGGTACGCGGCACCGCGAACAGCACCTCCAGTGCCTGCCGCTTGGCCGCCCACACGGTGTCCCGGTCGATCGGCCCGTCGTCGCCGTTCAGCGCGAGCGCCGGCTCCGCCGCCCACTCCACCAGCGCCCGGTCGGCGGCCGACAGATACCCGACCTCGTGCACGTCCTCCACCCGCAGGAACAACGGGTTGACGAACCGGCGGCTGGTCGGCAGGTACGGCGAGGGGGTGAGGGGCGGCACCGGCTCGGCGGCGTGCAGCGGGTTGATCAGCAGGAAGTCGGCGCCCTCGGTCCCGGTCAGCCAGGCCAGGTCGGCCAGGTCGCGCAGATCGCCCAGCCCCCAGGACTCCCGGGAACGCACCGAGTACAGCTGCACCATCAGACCCCAGCGCGGGTGTGCCGCCACCTGCTCGGGCAGTTCGAGTCGGTCCGGCACCACCGCGAGCGGGGTGGCGGCGTCGGCGCTCGGCCCGGTGCTGCGCAGGGTGTGCCAGCCCAACGGCAGGTCGTCGGGCAGCAGGAAGGTGGCGCGACCGACCCGACGTCCGTCGACGGTGCGCGGCTCGACCCAGTGGTCGGACTGGGCCAGATCGATCGTCCCGCCGGTCTCCAGCTCGACCCGCACCGTCACCGGGTCACCGTCGTCGACGTGCACGGGCAGATCGCCGGCCGATCCCCCGCGGTGCACCACCACCGGGGGCAGCACCCGGCGCCACGGCTCGTCCTCGACCTCCTGCAGCGCGGTCGCGATCCGCTCCGGGGTGCGCGCATCCACCCCGAGGGCCGCCAGCACGGCGACCAGGGTGTCCGGCGATGCCTCCGCCCGCCCCCCGCCGAAGGTGTCGAAGGCGGTGTCGACGCCGTGTGCACGCGCCAGTGCGTGCAGAGGGGTCAGGTCGGACGGGTCAGCCAGGTCAGCCGGGTGCTCCACATCACAATCCTTGCACGGCGAGGGTTGCCTAGGCTGGTCGAATGGACTACCCCCCGGCGCGCCGCCTCGATCTGGTCGACGATCTGCACGGACGGCAGGTGGCCGACCCCTACCGCTGGCTGGAGGACGCGGCCGCGGCGGAGACCGAGCAGTGGTCGTCGGCCCAGGACGCGCTGTACGCCGAGCACCGCGCTCAGCTCGCCGCGACCCTGGCGGACGGCCAGCTCGCCACCGACCGACTGACGGCCCGACTGAGCGGGCTGATGGGTGCCGGATTCGTCGGCACCCCGGCCTGGCGTGGTGAGCGCCGGTTCTTCGGTCGGCGGACCGGCGACCAGGAGCACGCGGTGATCGTGGTCGCCGACGCACCCGAGGACACCGAGGGTCGGGTGCTGGTGGACCCGATCGCCCTGGACCCCGCCGGGACGACCACGCTGGACGCCTGGCAGCCGAGCAAGGAGGGCGACCTGCTCGCCTACCAGGTCTCGCACGGCGGCACCGAGGAGAGCGTGCTGCACGTGCTCGACGTGGCGACCGGCGAGCCGGTGGACGGGCCGATCGATCGCGCGCGGTACTCCCCGGTGGCCTGGGAGCCCGGCGGCCGGGCGTTCTTCTACGTCCGTCGCCTGGCACCCGAGCTGCTGCCGGAGGGCGAGAAGCAGTACCACCGCCGAGTGTGGCGCCACGTGGTCGGCACCGACCCGGCCACCGACCTGGAGGTCTTCGGCGACGGCCTGGACCTGACCAACTACTACGGCGTCTCGGTGTCGCTGGACGGTCGCTGGCTGATCGTCTCCGCCTCCCCCGGCACCGCGCCGCGGGTGGACGTCTGGATCGCCGACCTGCACGCCACCGCCCCGGGGGACGCACCCCGGTTCCGGGAGGTCGCGGTGGGCTACGACGCGGAGATCGCCGCCTGGGTCGCCCGCGACGGGCGGATGTACGTGCACACCACGCTGGACGCCGACCGGGGCCGTCTGATGGTCGCCGACCCGGAGCACCCCGAGGTGGCGCACTGGACCACCCTGGTGGCCGAGGACCCGGAGGCGGTGCTGGAGGACGTGGCGCTGACCGACGACGCGCTGCTGGTCTCCCGGCGGCGGCACGCGGTGAGCGAACTGTCCGTGCACGACCTGGCGGGTCGGCGCACCGGGGAGATCGACCTGCCCGGCCTGGGGTCGATCGGTGGCCTGGTCACCCGGCCGGAGGGTGGGCACGAGGTCTGGTTCAGCTACACCGACCACACCACCGTCAGCACCGTCCAGCGCTACGACACCCGCACCGGCGAGCTGTCGGTCTGGGCCACGCCGCCCGGCCGGGTCGCCGACCTGCCGGACGTGCGGGTGCAGCGGGTGATCGCGACCAGCGCCGACGGCACGCCGGTGCGCGCCTTCGTGGTGGCCCGGGCCGATGCCCTGGACGCCGACGGTCGGCCGCTCGCCCCGGCCCCGACGATCCTCTACGGCTACGGCGGCTTCCAGATCAGTCTGGACCCTGCGTACTCGGCGACCACCCTGACCTGGGTGGAGGCCGGTGGCGTCTACGTGGTCGCGAACCTGCGCGGCGGCGGCGAGGAGGGCGAGGCGTGGCACCGGGCGGGCCGCCGGGAGCAGAAGCAGCACGTCTTCGAGGACCACCAGGCGGTGGCCGAGCTGCTGATCGCCGACGGCTGGACCAGCACGCGGCAGCTCGCCTGCTGGGGCGGATCGAACGGCGGCCTGCTGGTCGGCGCCGCGCTGACCCGGCATCCGGAGACCTTCGCCGCGGTGATCTGCTCCGCCCCGCTGCTGGACATGGTCCGCTACCAGAAGTTCGGCCTCGGGGTGACCTGGACCGACGAGTACGGCGACGCCGACGACCCGGAGCAGCTGGACTGGCTGCTCGGCTACTCCCCCTACCACCGGGTCACCCAGGGCACCGCCTACCCGGCCACCCTGTTCACGATCTTCGACGGCGACACCCGGGTCGACCCGTTGCACGCCCGGAAGCTGGCCGCCGAACTGCAGGCGAAGACCGCTGGTGACGCGCCGATCCTGGTGCGCCGCGAGCGGGGGGTGGGGCACGGCGGCCGGGCACTGTCGCGCACCGTGGCGCTGACCGTCGAGCAGCTCCAGTTCGTCGCGGCGCACACAGGTCTGGCTGGTTAACCTGGGCCGGTGCTGCCGTTCTCGACCGAATCCCCCGCGCCGACCCCCAGCCAGTCCCCGACCCCGATGGACGCCGGTGAGGCGGTGGGGCACACCTGGGACTGGCTGACCGGCCCCGGCCTGAAGATCGCCATCATCGTGGTGGTCGGCATGCTGGTGCTGCTGGTGGTGCAGCGGCTGATCAAGTCGGTCACCGAGCACATCGCCAGCGGGGACTCCTTCCTGCAGCGCGGCATCGTGCGGCCGCTCGGCACCGAGGTCGCCGGTGCCCTACGCAAGGCGAATCCGGTCGCCGCCGCCCGGCGCACCCAGCGGGCGCGCACCATCGGCTCGGTGCTGCGGTCCACCGCGGCGATCGTGATCGGCACCATCGTGGTGTTCCTCGCCCTGGACCAGATCGGGGTCAACCTGGCCCCGTTCATCGCCTCGGCCGGAATCGTCGGTGTGGCCCTCGGCTTCGGCGCGCAGAGCCTGGTCAAGGACTTCCTCACCGGCCTGTTCATGTTGCTGGAGGACCAGTACGGGGTCGGCGATGTGGTCGACGTCGGCCCGGCCAGCGGGACCGTGGAGTCGGTCGGCCTGCGGGTCACCAAGATCCGGGACGCCGACGGGGTGCTCTGGTACGTGCCGAACGGCTCGGTGCTCCGAGTGGGCAACAAGACCCAGGGCTGGGCCAACGCCGTGGTCGAGGTGAAGGTGGACTACTTCGTCGACCTGGACCAGGTGCAGGACTTGCTCGGCAGGGCGGCGGCCGAGGTCGCCACGAACGACGAGCTCAAGGCCGTGATGGAGGGCAACGCCACCGTCAACGCCGCCGAGGACCTGGCGGCGGACGCGGTCACCATGCGCCTGGTGCAGCGCACGGTCCCCGCCCAGCAGTGGAAGGTGTCGCGGGCGCTGCGCGAGGCGGTGCGCCGGCAGCTGGCCGACGCCGGCATCCCGCTGGCCGGTCAGCGGGATGCCCTCACCGCCTACCAGGAGACCCTGAAGGCGCGTGAGGACGACGCCGATCAGTCCTGAGCGGCGAGCCCTCGAGCCGCGGGGCCAGCCGCCCTCGAGCCGGGGTGCCGTCAGCTCGGGGTCAGCGCAGTCCGTCGAGCTCGGCGGCCAGGTTGTCGGCCTCCGGGCCGACGATGACCTGCACGATCCGGCCCGAGCGCACGACGCCGAAGGCGCCGGTCTGCTTCAGGGCCGCCTCGTCCACCTGCTGCGGGTCAGTGACCTCCACCCGCAGGCGGGTGATGCACGGCTCCAGGTCGACCACGTTGCCGTTGCCACCCAGCGCCGCCAGGATCTGCTCTGCCTTGCTCAACTCGGAACCTCCGGAACGTGTCGTTGCTCTCGTCTGTGCTCAGCCTAAGCCCGGGGTGGGACGTTCGACCCCTCCCACGGGTGCGACACTCGACACCATGACCCCCGAGGACCCCACCTCGTTCTACGCGGCCGTCGGCGGCCACGACACCTTCGTCCGCCTGGTCGACGTCTTCTACCAGGGCGTCGCCGAGGACCCGGTGCTGGCACCGATGTACCCGGAGCAGGACCTGGGACCGGCCAAGGTGCGGCTGACCATGTTCCTGGAGCAGTACTGGGGCGGCCCCACCACGTACTCCGAGCAGCGTGGCCACCCCCGGCTCCGGATGCGCCACGCGCCCTTCCCGGTCGACACCGACGCCCGGGACCGTTGGCTGCGCCACATGCGCACCGCGGTCGACGCGCTGGAGCTCGCGCCGCTGCACGAGGCGATGCTCTGGGACTACCTGGAACGCGCCGCGCATTCGCTGGTCAACACCGCGACCATGCCATCCTGAGACGCGTGACCGACGCGACGACCTCCCCCGACCCGATCCAGAACCTGCTCGCCGTGCTCGACCTGAGCGCCACCGGCGACGACAGCTTCACCGCGACCAGCCTGCCTCAGCCCTCCGGCCGGGTGTTCGGCGGTCAGGTGATCTCCCAGGCGCTGATCGCGGCCGGCCGCACGGTGCCGGAGGGCCGTCTGCCGCACTCGCTGCACGGCTACTTCCTGCGGCCCGGCGACGTGCGCACCCCGATCGACCTGTCGGTGGAGCGGCTGCGGGACGGCCGGTCGTTCTCCGCCCGCCGGACCCATGCCGCGCAGGACGGCGCGGCCATCCTGTCGATGATCGCTTCCTTCCAGGAACGGCAGGACGGGGTGGAGCTGACCGAGCCGATGCCGGAGGTCCCCGCACCGGAGGAGGTGCCCTCGGCGATGGACGTGATGGGCGACATGGATCACCCGGTCGCCCGGTTCTGGACGCATGAGAGCGCCTTCGACGTCCGGCACGTCGGCGGGGCGATCTACCTCGGTGCCGACCCGACGCACGCCGAGGGCCAGCAGGTGTGGATGCGCACCCGGGCGGCGCTCCCCGACGACCAACTGCTGCACCGGGCACTGCTGGCCCATGCTTGCGACCAGATCATGCTGGAGCCGATCCTGCGCCGCGCCGGGCTGTCCTGGCTGACCCCCGGCCTGTCGGTGTCCAGCCTGGACCACGCGATGTGGTGGCACCGGGACGTGCGGGTGGACGACTGGTTGCTCTTCGACCAGCGCAGCCCGAGCGCGCAGGGCGGCCGTGGCCTCGGCGCGACCCGGGTGTTCGACCGGTCCGGCACCCTGGTCGCCTCGATCGCCCAGGAGGGCATGGTCCGGGTCCCCGCCGGGAACTGAACGGAGCCGGACACGACGACGGGCCGGCCGCCACGAGGGGGGCCGGCCCGCGCCGTCCCGGCGCACAGGGGTCGCCAGGAGCTCGGGGGCGGGATCAGTCGCCGAAACCGACCGCCTTGAACGCCTCGGTCTGCTGGCGGATCGCCACCTCGGTGGGCAGCCGCTCGATCGACGAGGCGCCGAAGAAGCCCACCACGCCGGTGGTGCGGCTGAGCACGTACTGGGCGTCGGCGGGCTCGGCGATCGGCCCCCCGTGGCAGAGCACCAGGATGTCCGGGTTGACCCGCACCGCGGCGTCCCGCATCTGCTGAATCCGCTCCACGCAGGCGTCCAGGGTCAGCGCGGTGCCGGCACCGATCGAACCCTTGGTGGTCAGGCCCATGTGCGGCACCAGGATGTCCGCACCGGCTTCGGCCATCGCGACCGCCTGCTCCACGTCGAAGACGTAGGGGCTGGTCAGCAGGTCGCGCTCGTGGGCAGCGGCGATCATCTCGACCTCCAGGTCGAAGCCCATCCCGGTCTCCTCCAGGTTCTGCCGGAAGGTGCCGTCGATCAGACCGACGGTCGGGAAGTTCTGCACCCCGGTGAACCCGGCCCGCTGCAGGTCGTCCAGGAACCTGCCCATCACCCGGAACGGGTCGGTGCCGTTGACCCCGGCGAGTACCGGGGTGTCCTTGACCACCGGCAGCACCTCGTCGGCCATCTCCATCACGATGGCGTTCGCGTCACCGTAGGCGAGCAGTCCCGCGAGCGAGCCGCGACCGGCCATCCGGTACCGCCCGGAGTTGTAGATGATCAGCAGGTCGATGCCGCCGGCCTCCGCCGACTTGGCCGAGATGCCGGTGCCCGCTCCGCCGCCGATGATCGGTCGGCCGGCGGCCACGGTCGAGCGCAGACGTTCCAGTGCGCGGGTGCGGTCCATGGTCGGGTCCTCCTCAGGTGGTGCGGATCAGTGCGTGGCGATCAGGTCGTGCAGCAGCCGGGCCGCCGCGCGGCCGAAGCCGGGGTCGTTGATGTGCTGGTCGGCCTCGATCAGCGGGAGCTCGGAGTCGGCCATGCCGTGCCGGATCGCGTCGAACAGGGCGGCGTCGGCCTCGGCGTCCTCGAAGGGGCCGCCCGCGGTGTCGATGCCGCTCACCCCGCGCAGCGGCAGCACCAGGGCGCGCGGACCGTGTCCGGCACGCAGCTTCGTGGTGAGTCGCCGCCCGAGCTCAGCCATCTCCTCGGCGGTGGTGCGCATCAGCGTGACGGTGGCGTTGTGCACCAGGAACCGGCGACCGTCGAACCGCTCCGGCACGCTGGCCTCGGGGCCGAAGTTCACCATGTCCAGCGCACCGACGCTGACCACCTGCGGCACCCCGGCGGCCCCGGCGGCGGTCAGCCGATCCGGTCCGGCGCTGAGCACCCCGCCCACCAGGTCGTCGGCCAGCTCGGTGGTGGTCAGGTCCAGCACCCCGGCCAGGAAGCCGTCGGCGGCCAGTCGCTCCATCGCCCGGCCACCGCTGCCGGTGGCGTGGAAGACCACCGGCTCGTACCCCAACGCGGTCAGTTCCTCCCGGGCCTCGTCGCAGGCGGGCGTGGTCAGCCCGAACATGGTCAACGCAACCATCGGGCGGTGCCGGCCCTCGGGTGCCGAGCGGCGGGCCTGCGCCGCCCGGGCCATCCCGGCGACTGCTGCCACCGCATTGCCGAGCACCTGCTCGGACAGCGAGTTGATCCCGGCGATGTCCACCACCGAGTACATCAGCGTGACGTCGGACTCGCCGACGTAGGGCGCCACATCGCCCGATGCCATCGTCGACACCAGCAGCTTGGGCGCCCCCACCGGCAGCGCCTGCATCGCACGGGCCGCCACGGAGGATCCGCCGGAACCGCCCACGGCCAGGACCGCGTCCACCGCGCCGCGACGGTAGAGGTCGGCCAGCACGGTCGCCGCCCCCTCGCCCATCGTGATCAGCGCCGCGCCCCGGTCGCCGGACGCCCGCAGGCTCGCCACCGAGCTGCCGGCCGCCTCGGCCACCTGCGCCGCTGTCACGTCGGCCGCCGCGTCGGACAGCGGTCCGACATCGATGGTCACCGCCCGCACGTCCAGCTCGGCCAGGCGCTCGGCCAGCCAGCGGTACTCCGCACCCTTGGTGTCCAACGTCCCGATCAGGGCCACCGTCGTCATCTCTGGGACCTCCTCGTCCGCTCGTCTGCGCCCAGTCTCGACCGGAAGCTGGGGTCCGGAGTGGACCATTGGCCGGACATTGGCCCAACCGCGCAGGTCGGCGCTACCGTCGCCGCATGACGGAGCTGATCGATCCGGCCGAGCTGGCCCGTCTGCTCGGCCACTGGCAGGGCCCCGGCGCCGCGCAGGCGGCCCCGCTGCGCGCTGGCCTGGCCGACCTGGTCCAGGACGGTGCCCTGCCGGCCGGAGCCCGCCTGCCCGCCCAACGCGCCCTCGCCGCGGCCCTCGGCATCGCCCGGGGCACCGTGGACCGGGTGTACCGGGAGCTGGCGGCCGAGGGCCTGGTCACCGCCCAGCAGGGCTCCGGCACCTACGTGCAACGACCGGCACTGCGGCGACGGACCCGCGACACCGGCCGCCTGAGCTCCTTCACCGCTTCCCCCGAGCCGATCGACCTGTCCAGTGGCGCCCTGCCCGCCGCCCCCGGGGTCGCCGAGGTCTTCGCCCGGGTCGCCGAGCTGCTCGCCGACGGCCACGCGCACCGGGACGGCTACTTCCCGGCCGGACTGCCCGAACTGCGCGCGGCGCTGGCCCGTCGTCTCACCGCCGACGGCGTGCCCACCGCCCCGGACCAGCTGATGGTCACCGCCGGATCGCAGCAGGCCGTCTGGCTGGTGGGCCAGACCCTGATCGGTGCCGGGGACACCGTCGTCACCGAGGACCCGACCTATCGCGGCGCGCTCGGGGTGTTCGGCGCGGCCGGTGCCCGGATCCGGGCGGTGCCCACCGGTGCGCACGGCATCGACACCGACCTGCTCGGCCGCGCCCTGGCCCAGCGGCCCCGGCTGCTCTACGTGCAGACCTCGCTGCACAATCCCACCGGCGTGCACACCGGCCGGGCCCGTCGCAGCGAGATCGGCCGACTGGTCGACCGGGGCGACACCCTGGTGCTCGACGACCAGTCCTGCGCCGACCTGCCCCGCACCCGCTCCGGCCGGCTCGGCGGTCTGGACGGCCGGGTGCACCCCGAGCGGCTGATCACGGTCGGCACCACCTCCAAGCTGTTCTGGGGCGGACTGCGGATCGGCTGGATCCGGGCCGACCCGGCGATGATCCGACGCCTGACCGCCACCCGCAGCGCGGTGGACCTCGGCTCGGCCGTGGCCGACCAGCTCGCCGTGTCCCTGCTGCTGCCCCGCACGGCGGAGCTGCGAGCCGAGCGCCGGGACCTGCTGGACACCCAGTACCGGCAGACCGTCGAGGTGCTGGCCGCCGAGGCCCCGGACTGGAGCTGGTCGGCTCCGGACGGCGGCAGCGGACTGTGGGTAGAGACCGGACAGGACACCGTGCGCCTGGCCAGCCGGGCCCAGGCAGCCGGTGTCCGGCTGGCCCCGGGACCGGGGTTCTCCGCCTACGAGGGGCACCGCAGTCGGCTGCGGCTGCCGCTGTGGCACGAGCCCGGGATGCTGGCGGAGGCGCTGCGCCGGGTGCGGTGAGACCCGGCTCCGGTGGCGACGGCGGCGACCGCGATGCAGGGTGTCGCCCGTGGTCAGACTGCGACGCGTACGGATCGACTCCCCCGGCTGGACCCGCAAGCGCGCCGGGAAGTCGTTCCACTATCTCGACCTGGACCGCGTGCGGATCACGGACATCGAGCACCTGGACCGGATCACCGCGCTGGCCATCCCGCCCGCGTGGCAGGACGTGTGGATCAGCCCGTGGCCGAACGGCCACATCCAGGCCGCCGGACTCGACGACGCCCGGCGCCGGCAGTACCTCTACCACCAGCAGTGGCGCGCCCGCCGCGACCGGCTCAAGCACGATCACGTGCTCGACGTCGGCCGCCGCCTGCCCGCCGCCCGGCGTTCGGTCCGCCGCGACCTGGCGTTGCCCGGTTTCCCCCGGGCGAAGGCGCTGGCTCTGGCCTTCCGGCTGCTCGACCTCGCCTACTTCCGCGCCGGGGGCGAGGGCTACGCGCAGCGCAACGGCTCCTACGGCCTGGCCACCCTGCGCCGCGAGCACGTCGAGGTGCTGGACGAGCAGCGGGTGCACTTCTGCTACCCGGCCAAATCCGGTCAGGTCCGGGACGTCGTGGTCGAGGACGCCCAGGTCGCCGAGCTGATCGGCACCCTGCTGCGGCGGCGCGGCGGCGGTCCGGAGCTGCTGGCCTGGTCCGACGACGACGGCTGGCACGACATCGTCTCCGCCGAGGTCGGGGCGGATGTGAAGCACCGGCTGGGCGACGACGCCTCGCCGAAGGACTTCCGCACCTGGCATGCCACGGTGCTCGCCGCCCGGGCGCTGGCAGCCGCCGGACCCGCACCGTCGTCGGAACGGGCACGCCGCACGGTGGTCGCGCAGATGGTCAAGGACGTGTCCACCGAACTCGGCAACACCCCGGCCGTGTGCCGCGCCTCCTACATCGACCCGCGGGTGATCGACCTGTGGGCGCACGGCACCGCCATCGCCCCCACCCGCTCCCAGGCGGTGGCCGAGAAGCGGACCCTGGAGCTGCTGGGCTGAAGCCCCCGCCAACTGGCCGCCTGGCCGCCTGGCCGCCTGGCCTGAGGCTCGCGGCCACCTGCCCGCCCCGCCGGCCGGTTGCCTGTTCGCCTGGTGGTCTGTCCGCCTGCCTGGCTGGCTGATGGTTGCCTGGCTGGCGCCCCTCCGCCCGGTGGCCCGGCCCCTGTCCGCCTGCGCCGGGCCGCGTGACGCCCCGGGTGCGGGTCGTCCGATCCGACCGCAGACTGCGGGAATGGCGAAGCCCGCACCCGATGACCTGCTCCCCCACCCGATCGCCGACACGCTGCCGGGGCTGGTTCCCGGCCTCGGACCCGACGGGCACCCGCGCCCGGACGCGCCGCTGGTCGCCGTCACCGGGGTGACCGGCTACGTCGGTGGTCGGCTGGTCCCCGAGCTGCTGGCAGCGGGTTACCGGGTGCGCGCCCTGGCCCGGCACCCGGAACGGCTGCGCGGACGGCCCTGGTTCCACGACGTCGAAGCGGTGAAGGCCGACGCCAGTGACGCCGACCAGATCCGCGCCGCCCTGGACGGCGCCGACGTCGCCTACTACCTGATCCACTCGATGGGCTCGGGCAGCGAGTTCGAGGAGCGCGACCGCGGCACCGCCCGCACCTTCGGCAAGGCGGCGCGTGAGGCGGGGGTCGGTCGGCTGATCTACCTGGGCGGCCTCGCACCCGAGGGCGAGAAGCTGTCACCGCACCTGGCGTCCCGCACCGAGGTCGGCGAGATCCTGCTGGACAGCGGAGTGCCGACCGCCGTGCTGCGTGCGGCGGTGATCCTCGGCTCCGGGTCGGCCTCCTTCGAGATGATGCGGTACCTCACCGAACGACTGCCCGCGATGACGGTGCCGAAGTGGGTGGAGAACCGGATCCAGCCCATCGCGGTCCGGGACGTGCTGCGCTACCTGGTCGGAGCCGCCTCCCTGCCGCCAGAGGTCAGCCGGGCCTTCGACATCGGTGGCCCCGAGGTGCTCACCTACCGCGACATGATGCAGCACTACGCGGCGGTGGCCGGGCTGGGTCGCCGGATCATCGTCCCCGTACCGGTACTGACCCCGGGGCTGTCCAGCCTCTGGGTCGGCCTCGTCACCCCGGTACCCTCCGGCATCGCCCGCCCCCTGGTCGAGTCCCTGGTGCACGAGGTCGTCTGCGACGAGCACGACATCGCGGAGTACATCCCCGACCCGCCGCAGGGACTGATCGGCTTCGACCGCGCCGTGAAGCTCGCGCTGACCCGGATCCACGAGGCGGCGGTCACCACCCGGTGGTCGTCCGCCGGCGTGCCCGGCGCGCCGAGCGAACCGCTGCCCACCGACCCGGACTGGGCCGGTGGCTCGCTCTACGTCGACGAGCGCAGCGTCCGGGTGGACGCCTCCCCCGCCGCGCTGTGGCGGGTACTGGAGGCGGTCGGCGGCGAGCGCGGCTGGTACTCCTGGTCGCTCGCCTGGCGGGTGCGCGGCCTGCTGGACCGCCTGGTCGGCGGCCCCGGCCTGCGCCGTGGTCGCCGCGACCCGAGCCGCCTGCTGGTGGACGACGCCGTCGACTTCTGGCGGGTCGAGGAGGTCGTGCCCGGGGAACTGATCCGGCTGCGCGCGGAGATGCGTCTGCCCGGCCTGGCGTGGCTGGAGCTGCGAGTACAGCCCACCGAAGAGGGTGGGTCGAGCGACTGGACCACCCCGCCGACCGTCTACGCGCAGCGGGCGATCTTCCACCCGCGGGGACTGGCCGGCCAGCTCTACTGGTGGTCGGTGTACCCGTTCCACGGTGTGGTCTTCGGTGGCATGCAGCGGAACATCGCGCACGCCGCCGAGGTCGCCGAGCGCTCCCGCAGCGACCGCTGACCCGCCGGGGACCCCGACTGCCCCAGCGCCGCACCTGCCCGCAGTGGTCGCGAGCCGCCCGAGTTCGAGAGGTCGCGCCCGGGTTCGCCCGACGGGTCCAGGTCGTCACGTCGCGCCCGCGAAGTCGTCCGTTGGCGCCCGAGTTCGTCGCGTCGCGCCCCGCCCGCACCCCAGGTCGTCACGTCACGCCCGAAGTCGTCACTTTGCGCCTCAGGTAGCCACGTCGCGCCCGAATTCGTGAGATCGCGCCCGAGGTCGTCACTTCGCCACGGTCGACGTGGCGCGTGCTGCCGACCTCGGGACCCGCACGGTCTCGGACAGGCCGGGTGCTCCGGGTCGCATCGCGCAGATCCCACGGACCACCAGGTCCACCGGTACCCCGTGGCGCCGTGGGTCAGCGACCGCGGTGCCGGAACCGCACCGGCTCCTCGACGTACGGCGTCCACGCGGCCCGCTCGGTGTCGCCGAGCCGGCGGGGCCGCCCGGTCGCCGCGTCCACCAGCACCACGGTGGTCTCGGCCCGTGCGTACACCGTGCCGTCCTCGTCCTTGACCTCGTAGCAGACGTCCATGCTCGCGCCGCCGAGGTGGCCCAGCCACATCTCGACCAGCACCGGCGAACGCCGGTACGCCAGCGGCACCAGGTACTCGATCTGCTGGCGGGCGACCAGGGTCGACGTCTCGGCACCCGGCCCGGCGTCCAGCACGGCGGTCGGCCAGGGTCGGCGCTCGGTGTCGTCCACCGAGGGCGGGCTGGCCCAGAACGCCTCGATCCGGGACTCCTCCAGGATGGTCAGCATCGCCACGTTGTTCACATGCGCGTAGGCGTCCACATCCGACCAGCGCAGCTGCACCGGCACCCGCAGTCGGGCCATCGTCTCCCTCTTCCTCTCGCCACCGGCAGGGCGCCGCCGACGCTCCTGGGTCGCCATGCTCGACGACCCCTGCCCGGTCCCATCATCGCCCCCCGCGCGACCGCGCCCGTCCCGCGCAGGCAGGACGGGCGCCCGCAGGACCAGCGCGCCCAGCCCGCGCACACGACGGAGGCGTCCCAGTCACTTGCACGACGGAGGCGCTCGGCCCGCACGCAGGTCCGGCGCGCCCCGACCGCAGGACTGCGCGCCCCGCCCGCACAGCGAAGGCCTCCCGCCCACACGCACGACCAACGCATCCAGCCCGCATGCAGGACGGGCGCGTCCCGCTCGCTGCGGAACGCGCCCGTCCTGGTCGCCCACGGCTGAGCTCACCCGTGGCCAGCCCAGCCGCCGATCGACTGCCGGTCGGCTGAGCGCCGGCTCAGCCGTCGGTCAGCTCAGTCGCGGGTCAGCTTGCGGTAGGTGACCCGGTGCGGACGCGCGGCGTCGGCACCCAAGCGGGAGACCTTGTTCTCCTCGTAGGAGGCGAAGTTGCCCTCGAACCAGTACCAGGCGGAGGGGTTCTCCTCAGTGCCCTCGTAGGCCAGGATGTGCGTCGCCACCCGGTCGAGGAACCACCGGTCGTGGGAGACCACGACCGCACAGCCGGGGAACTCCAGCAGCGCGTTCTCCAGCGAGCCGAGCGTCTCGACGTCCAGGTCGTTGGTGGGCTCGTCGAGCAGCAGCAGGTTGCCGCCCTGCTTGAGGGTCAGCGCCAGGTTCAGCCGGTTGCGCTCACCACCGGAGAGCACCCCCGCGGGCTTCTGCTGGTCCGGGCCCTTGAACCCGAACGACGCCACGTAGGCGCGGGACGGCATCTCCACGTTGCCGACCTTGATGAAGTCGAGCCCGTCGGAGACCACCTCCCACAGGGTCTTCTTCGGGTCGATGCCGCCACGCGACTGGTCGACGTAGGAGATCTGCACGGTCTCGCCGACCTTGAGGTTGCCGCCGTCCAGCGGCTCCAGCCCCACGATGGTCTTGAACAGGGTGGTCTTACCCACACCGTTCGGGCCGATCACGCCGACGATGCCGTTACGCGGCAGCGTGAAGCTCAGACCGTCGATCAGCACCCGGCCGTCGAAGCCCTTCTGCAGGTCCGAGGCCTCCAGCACCACCGAGCCCAGACGCGGGCCCGGCGGGATCTGGATCTCCTCGAAGTCCAACTTCCGGGTCCGGTCGGCCTCGGCCGCCATCTCCTCGTAGCGCTCCAGGCGGGCCTTCGACTTGGTCTGGCGACCCTTGGCGCTGGACCGCACCCACTCCAGCTCGTCCTTCAGGCGCTTGGCGAGCTTGGCGTCCTTCTTGCCCTGCACCTCCAGGCGGGCCTGCTTCTTCTCCAGGTAGGTGGAGTAGTTGCCCTCGTAGGGGTACAGCCGACCGCGGTCGACCTCACAGATCCACTCGGCGACGTGGTCCAGGAAGTACCGGTCGTGGGTGACGGCGAGCACGGCGCCGGGGTACGAGGCGAGGTGCTGCTCCAGCCACAGCACGCTCTCCGCGTCCAGGTGGTTGGTCGGCTCGTCGAGCAGCAGCAGGTCGGGCTGCTCCAGCAGCAGCTTGCACAGCGCGACCCGGCGACGCTCACCACCGGAGAGCACCTTGACGTCGGCGTCCGGCGGCGGGCAGCGCAGCGCGTCCATCGCCTGCTCGAGCTGGGCGTCCAGGTCCCAAGCGTCGGCGGCGTCGATCGCCTCCTGCAGCTCACCCATCTCGGCCATCAGCGCGTCGAAGTCGGCATCCGGCTCGGCCATCAGGGCGGAGATCTCGTTGAAGCGGTCGATCTTGCCCTTGATCTCGGCGACACCCTCCTGGACGTTGCCCAGGACGGTCTTCTCCTCGTTCAGCGGCGGCTCCTGCTGCAGGATGCCGACCGTGTACCCCGGACTCAGCCGCGCCTCGCCGTTGGAGGGCTGGTCGAGCCCGGCCATGATCTTCAGGATGGTCGACTTTCCGGCACCGTTCGGGCCGACGACGCCGATCTTCGCGCCGGGCAGGAAGTTCAGCGACACGTCGTCGAGGATGACCTTGTCGCCGTGCGCCTTCCGCGCCTTGTACATGGAGTAGATGAACTCAGCCAACGCTCTTCGTCCGCCTCGGTGTGGTGGGGATCAGGATCGGCGACCGGTCAGGCGACCGTCGGTGCGGACAGCACGGACGACGCCCCGGTTCGGGCCGCGGTGACCCAGCCTAGGCGATCACCGCGGCCGCGTCCCGGTCCCGGTCGCGATCCGACCGCTAGCGCACCCCCGCCCTGGTCTCGATCCGACCGCGAGCGCACCCCGACCCTGGTCGCGATCCGGTGGTGAGCCCGCCGCTGCACCGTCCGGACGCACCCGCCCGGCGGTCCGGATCAGCTGCCGGTCGCGAGGGGCACGGTGGGCAGCTCGTCGACGTCGGTCGCCTCCAGGTCCGCGGGCGGGTGCTCGGCCAGGACAGCCTCCACCTCCGCGTCCTCCGCCTCCGGGGAACGCGGAGCCGTCGGGCGCGCCACCCGGCTGAACTTCGTGGTGCCCCACCGCAGGTCCGGTCCGATCGAGTCCGCCAGGACCACCGCCGACCTGCTGATCCTGCCCTCGGCATCCGCCCACTCCTCGACCCGGAGCCGGCCGTGCACCACCACCGGGTCGCCCGTGCGCAGGCAGTCGGCCACGTTCACCGCCAGGTCGCGGAACGACTTCACCGTGAACCAGCTGGTCGCGCCGTCGGAGAGCTCGCCGGTGTGTCGATCCAGCTCCCGCACGGTGTGGCCCACCCGCAGCTGCGTGAACGGCACCGGGTGCTCGCCCTGACCCGGATACAGCTTGGGCGGGGCGCCGACCCAGCCGGTGACGGTGACGGTCAGTTCTCTGATGGCCATGATCGGACCTCTCGCTGCGCCGCTCCTGGTCGGGTCGGCTCGGAGGTCCAGTGCACCGGGACCGCCCCGTCCGTGTCGCCACCCGCTCCCCCGCCCTGGGGACGGCCCCGCACCCCGCTGCCCTGTGGACAGCCGGAGCCGGCTCAGTCCTGGGCCGCCGCCGCCACCAGTTCCCGCACCCGGCGGTGTTCGGCCAGCACCGCCGCCGTCGGCTCGGCCAACCAGGTCCGCGCCACCGTGCCCAGCGCCGCCCGCCCGGTCTGCCGCACCTGCTCGGCTCGGCGCACAGCGGCGCGGCGTCGTGCCCGCACCCCCGTGACCAGCAGCACCACGGCGATGACCGCGAGCGCCAGCGCCACCGCGCCCTCCGGCAGCAGCACGTCGGTCCAACGACCGCGGCCCAGTACCTGTCCAGCACCGATGGACGCCATCATCACCGCGATCACGCCACACACCGCCGCCAGCACCACGCAGACCGCGGCGGCCACCGATCGGCGCACCACCACCGCCACCTGGGCGAGCGCGTCGTCGGCCGCCTGCCGCATGGTCGCCACGGAACCGACCCGGTCCCGCACGGCGGCTGACCACCGGGTCGGCATCGTGCCCACCGCATGATCCACCCAGTCGGCCCGGGCGGCTTCGACCGTTCCCGACTGCACCCGCACGAAGCTCGGCACCGGTTCGGCGCCACCACGCACCGCCGCCGCCACCGCATCGGCGATGGCGGGCAGTCCGGCCGCCTCGGCCAACCGGTCGGCGACCGGCGACACCTCCAGTGCTGTGTCCCCCGGCTCGGACTCGGCCAGCTGCGCGGCGATCAGTCGGGCGGCGTCACCGACCTCGGCGGCACCGCGGCGGGCGGCCAGCGATCGACCACCGACCACCTCGGCCAGCAGGTCACGCAGCTCGGCGATCCCGTCGCCGGTCCGGGCCGAGACCGCGCGCACCGGCACTCCGGTCAGTCCGTCCGCCTCGATCAGCCGGGCCACATCGGCGATCAGGGCCTCCTGCTGCTCGGCGGGCACCAGGTCGATCTGGTTCAACAGGACGAGCATCGCGCCCTCGTGTCCCACCAGACGCCGCAGGTATCCGGAGTGCAGGGCGTCGTCGGCGTACTTCTGCGGATCAACCACCCAGACCAGCAGGTCGGCCATCGGCAGCAGCCGGTCCACCGTCTCGCGGTGTCGGTCGTCCACCGAATCGTGGTCGGGAAGGTCGAGCAGCACCAGGCCGCGCAACGGCGCCTCGGTGTCACCGTCCAGGGCGCTCTCCCGCTCGATGCGCAGATCCGGGTCGACGGCCAGCCAGTCCAGCAGCGCGTCGCCCCGGGTGCCCCACACGCAGGCGGTCGCCTGGGACGTGGTCGGGCGCCGCACCCCGACCTGCGCGAAGTCGAACCCGGCGACGGCATTGAACAGGCTCGACTTGCCGGACCCGGTGCCGCCGAGCAGCGCCACCACGGTGTGGTCGACACCGAGGGCCAACCGGTCGCGCACCTGGTCGTCGATCTGCCGGACCTGGCTCACCACCGCGGGGTCGATCCGGTCACCGGCGACCGCCAGCGCCTCCTCCAGTCGGGTCAGCCGCGCGGTGAGGCGGGCGCTGTCGTCCTGCTCGCTCATGTCAGTCCCTTGATCACTGCCAGCCGCAGCCGGAGGGTGGAGGCGGCGTCCTCGGCCAGATCCGGCACGTCCAGCGCCGCCAGTGCGGCCGCTGACTCGGCGGTCACCGCACCTGCGGCCGCCTGCGCCAGCCGATCACGCAGTTCGTCCACCCGTGCCCGGCCGGGCGCTCCGAACAGCGTGTCGGCCATCTCCCCGGCGCCCTCGACGCCGGCGGCGGCGGCGAGCAGCACGGCCGCCGCGCCCTCGGTGCCCAGCGCCCGATAGGCGGCGGCGATCCGGCGGGACTCGCGCGTGACGGCACGGCGGGCGGAACGGTCGGCGCCGGAGTCGGCCGGAGCCGGGGCCACGATCGCCACCGTCGTCACCCACTGCTGCGCCGCCGCCTGGGCCTCGTTCTCGCGCTCGGTCGCCCGGGCGGTGGTGTCCCAGGTATCGGCGAGCCAGCGCCCACCCGCCGGGCCGTCCCACAACCAGTCGCGCAGCTCACGCTCGGCACCCTGGCCGAGGGCCACGAGCACCCCGCGCGCCGACCGGGACAGTTCCTCGATCAGGGGCGCGAGCGCCGTCGACCGCTCCCGGCCGCGCGCCTTCGACCGGTCGGGCTTGCCACCGCCGCGCAGCAGGTCGCGCAACGGCGCACCCGGGCTGGTCAGTTCGGCCCAGCGCGCCTGCGGCCCACCGTGACCCACCGCGCCACCGTCCGTGGTCTCCCGTGCCGCGAGCACGGTGGTGTCCAGCGCGGTCCCCAGTCCAGCGCGCAGCTCCTCGGCGGCCTCGACCTGCTCCTGGACCGCCTCCGCCAGCTCGTCCACCCAGGGCCGCAGCGCCGCCAGCGACCCGCGCAGCGTGCGGGCGATCACGCTGCGCGCCCGGTCGGGTCCGGCCAGCATCGCCAGCCACCGGTGGACCGGCGCGACGGCGGCGGGGTCCAACGGCCCGTCCAACGGTCCGGCGTCGGCGACCACGAACAACGGCGATCCCTGCATCCCGTGCTCGCGCAGCCGGTGCATCAGGTCGGCCCGCACGGTGGGCAGCGAGTCGGCGGCGACCCGGTTGAGCACCATCGCGACCGAGGCGCCCCGCGCGACAGCACCGTCCAGCACCCGCCAGGGCAGCGCGTCGCCGTACCGGGCCGCCGTGGTGACGAACAGCCACAGGTCGGCGGCCTCCAGCAGACGGCCAGCGGCGCGTCGGTTGGCCTCCTCCACGGAGTCCAGATCCGGCGCGTCCAGCAGCGCGATGCCGCGTGGCACCTGCTCGCTGACCTGCACCTGGACCGCGTCGATCACCGGGTGATCCGCCAGCAGCTCGGCGTCCAGCGGGTGGTGGACGAGCACCGGTCGCCGCGTGGTCGGGCGCAGCACCCCGGCGGGGCTGACCTCCTCGCCGACCAGGGCGTTCACGATCGTCGACTTCCCGGCCCCGGTCGACCCGGCGACCACCACCACCGCCGGTGCGCTCAACGTGCGCAGCCGCGGCACCAGGTGGTCGGCGAGCTGATCGATCAGCCGGGTGCGCGAGTCCCGGGCCGCCTGGACCCCGGGGATCTCCAACGGCAAGACGGTGCCGCGGACGTCACGCAGCAGATCGGCCATCGCATCCGCGAGCGAGGCAGCGGCGCGCGGACGGTCGAGAACATCACCGCCTCGACCATCAGCCTGCGTGTTCACAGGTGCATCCTCACGTGTCCCGGGCGGCTGGGCCAAACATCGACGCGCCCCCGGCAGGACTCGAACCTGCAACCTACGGATTAGAAGGCCGGTGCTCTATCCATTGAGCTACGGAGGCAATGACCTCAGCCTACGCGGCACGACGTCGGCTCCCGGTACCGGGTGCACTGAGTGACCACTACTCAGCTGTCGCGCCGTTACCCCTCAACTTCGGTCGAAGCACCACTCAGCGTCTGGCGCCGTCGCCGGTGGATTCGCCATCGTGAACCGACCGGCTGCGAGGCACACGACCAGGAAAGCGGAGACGACCATGACAGCGGTCACCGAAGTTCTCGCCCCTCTCGCCACCACCCGGCGGTGGCAGGAGGACCTCTACGTCCAGCTCCACCAGCATCCCGAGCTCAGCCTGCACGAGACCCGCACCGCGGCGGAGATCCAGCGCCGACTGACCGACTTCGGCTACGACGTCACCCCGGTCGGCGGTGGCATCGTCGGCGTGCTGCGCAACGGGGACGGTCCCACCGTGCTGATGCGCGCGGACATCGACGCGCTCCCGGTCACCGAGCGGACCGGGCTGCCCTACGCCTCGACCGACACCACCGTCGACGACGACGGCAACACGGTCGGTCTGATGCACGCCTGCGGCCACGACGTGCACATCACCACGCTGTTGGGTGCCGCCCAGTTGCTGGCCACCACCCGGGACCCGTGGCGCGGCACGTTCATCGCGCTGTTCCAGCCCGCCGAGGAGACGGCCGCCGGTGCGGCGGCGATGGTCGACGCTGGGCTGACCGACACGATCCCGCGCCCCGACGTCGCGTTCGCCCAGCATGTCCTCGGGTACCGGGCGGGACACCTGGGGCTGATCGCGGGGCCGATGTTGTCCTGCGCCGACTCGATCCGGATCACGCTGTTCGGCTCCGGCACCCACGGTTCGATGCCCCAGCTCGGGGTCGACCCGATCGTGCTGGCAGCCGCCGTAGTTCAGCGGTTGCAGGGCATCGTCGCCCGGGAACTGCCCCCCGGTGAGCGGGCGGTTATCACCGTCGGCGCCCTGAACGCCGGGACCAAGAGCAACGTCATCCCGGACCGGGCCACCCTCCTGGTCAACACCCGGGTGTACTCCGAGCAGACCCGGACCACCGTGCTGCGGGCGATCGAGCGGATCGTCCGGGCCGAGTGTGAGGCCTCCGGCTCGCCCGAGCCGCCGACGTTCGAGTATTACGACCAGTTCCCGTTGACGAGCAACGATCCCGCCACCACGGCCCGGGTCCGCGCCGCCTTCGAACAGCACTTCGGCACCGACCGGGTGTTCACGATGGACCCGCAGTCGGCCAGCGAGGACTTCAGCCGGATCCCGGACGCGTTCGGGACTCCGTACACGTACTGGGGCCTGGGCGGCTTCCCGCCGGGAGCACAGGCGGCCCCCAACCACTCACCGTTCTTCGCCCCGGTGCAGCAGCCCACGCTGACCGCCGGGACCGAGGCTGCCGTGGTGGCCGCCCTCGCCTACCTCGCCACTGACGTGCGATGAGCACCGTTACCACCCCCGCCCCGACCGTCCCCGGATACCGGGGCACCCCCACGCTGCTGACCGGCATCGTCCTGGGTGTCCTGACCTTCTGGCTGTTCGCCGGGTCGATGGGCACCGTGGCACCCAAGGTCCTCGCCGACATCAATGCCGATTCCGCGCACGTCTCGGCCGCGGCGATGAACATGGCCGTGTCGATCACTGCCCTGTTCTCCGGGCTGTTCGTCGTCCTGATGGGCGGGGTGGCCGACCGCGTGGGTCGGCTGCGGATCGCGATCGTCGGCAATGCGCTCGGCGTGATCGGATCCGCGCTGCTCCTGTTCGCCGGTGGTGGTGCCGCGCTGCCGCTCCTGCTGATCGGCCGCGCGGTCCAGGGACTCTCCGCCGCCTGTGTGATGCCCTCCACGATGGCGCTGCTGCGCGCCTACTGGGACGGGGCCGACCGGCAGCGCGCCGTGTCCATGTGGTCGATCGGGTCCTGGGGCGGTTCGGGGCTGTCGGCGCTGTGCGGTGGCTTCATCGCGACCACCTGGAACTGGCGCGCCATCTTCGTGGTGTCGATCGTGGTGTCGCTGCTCGCCATCGTCCCGATGGTGGGCGCACCGGAGAGCAAGGTCGAGGGCACTGTGCGGCGGCGGTTCGACGTACCGGGGCTGGTGACCTTCATGGCGACGGCCCTGGCCCTGATGGTGGTGCTGATCTTCGGTCGGCAGATCGGGTGGGGTTCCCCGGTGGTGTGGATCCTGGCAGCGACCGCCGTGGTCGCGGCAGTGGTCTTCGTGCGGCTGGAGCGGCGGAACACCGACCATCCATTCATCGACTTCGCACTGTTCGCGAACCCCACCTTCGCCGGCGCCACGCTGTCGAACTTCCTGCTCAACTGCACCATCGGCCTGCTGCTGGTCTCCCAACAGCTGTTCCAGATGTCCGGCCAGGGCTACACCCCGCTCACCGCGTCGGTGCTGACCATCGGCTACGGAGTCTGCGTCATCGGCCTGATCCGGGTCGGCGAGACGCTGCTGCGCCGGTTCGGTCCACGCAAGCCGATGATCTGGGGCACGCTGATCGTCGCCGGTGCCGCGATCCTGCTGATCCCCACCCACCTGTTGGTGGGCCAGTACCAGGTGCTCGCGATCATCGCCTACTGCCTGTTCGGCATCGGGTTGGCCTGCTACGCCACCCCGTCCACCGATGCTGCCCTGTCCAACCTCCCGGCGGATCAGACCGGTGCCGGGTCGGGCATCTACAAGATGGCGTCATCGCTGGGTTCGGCGGTGGGGGCCGCCGTCTCGCTGACCGTCTTCTCCACCTTCGCCGGATCCGGCGTCGGCTGGCTGGGCCACATCCTGACCACGCAGGGCACCCTGGACAACGAGGGCCTGCGCCAGGCGGCGCAGCTCGCGATGATCGTCAACCTGGTGCTGGTGCTGATCGCCCTGGTGTCGATCATCCTCACGGTGCCCAAGGGCCGCAGGTACAACGACGACTGACGCCGTCACCGCGTGTGCGGACGTGGAGCAAGCGGCTCTTCCCGGCGGCGCGGCAGGGTTCGCGCACGTGGTGCCCGGGTTCACCGTCGACCGGGTGCCGCCGCCTCCTGCGTCGCGGTGCAACGTGCCTCCAACCGGCCGTCGGGGTCGAGTGCCGTGAGCACCGCCAGCGCGATCGCGTCCAACTGGCGCACCTGCTCGTCGGTCAGGCGGTCGATCACCAGGCGGCGCACCTCGGCGACGTGGCCCGGCGCGGTGGCGCGCACGGTGTCCCACCCCACCGCGGTCAGCGTGGCCAGCGTGGTGCGCCGGTCCTCCGCGCTGCGTCGACGGCACAGCAGCCCCCGGGCCTCCAGCCGCGCGGCGACGTGGGAGAGCCGGGGCAGCGAGGCATTGGTCTGCGCGGCCAACTGGGTCATCGCCAGGGTGCGCTCCGGCGCCTCGGAGAGCTTGGCGAGCACCAGGTAGTCGTAGTGCGACAGGGCGGCGTCCCGTTGCAGCTGCTGGTCCAGGGCACCGGGCAGCAGCTCCGCCACCGCCTCCAACCGGGTCCAGGCGCGGAGCTGATCCGAGGTCAGCCACTCCGTCATCCCGTGATCATAGTTGATTGTTCAACGATTTGTCAGGGCCGAAAATCGCGTGCTTCCCGGCCAGGTCGGATGGTCTCCTGGTGGAACACCGCGGTGAGTCCCCGGGTCCGGCCAGACCCAGCGAAGTCAGCACACAGGAGACCCACCACCATGCACCCCACCAGCACCTTCGACGTCATCCTGCTCGACCACGCCGAGCGGATCGCCGCCGCCGACTGCACCCGGTCCCGGCGGGCACCCGAGCCCGAACGAC
Organism: Cellulomonas taurus; assembly: GCF_012931845.1. NCBI lineage: Bacteria > Bacillati > Actinomycetota > Actinomycetes > Micrococcales > Cellulomonadaceae > Cellulomonas > Cellulomonas taurus. The sequence continues at coordinate 2,367,505 of NZ_CP051884.1, forward strand.
CACCGGAACATCCGCCGCACTGGGCATGGTCACTCGACCTGCTGCCCGTCCCCCTGGTGGGTGCGGTGGCGCGGTGAGAGCGGACCTGGCCGGGGTCGTCGCCCCATGTTCCACGCGACGACCCCGGCCACTTCCATGTCCGGCGCCGGGCCGGTCGTAGGCTGGCCCCCGTGAGCACCGTCAACAATCAGCAGGGCAGCGCCGACCGCATCGTCTGGATCGACTGCGAGATGACCGGCCTGGACAACGTCAAGGACGCACTGGTCGAGGTCGCCGCCGTCGTCACCGACTCCGAGCTGAACGTGCTCGGCGAGGGCGTGGACGTGGTGATCACCCCGCCCGCCGAGGCCCTGGAGCAGATGGGCGACTTCGTGCGCACCATGCACACCACCTCCGGTCTGATCGAGGAGTTCGCCGACGGCACCACGCTGGCCGACGCGCAGGCCCAGGTCCTCGACTACATCCGCACCTGGGTGCCCGACCCCGGCAAGGCGCCGCTGGCCGGCAACTCGGTCGGCACCGACAAGGTGTTCCTCGACCGGGACATGCCCGAGCTCGTCGAGCACCTGCACTACCGGATCATCGACGTCTCCTCGATCAAGGAGCTCGCTCGGCGCTGGTACCCCCGGGTCTACTTCGCCTCGCCGAAGAAGAACGGTGGCCACCGTGCGCTGGCCGACATCCTGGAGAGCATCGACGAGCTGCGCTACTACCGCGCGGCCCTGCTGGTCCCGCAGCCGGGACCCGACTCCAAGACGGCCAAGGCCATCGCCGCCGAGGTCTCGAAGTCGTCGGTGGCAGCCGCGCACCAGGCCCGCTGAGCACCGATTCCTCAGTACGGCCCGACACCCGCTACACTCATCCAGGCCCGCAAGGGTCATGGTGGCTATAGCTCAGTAGGTAGAGCACCTGGTTGTGGTCCAGGGGGTCGCGGGTTCAAGTCCCGTTAGCCACCCCAGCACCACGAAGGCCCCGCACGGATCCGTGCGGGGCCTTCGTCATGGTCGGGTCAGAGCCGCGACTCGATCACATCGGCGAATCGGGACACCGCCTCGGGAGCCTGCGCGAAGAACAGCGACGGCTCGATCAGCTCGAGCTCCAGCACCACGGGGTTGCCCTCGTCGTCCGGCACCAGATCCACCCGGGTGTAGGCCAGCGGCCCGCTCACCCCGTTCAGCAGACCCGGCAGCGCGTCGATCACCCGCTGACCGACCTCCAGCTCGGCGGCGGAGGCGTCGCGCGGGGTCATCACCTCTTCCTTGTAGAGCACCCCGGACATCGAGTCCTGCTCGTACGGGCCGGTGAGCAGCGGCTCCTTGCGGACAGCGTGCGACAGCTTGCCGTCCAGGTAGACCAGCGCCGTCTCCCCGACCTCGTCGACCTGCTTGAGATAGCGCTGCACCATGACGTGCCGCCCGGCGTCCAGCAGCCGCTTGGCGTGCATGATGCCCTGGGCGCGGGAGTTGGTGACGCCCGCCTCGTAGCGGCCGGTGTCGCGGGAGCCGGCGCTCACGGTCGGCTTGATCACGAAGTCACCGAAGGCCGGGAACCGGGTGTGGATCGCGCGGGCGTTGAAGTTCCGCTCCGGGTCGAGCCAGATCGTCGGGATGATCGGCAGCCCAGCCCGGTCGAGCGCACGCTGGTACTGCTTGTCGATGTTCCAGGTGATCGCCGGGATCGGGTTGAGCAGGGTCGCACCGCCGGACGACACCCGCTCGGCCCACCAGCGGAAGTCACGCGGATGGTCGGTGTAGTCCCAGGTGGAGCGGACCACGACCAGATCGAACTTCGGCCAGACGACCGTCGGGTCGTTCCAGACCACCGGGCGCACGTCGTGGCCGCGGCGGGTGAGCTCCTCCAGCAGGGGACGGTCGTCCGGGTCGAGGTCCGGCAGGGCGGCGCAGGTGGCAAGGCCAATGGTGGTCACGCGGTCAGGCTACCCACGCGCACCGGAAACCGGCAGGTGGGTCGTCCGGCTCAGACCGCCGCCGACTCCTCCGATGCGCGCTCGTCGACGATCCGCCGCAGAGCCCGCAGCACCCCGTCGGCGTCCAGGACACCCACGGTGCGATCGCCGTCCAGCACCGGCACCGCGGCGGCACGCGCGTCGGCCAGCGCGCTGAACGCCTCGGACAGCGGGGCACCGACCCGCACGGTGGCCTCGGCGGTCGGCAGGTCCTCCCCCAGCGATCCCTGTCGCAGGTCCGACGACTGCAGCGTGCCCAGTCCGAGCAGCTTGGACGCCGCGTCCCGCCCGACCAGATCCGCCACCGCCGCGCTGGCCGGCGCGGTCAGCACCCGCACCGGGTCGTCCAGTTGCTCCAGATGGCCGCCCCGGCTGAACACCGCGATCCGGTCGGCGAGCTGGACCGCCTCGTCGACGTCGTGCGTGACCAGCATGACCGTGGTGCCGATCTCCGCGTGGATCCGCCGGAACTCGGCCTGCAACCGGCGTCGACCGACCGGGTCCACCGCGCCGAAGGGCTCGTCCATCAGCAGCACCGGCGGGTCGGTGGCCAGACCGCGGGCCACCCCGACCCGCTGCCGCTCGCCGCCGGAGAGCTCGTGCGGGTAGCGCTTGGCGTAGCGACCCGGCTCCAGGCCCATCAGCTCCAACAGCTCACCCACCCGGGTGCGGGTGCGCGTCCGGTCCCAGCCCAGCAGCCGGGGGACGGTCGCCACGTTCTGCTCCACCGTGCGGTGCGGGAACAGGCCGACGTTCTGGATCACGTAGCCGATCCGGCGCCGCAGCTCGACCGGATCGGCGTCGGTCACGTCCTCGCCGCCGAGCAGGATCCGGCCCGAGGTCGGCTCGACCAGCCGGTTCGCCATCCGCAGGGTGGTCGACTTCCCGCAGCCCGAGGGACCCACCAGGGCCAGCAGCTCGTGCTCGCGGACCTCCAGCGACAGGTCGGCGACTGCCACCGTCCCGTCCGGGTACTCCTTGCGGACGTGCTCGAATGCGATCGCCGTCATGGCCCGGGACGCTACCTGCCAGCACGGACATCCGCTCACGGTTCGGTCACGATCACCCGCATTCGACCGGCGCATGTCGGAGGCGGCAGGTAGCGTCCCTGCGGTGATGGTCCAGACCAGCGCACTCTCGGTGCAGACAGCCGCCGACGGTGCGGCAGCCGCGAACCCGTGGCTGTCCTGGGAGTACGTGCAGCGCAACTGGGGCGACATCAGCCACGCGTTGCAGCAGCACACCAGCCTGACGTTGCAGGCGGTGCTGATCGCGGTGGTGATCGCGGTGCCGCTCGGCATGCTGGCGCACCTGCAACCCCGGCTCGCGACCCCGATCGTCGGCACCTCCTCGGTGCTCTACACGATCCCGTCCCTGGCGCTGTTCACCGTGCTGGTGCCCTTCACCGGCATCGGGCGCACGCCGGTGCTGATCGGCCTGGTGGTCTACGCGATGCTGGTGCTGGTCCGGAACATCATCGTCGGGCTGGCCGGGGTGGACGACAGCGTCCGGGACGCGGCGCGCGGGCTCGGCTACGGCCGACTGCGCCTGCTGCTCACCGTCGAGCTGCCGAACGCGCTGCCCGCGGTGATCGCCGGGATCCGGCTGGCCACCGTCACCACGGTCGCCCTGGTCACCGTCGGGGTGGCCGTCGGATACGGCGGGCTCGGCGAGCTGATCTTCCGCGGTTTCCGGAACAACAAGTACCACGCGGAGATCCTCACGGCGACGCTGCTCTGCCTGGCGCTGGCTTTGTTCCTGGACCTGCTCTGGTGGCTGATCGGCCGTGCCGTCACCCCGTGGGCACGCCGTGGGCGGGAGGCCTGACATGGACGTGCTGACCGATGCCTTCACCTGGCTGAACGACCCGCTGAACTGGTCCGGCCGCAATGGCGTGCTGGCCCTGGGTGCCGAGCACCTGCGGCTGAGCGTGATCGCGGTGCTGCTCGCCGCGGTCGTCGCGCTCCCGCTGGGTGTCTGGCTGGGTCACCGCCGTGCGGGCGGGATGCTCACCGTGGTGCTGGCCAACACCTCCCGCGCGCTGCCGACCTTCGCGCTGCTGACGATCTTCGCCTCGACCGGTCTGTTCGGTTCCCGGGCGACGATCATCGCGGTGGCGATCTTCGCGGTGCCGCCGATCCTGGCGAATGCCTTCACCGGGATGATGGAGGTCGACCCGGATGTGCGCGACGCCGCCCGGGGCATGGGGATGAGCGGCTCCCGCGCGCTGTTCCAGGCCGAACTGCCGCTCGCCCTGCCGCTGATCGGGGCCGGGCTGCGCACCGCGACCACCCAGGTGCTGGCCACGGTGCCGCTGGCCGCGCTGGTCGGCGGCAAGAGCCTCGGCTCGATCATCGTCAGCGGGATGGCCCTGCAGAAGTACGGCCAGGTGGTCGCCGGTGCGCTGCTGGTCGCGGCCCTCTGCCTGGTGATCGAAGGCGTGCTGGCCGCCGTGCAGCGCGCCGCCACCCCCGCCCCGATGCGCACCCCTCGTCGCCGGCTCCGCGCCAACCGTGACCGGACTGTGACCCCGGCTGCCGCCTGAGCGGTTGCCGACCCCGAACGGCGCCGGTCGAATGATCGTCGCCGCCCCCTGATCCGAACTGCCACTCGATGGAAGAGGACCTATGAAGGCACGTCGCACCACTCTCGCCGCCACCGCCGCGGGGGTGCTCCTGCTCGTCGCCGCCTGTGGCGACCCCGGGTCGGGCGGCGGGTCCGCTGACCCCACCTCCGACGCCAACGCCTCCGGCGCGGTCTGCGAGCCGGTCGCCGGTGACAAGCTGGTCGTCCTGGAGGACGACAAGGGTCTGCAGAACGCCGACAACGTGATCCCCGCGGTCAACGCCGCGGCCGCCTCCGCCGACCCGAACCTCATCCCGCTGCTGGACGAGGTGTCGAACGCGCTGGACACCGACAAGCTGATCCAGCTGAACAAGGCCGTCGACATCGACCGCCAGACCTCCTCCGAGGCGGCCGCGACTTTCGTCGAGGACGAGGGCCTGGCCTCCGACGACAGCAGCCTCGGTGCCGGCAAGTCCGTGGTGATCGGCGCCGCGAACTTCTCCGAGAGCGCCACCCTGTCCGAGATCTACTCCGCGGTGCTGAAGTCCGCCGGGTACTCGACCGAGGTGCAGACGATCGGCAACCGGGAGACCTACCTGCCCGCCCTGGAGAGCGGTCAGATCACCGTCACCCCGGAGTACGCGGCGACGCTGACCGAGTTCCTGAATACCGCCGCCAACGGCGCTGACGCCGAGCCGCAGGCCAGCGGCGACGTGGACGCCACCGTCGAGGCGCTGACCACCCTCGGTGGCGACGTCGGCCTCGCCTTCGGCGCCGTGTCCCAGGCCCAGGACCAGAACGCCTTCGCCGTGACCCAGGCGTTCGCGGACGAGCACGAGGTGACCACGCTGTCCGACCTGGCGACCGCCTGCGCCGGTGGCGTCACCCTGGCCGGTCCGGCCGAGTGCCCGGAGCGCCCGTTCTGCCAGCCCGGCCTGGAGGACACCTACAGCATCAAGATCTCCGACTTCACCAGCTACGACTTCGGTCTGATCGGTGACGCCGTGCGCAACGGCGAGTCGGTGCTCGGCCTGGTGCTGTCCTCGGACGGCTCGCTGGCCAGCTGATCCCGCACAGCACGAAGGGCCGGAGGATCTGATCCTCCGGCCCTTCGTCACGTCCGGGCCTTCTCTACAGCCCCGCGGTCTCCAGCAACCGCAGCCACACCTCGCTCACGGTGGGGTAGGCGGGCACCGCGTGCCACAGCCGGTCCAGCGGCGTCTCGGCGACCACCGCCACCGTCGCCGTCTGCAACAGCTCCGCGGCGTCCGGTCCGGTGAAGGTCGCCCCCAGGATCACCCCGCGGTCGGTGTCGATCACCAGCTGCGCGGTGCCCTGATAGCCGTCGGCGCTCACCGAGGCACCGGCCACCGAGCCGATCGCGTAGCTCACCGTCCGCACCGCGTGTCCGGCATCGGTGGCCTGCTGCTCGGTCAGCCCGACCCACGACACCTCCGGGCGGCTGAACACCACCTGCGGCACGGCCGCGTGGTCGGCGCTGGCCCGGAACCGGCTCCAGTCGGCGGCCTCGGCCTCGGCGGCCCGCAGCTCCTCGTCCGACCCGAACCGGGCCGCCACCACGTCACCGACCACCCGGGCGTCGTACTTGCCCTGGTGGGTGGTGGCGGTGCGCCCGGTCACGTCGCCGACCGCGAACAACCAGTCATGGCCCGGCACCTGCAACGCGTCGTCGACCGCCAACCGGTCCAGCCCCAGCACGTCCAGTCCGACATCCAGTCGCGGGCGACGGCCGGTGGCGACCACCAGCTCGTCCGCGTGCACGGTGTCCTCGCCCTGCGGCCCGCTCAGGTGCAGGTGCACCCCGTCGGCGTCCCGGCTGACAGCGGTGGTCTCGGTGTCGAAGCGCAGGTCCACGCCGAGATCGCGCAGCGCGGTGCCGACCTCCTCCGCCGCGAACGGCTCCGCCCCGTTCAGCAGCCGACCGCCCCGGACGATCAGCGTCACCTGGGCACCCAGGTCGCGGTAGGCGGTCGCCATCTCGACCCCGACCACGCCACCGCCGAGGATCGCGATCGAACCCGGCACCTCCTCGACGGCGGTCGCCTCCCGGGAGGTCCACGGCTTCGACTCCGGCAGCCCCGGGATGTCCGGGATGACCGGCTCGCTGCCGGTGGCGACGATCACCGCGTGCCGGGCGATCACCCGGGTGCTGGTGCCGTCCTCCTCGTTCTCCACCAGGAGTTCCTTCTCCCCGGTGAACCGCGCCGATCCGCGGAGCAGGCCGAGCCCGGCCGAGTCCAGCCACTCCACCTGCCCGTGGTCGTCCCAGTGCGAGGTGAACACGTCCCGCCGGGCCAGCACCTGTGCCGGGTCCAGGGTGCCGGTCAGCAGCTCGGCGGCCCCGGGCACCGCCCGCGCCTGGGCCAGCACGGCACCGGGGCGCAGCAGCGCCTTGGACGGCATGCACGCCCAGTAGGAGCACTCACCGCCGACCAGCTCGCGTTCGACCACCAGCACCGACAGCCCGGTGCGGGACGCGCGGTCGGCCGCGTTCTCCCCCACCGCCCCGCCGCCGATCACGACCACGTCGTAGCTGACCGTCTCCATCACCTGCTCCATTCGTTCGGGTGTGCCCATCGTGGTCCCCGGGGAGCTGAACGGCAGGTCGAACGCACGGAGCCGATGCCCCCGGGCGGGGACACCGGCTCCGGTGCGGGGATGTTCAGTAGGTGAAGCGGGACACCTGGCCGCGCAGGTCCTCACTCATCCGGGCCAGCTCACTGATCGCGGAGCCCATCTGCCCCAGCGTCTGACTGGAGGTCGACGCGGCGGAGGCCACCCCGGTGATGTTGTTCGCGATCTCCCCCGACCCGGTCGCGGCCTCGGCCACCGACCGGGACATCTCCGTGGTCGTCGCGGTCTGCTCCTCCACCGCACTGGCGATCGTCAACTGGTAGTCGTTGATGCTCGCGATGATCGTCGAGATCTCCCCGATCGCGGTCACCGCACCCGAGGTATCGGCCTGAATGGTCTCCACCCGGCGCGCGATGTCCTCGGTCGCCTTCGCCGTCTCCTGCGCCAACTCCTTGACCTCACCGGCCACCACCGCGAAGCCCTTACCGGCCTCACCGGCACGCGCGGCCTCGATGGTCGCGTTCAACGCCAACAGATTCGTCTGCTCCGCGATGCTGGTGATGACCTTGACCACGTTGCCGATCTCCACCGAGGACTCCCCCAGCTTCGCGACCTGATCATTGGTCACCGCAGCAGCATCCGTGGCCTGACCAGCGACCTTCGCCGCCTGCGACGCGTTCTGCGCGATCTCCCGAATGCTGGCACCCATCTCCTCGGCACCAGCCGCCACCGTCTGCACATTCCGCGACACCTGCTCAGCAGCAGCAGCCACCACACCCGCCTGCGCCGACGTCTGATCCGATCCCGCGACCACCTGGTGCGATGCGGCCGACAGCTCCTCGGCGGCGGCCGCCACCGTGTGCGAGGTCTCCACCACACCGGCCATCAGCGACCGCAGCGATCCCTGCGCCTCGTTCAGCGCCCCGGCCATCCGGCCCAGCTCATCCCGCGAATCCAGCTGCACCGACACCGTCAGGTCGCCGTCACCGATCGCCTCCACCGTCTGCTGCACCCTGCGCAGGTCACCGATCAGGCGGCGCACCAGCACCACACCCAGACCCGCCGCCAGCAGCGCACCGATCAGGCCGGTCACGATCATCACCATCGTGGCGCTGTTCGCCTGCCGGTCGGCCGCCGCGATGTCGGCGTTCGCCTTGGCATTCACCGAGTCGGTCAGCGCCTGCAACGCGTCACCGATCTCGGTGGTCACCGGCCGCACCTGGTCCGCGTAGGCATCGTGATACGCCACCGCGCCCCGGTCGGCCTCCGGCTGGATCTCCTCCGCCAGATCCTGGTAGCGGGCGTAGGCATCGGTCAGGCTCGCGTACGCGTCCTCGTCCAACACGAAGGGCGCATACCCCTCGATGTTGGTCAGCGCGTCCGCGTCGAAGCCCTCCCGGTCGCTGATGATCCCCGCCCGGTCCGCGGCCGGGACCATGCCGTACTCCAACACCCGGGCCCGGCTCGCCTGGAACCAACGCTGGGTGTTCACCAGGTACGTCTGCGGCTCGACAGCGGTCTTCCCCAGCTCCGTCACCGCGCTGTCCAACGCGTGCAGCCGACTGATCCCGACCACGGTCACCGTGATCACCACGGCGATCAGGATGCCGAGCACCCCGCCGATCCGTGCGCCCACCGGCAGGTCGTGCACCCGCACGCGGCGTCGGGTGGAGGTGGTCTGAGGTGCCGTGGCGGCCATGCGGGATGCCCTTTCGATCGGAAGGTCGTCCCTTTCCCGATCGACGGGGCCGTGAGCTCGCTGAGGACTCGACCGGGTGAGGTGGCTCCCACCCGGAGGGGTGACGACGCGCGCGGCCGACGACGGAAGCGAGCAGACCACGGCTTTCCCGATCCGCTTCGACTCGAGCGCCCAACAGATGGCGACGGCGTCGGGGCATGGCGCACACGTCCCGTGGGTTCAGGTAGCCGCCGCGCCCACCGCTCGGCGTCGGGCGGCGATCACCACCTGCGACCCCCATGGCTCCGTGAACCGCTGCTCCACCTCCACCGTCAGACCGGCGGCCGTCAGCAGCTCCGCCAACCGCTCTGGCTGCCACCGGTAGGTCGTCCAGCTCACCGGCACCCCGCCGTATGCCTCGGTGCGTTGCTGCTCGCCGTCACCGACGTGGAAGCCCATCAGCGCCAGCCCACCGGGCCGCATCGCCCGCGCCCAGCCCTCGAACACCCCCGGCAACAGTGGGCGGGGCAGGTGGAACAACGACCACCATCCCAGCACCCCGGCCAACGACCCGTCCGGCACGTCCACCGCGGTGGCCGATCCCACGTCGAAGCGCAACGCGGGGAACCGCCGCCGAGCCTGCTCGACCATCCGGGGAGACAGGTCGATCCCCCGCACGTCCACCCCGAGGTCGGCCAGAAAAGCACTGACCTGTCCCGGCCCACACCCGACATCGAGCACTTCCCCACCGTCACGCACCTGCTCGGCGAAGGCGGTCAGCGCCGACCGCAACCAGGGCTTCCCGTCCAGTTCGGCCACCCCGAGGGCGACGTAGGTGTCGGCCACTCGGTCGTAGTCGTCACGCAACGTGTCCAGGTCCATGCGCGGGCACGCTACCGACGACCACCGACACGACGAAGGCCCCGCATCCATCGATGCGGGGCCTTCGTGTCGGTGCGCCATCAGGGACTCGAACCCCGAACCCGCTGATTAAGAGTCAGCTGCTCTGCCAATTGAGCTAATGGCGCGCAAGAGAGAAGTTAGCACCCCCGCGGCGTCGAACGCGAATCGGTTCCCGCCCGCCGGGGCCGGTCGTGATGCAGGTCACGCGGTGTGCGGCTCCTGCGCCTCTCCCGACTCCGATGCGTCCGGGTCCTGCCACCACTCGTCCTCCGGCAGCCCCTCGGCGTGCAGGATCTCGGTGGAGCGGGGCTCGGCGGCCGCGAGGTCGGCGAGCAGGGTCAACGGCACGTGCTCAGCGAGCAGGTCCATCACCGATTGCGCCTCTTCCGGCGCGTGATCGTCGCCCACGACCACTCCTTCCGTCGGCGACCATCGGAACACCCGCTGATCGGCTGTGCAACAGCTAGAGATAGAGGCCGGTGCCCTCGCCGCCGTCGCGGGGTTCGGCGACGGCGTGCACATCCTTCTCCCGGAGCAGCAGGTAGGTGGTGCCGGCCAATTCGACCTCGCCGCGCTCGTCCGGGTCGAAGAGCACCCGGTCGCCGACCGACACCTGGCGCACGTGCTGTCCGGCGGCGACCACCGCGCCCCAGGCGAGGCGCTTGCCGACCACCGCGGTCGCCGGGATCACGATGCCCGCGCTGGACCGTCGTTCGGCGGCGTCGGCGTCCAGTTCGACCAGCAGCCGGTCGTTCAGCATCCGGATGGGCAGCTCGGGGCGGGGAGTCGCGGTCACGGGACCAGACGCTACCTGTCAGCACTGCGGCACTGCGGCACGGCAACACTGACGCACTGATTACCCTGTCCCGGGGCGCGCTCGGCGCCCTCCGACGTGAGGAGACGCCATGCCGCGCCTGACCGTAGGCGACGCCGCCCCCGACTTCACCCTGCCGACCGCCGACGGTGGCACGTTCAGCCTGTCCGAGCTGCGCGGTGAGCATGTCGTCGTCTACTTCTACCCGGCCGCCGGGACACCGGGCTGCACCAAGCAGGCCTGCGACTTCCGGGACTCGCTCGCTTCCTTGCAAGCGCAGGGCTACCGGGTGGTGGGGGTCTCGCCGGACTCCCCCGCCAAGCTGGCCCGCTTCGCCGAGCAGGAGGCGCTGACCTTCCCGCTGGTGTCCGACGCCGACCACGCGGTGATGGAGCAGTGGGGCGCCTGGGGTGAGAAGAAGCTCTACGGCAAGGTCGTCACCGGGGTGATCCGGTCCACGGTGGTCGTCGACCCGGCGGGTGTGGTCCAGCTGGCCCAGTACAACGTGAAGGCGACCGGGCACGTCGCCAAGTTGCGCCGCGACCTCGGGATCGACGCGGCGTGACGTCCGTGCCTGGCATCATCGCCGGGTACGCGGGAGTGGTGTAACGGTAGCCACGCCAGGTTTAGGTCCTGGTGCTCGATGAGCGTGCGGGTTCGAATCCCGTCTCCCGCACACGGAACGACCCCCGCACCGGATGGTGCGGGGGTCGTTCGTTCGTGCTCAGTTCTGTGCTGCCTCGGCGGCGGCGATCTGCGCCCGGACGTCGTCCATGTCCAGGCTCTTGACCGCGTCCACCACCTGCTGCAGGGCCGGGGCCGGCAGGGCACCCGCCTGGTTGAACACCAGGACGCCCTCACGGAAGGCCATCAGCGTGGGGATCGAGGTGATCTGGAGCTGAGCTGCCAGCTCCTGCTCCGCCTCGGTGTCCACCTTCGCGTGGACGATGTCGGGGTGCGACTCCGAGGACTGCTCGAAGATCGGTCCGAACCGCTTGCACGGGCCGCACCAGTCCGCCCAGAAGTCCACCAGGACGATGTCGTTCTCGTCGATCGTCTTCTGGATGGACTGAGCGGTCAGCTCGGTCGTTGCCATCAGTCGCCTCCTGTTGCTTCGTTGAACGCCGGTAGAGCGTTCGCGCCGGGTCCAGTATTCCCGTCAGCGCGTCGGGGATGCCTGTCGGGAGCGACTCGGGGTAGAACATCCAGATGACCGACACCGCTGACCTGCCCCCGGAGCCGACCGAGCCCGACCGCCCCGCCGGGTGGTTGAGCCCCGAGGGGATCGCCCAGGTCCGTCGGCAGATCCCGCTGCTCTACGTGGACGCCGTCCCGGTCCGGGTGGACGACTCCGGCGACGTGGTGGCCGTCGGTCTGCTGCTCCGGGTCACCCCGGAGGGGGTGATGTCCCGTGCCCTGGTGTCCGGCCGGGTGATGTACCACGAGCGGGTGCGCGACGCCCTGCTGCGGCACATCGAGAAGGACCTCGGTCCGATGGCACTGCCCCAGGTGCCCCCGTCGCCGCAGCCGTTCACCGTCGCCGAGTACTTCCCCACCCCCGGCGTCACGCCGTACCACGACCCCCGCCAGCACGCGGTGTCGCTGGCCTACGTTGTGCCGGTCACCGGCGACTGCCGCCCGCAGCAGGACGCCCTCGACCTGGCGTGGCTGACCCCGGAGCAGGTGTGCAGCGAGCAGGTGCAGGTGGAGATGAACGGCGGCCAGGGGCTGCTGCTGCGCCAGGCCATGGCGCACGTCGGCCGGATGCCGTGATCGGGCGGCGGCTGCTCACCGGGCTGCTGGCCCTGGTCGCGGCCACCGGTGTCGCGGTCGAGGTGGGCAACGCCCTGGCGGAGGGTGGAGACGGCGAGCGGCTGATCCGGCTGTTCAGCTACTTCACCATCCAGTCGAACCTGCTGGTCCTGCTCGCCGCCGTCCTGCTCACCCTGCGCCCGACCGGTGGCGGCCGACTCGCGGCGGTCATCCGGTTGGACGCACTGCTGTGCATCATCGTGACCGGCGTCGTCTACCACGCGGTGCTCGCGGGTGAGGCGGCGACCCTGACCCCGAGCGGTGCGTTCGCGAACCTGTTCCTGCACACGATCACACCGGTCGGTGCCGTGCTGGTCTGGCTGCTGATCGGTCCGCGCCCGCGCTGGTCCTGGGCCACCATCGCCTGGTCGCTGGTCTACCCGTTGGCGTGGGTGGGGTACACCTTCGTGCGCGGGGCGTTGGTCGACTGGTACCCGTACCCGTTCCTGGACGTGACGCAGATCGGTCTGGGGGCGGCGCTGCTGAACACCGGGGTGATCGCGGTGGCGTTCCTGGTGCTGGCGACGGCGGCGCGGTGGGTGGAGCGGGCGCTGCCGGCGACGCCTACAGCCGCACCGACTCCCACCCCGCCAGATCCGCCCGCATCGCCCGGTCGTGGGTAGCGACCACCACGGCGGCTGAGGTCACCTGCAACGCGGCGGTCAGCTCGTCCACCAGCCCGATCGACAGGTGGTTGGTGGGTTCGTCCAGGATCAGCACCTGCGGCGCGGGCACCAGGGCCATCCCGAGTGCGAAGCGGCGGCGCTGCCCGACGGAGAGTTCGGCGAGCGGGCGGTCGAGGTCCTCCTCGTCCAGGAGGCCGAGCGACGCGATCGGGACGATGTGCTCGGGGTCGAGGGCCCCGGTGCGCAGCAGGTCCAGGGCGCGGGCGGCGGCGGCCTCGAAGCCGGTCATCCGGAGCTGTTCCGGGGTCCCCTCGTCCTGCGCGAGCACGCCGAGCCGGAGCGCGCGGGCGGCACTGCGGTGGCCCCGGTCGAGGGGGAGCCGACCGGCGAGGGCGGCGAGCAGGGTGGATTTGCCGGCGCCGTTCGGGCCGGTGACCAGGAGCCGTCCCGCGGGCGGCAGTTCGATCCGGACGCCGGGCAGGTCGAGTCGACCGTCGACCCGGGGTGCGCGCAGTTCGAGGAGTGGGCCACCGCGGTAGGTGTCCTCGACCCGGCCGGAGGTGGGCAGGGACGGCAGGTCGGGGAAGGCCAGCGGCAACGGCGGCACGGGGACGTCGACCGCCTCGGCCTCCAGCTTCTGCACCAGACGGTCGGCGGCCTTGACGTGGATCCTGGCCCGGGTGCCGCGGCGGTGCTTCTGCGAGCCCTTGGGCGGGCGCCACTCGTCGGAGAGCCCCTCGTAGGAACGGTCGAGGCGCTGGGCGAGCTGGATCGCCCGCTTGCGCTCCTGGGTGTAGCGCACCCGCCAGCGGCGCAGTGCCTGGTCCTTGGCGAACCGGTAGTCGGCGTAGCGGGTGGCGCCGTAGAGCACCGGGCGGCCGTCCATCGACGGGTCGAGGTCGAGGATCGCGGTCATCACGTCGTCGAGCAGCTTGCGGTCGTGGGTGACGATCAGGACCACGCCGGGCCACTGCTGGAGCTGCGCCGTCAGGTAGTCGATGCCGCCGACGTCCAGGTGGTTGGTCGGTTCGTCCAGCAGCAGGATGTCGGCGCGTTCGGCGATGTGGCAGGCGAGCCGTGCCCGGTAGGCCTCACCGACGCTGAGCGACCCGAGGGCGCGCGCCGGGTCGCGGGGCGCGCCGAACCGGGTCAACGCCTCGTCCACCCGACGGTCGATGTCCCAGGCCGCCAGGCGCTCGGCGGCGGCGATGGCCTCGCTGAGTGCGCTCAGGTCGCCGCCGTCGTGGTCGAAGTCGGCGACCACCCGGTCGAGACGTTCGGCGGCGGCCCGGACCTGCCCGGCGGTGCGGGCGATCAGGTCGCCGACGGTGGCCTCCGGCGGTAAGTCGAGCTCCTGGTGCACCACCGACACCGAGCCGACGGTCCGGACCTCGCCCGCCGTGGGCACCAGGTCACCGGCCAGCAGGCGCAGCAGGGTGGTCTTGCCCGCCCCGTTCTCCCCCACCACACCGATGCGTTCCCCGGCGGAGGCGGTGAGGGCGACGGCGTCCAGCACCGGCCGACCCGGGTAGCCGAAGCTGACCCGGTCGGCGACCAGGTGCACCTCAGGCACGCAGGACCTGGACCACCGACGGCACCAGCGCACGGAATGCCTGGCCGCGGTGCGAGATGGCGTTCTTGCGCTCCGGGGTCAGTTCGGCCGCCGTCAGGTCACCGCCGTCGACGATCAGGATCGGGTCGTAGCCGAAGCCGTGTTCCCCGCGGGGGGCGTGCGCCAGCCGACCCGCCAGGTACCCCAGCTCTACGTGCTCGGCACCGTCCGGGGTGACCAGGGCCGCCGCGCAGGTGAACCTGGCCGCCCGGTGCTGGTCCGCGATGTCGCCGAGCTGAGCGAGCAGCAGGTCCAGATTGGCCCGGTCGTCACCGTGCCGGCCCGCCCAGCGGGCGGAGAAGATGCCGGGGGCGCCGCCGAGCACGTCCACCGACAGCCCGGAGTCGTCGGCCACCGCGGGCAGACCGGTGAAGGCGGCGAGCGCCCGGGCCTTGATCAGGGCGTTCTCGGCGAAGGTGACCCCGTCCTCGACCGGCTCCGGTGCGCCGACGTCCCGGGCGCTGACGATGCTCGCCGGGTCCAGGTCGGGCAGCGCGGGGACCAGGATGGCGCGCAGTTCGTCCAGCTTGTGCGCGTTGTGGGTGGCGAGCACCAGACGCGGTTCGGTCATGCCGCGCCGCCGTGCACGGTGACCCGGCCCTGGGTGGCGAGCGCCTCGGCCTGGACCCGGGCCAGCTCGCGGGTACCGCCGACCGCGAGGTCGAGCAGCTGGTCCAGCTCGGCGCGCTGGAACGGGGCGGCCTCGGCGGTGCCCTGCACCTCGACGAAGTCGCCGGAGCCGGTGACCACGACGTTCATGTCGGTCTCGGCGCGCACGTCCTCGACGTAGGGCAGGTCCAGGACCGGACGACCGTCGACGATGCCGACGCTGACCGCCGCCACCGAGTCGGTGAGCACGGTCTTCGTCGCGTCGATCGCGCCGCGCTCGATCCCCCAGGCCACGGCGTCCGCCAGGGCCACGTAGGCGCCGGTGACGGAGGCGGTGCGGGTGCCTCCGTCGGCCTGCAGCACGTCGCAGTCGAGCACGATGGTGTTCTCGCCCAGCGCGGACACGTCGATGATCGCGCGCAGCGAGCGGCCGATCAGCCGGGAGATCTCGTGGGTGCGACCGCCGACCTTGCCGCGCACCGACTCCCGGTCGGAGCGGGTGGTGGTGGCGCGGGGCAGCATCGCGTACTCGGCGGTGACCCAGCCCTGACCGGAGCCCTTGCGCCAGCGCGGCACGCCCTCGGTGAAGGAGGCGACGCACAGCACCTTGGTGCCGCCGAACTCGACCAGCACGCTGCCCTCACCGGCGTCCAGGTAGTGCCGGGTGATGCTGATCGGACGCAACTGGTCGAGGGCGCGCCCGTCCGGGCGAGGGGTGTCGGTCATACCGGCCACCCTAACCGCGGGGGGTGTCAGAGCTCGATCCGCAGACCGGGTCGCGCCAGCTGGGTGGGGCCGTCGTACTCCCCCACCGCCTCGGCCAGGGTGGCGGCCGGGTCGTTCCACGCGACCAGGTGGGTCAGCACCAGGGACCGGCTGCGACCACGGGCGGCGGCGCGGCCGGCCCGCGCACCGGTCAGGTGGATGCCGCGCGGCGTGTGCGGGGTGCCCTCCAGGTACGCGGCCTCGGCGAGCAGCAGGTCGACGTCGGCCGCCAGCCGGTCGAGCCCGGGGCACTCGTCGGTGTCGCCGGTGTAGGACAGCGTGGCGGTCTCGCCCGGTCGCACCGAGGACGGCCCGGTGATCCGCAGGCCGAAGGCGGGCACCGGGTGCTCCACCGCCACCGGCTCGATGGTGAACGGTCCGACGGTGACCGGGACGCCGTCCTGCCAGTGGCCGATGGTCAGGTGGCCGCCGGTGTCGGTGGCCGGGTCGTGGCCGGAGAGCTGGGACAACCGCTCGGCGAGTCCCGCCGGGCCGAACATCGGCATCGGTTCGGTGCGCGGGCAGCCGGTCGGCGCGTAGCGCAGCATCACGCCCAGCACCGGGATGTCGGCGACGTGGTCGGCGTGGGTGTGGCTGATCGCGATCGCGTCCAGGCAGCTCGGGTCGAGGTGGGTCTGCAATGGACCTAGCGCACCGTTGCCCAGGTCGAGCAGCAGGTTCCAGGTTCGACCGTCCGCGTCGTCGGCCTGCACCAGGTAACTGGACGCAGCCGACTCCGGGCTGGGGAACGACCCCGCACACCCCACGACGACGAGCCTCATCCGAGCGCCTCCTACCGGCCGCTCCCCCATCGGGCGACCCTTGTTACCGCGCCATGATGCCGTGCTGAGGGCGTTCGTGGTCGGCCGATGGGCCCAGATCACGGGTGGCGCTGGTCACGCCGGACCCGACCGGCCCGGGCGGGCTCACGCCAGGCGCAAGGCGTCCCGGGGCTCGACGGCACTGACCTCGGGTCCGAGGAACCGGCGGGCCAGCCGCTGGAAGGGTTCCGGGTCGCCGGTGGCCAGGAAGCGGTGCTGCGGCGGGCCGGCGGCCGGATCACGCTCGAGGTCGTGGGCGACCAGGGTGCGGTAGACGTCCTTGGCGGTCTCCTCCGCCGAGGACACCAGCGTGACGCCCTCGCCCATGACGTAGGAGATCACGCCGGTGAGCAGCGGGTAGTGCGTGCAGCCGAGCACCAGGGTGTCCACCCCGGCCTCCTTGACCGGCCGCAGGTAGTCGTCGGCGACGGTGAGCAGCTCCGGCCCGGAGGTGATCCCGGCCTCGACGAACTCCACGAACCGGGGGCAGGCCTGCGTGGTCAGCTCGATCCCGGGGGCGACGGCGAAGGCGTCGTCGTAGGAGCGCGACTCCACGGTGGTCTTGGTGGCGATGACGCCGATCCTGCCGTTCCTGGTCGCGGCGACGGCACGCCGGGCGGCGGGCAGGATCACCTCGACCACCGGCAGGCCACGGCGCAGGGTGTACCGCTCGCGGGCGTCGCGCAGCACCGCCGAGGAGGCCGAGTTGCAGGCGATCACCAGCATCTTCACCCCGGCGTCCACCAGGTCGTCCATCACCTCGAGGGCGTGCGCCCGGACGGCCGCCAACGGCTTGGGACCGTAGGGCGAGTTCAGGGTGTCACCGATGTAGAGCACCGACTCCTGGGGCATCTGGTCGAGGATGGCTCGGGCGTTGGTCAGACCACCGACCCCGGAGTCGAAGATGCCGATCGGAGCGTTGTTCACGACGTTCAGGGTAGTCCCGCCAGCAGGCAGGCCATCAGCGTCTCCTGCCACCAGCCGAGCGCGAGGTAGATCGACCCGAGGTACTGGCGGGCGGGTTCGCCGTCCCCGGCGACCAGCTCGTCCTCCAGCTCCTCGCCGGACTCGTCGTCGACGATCCCCAGCCGTTCGCCCAGCACCAGGCGCACGTCGGTCAGGGTCGCCGCCAGCCGGTGGGCATCGCTGCGCGGCACCCGGATCGGGCCGTCGGCGGTGAACAGCCGGTACAGCGCGGCGAGTCGCTCGATCTTCTCCTGGCGCAGGTCGTCCTCGGTCAATCGCCGGAACTCGGCGGTCAGCTCGGCGTCCTCGCGGGAGGCGTCCGGCAACAGGCGATGCACCGCCGGGTCGTCCGGCGCCGGGATCGGGTCCAGTCGCAGCCGGAAGCCGACCGGTTCGGTGTCCGGGTCCTCGGTGCGGTCCTCCAGACGTCCGGCGCCGAGCAGTTCGGCGACATCGGCCACCACGGAGGCGAAGACCTCCCGCTCGTCGGCGTCGGCGTCCGCGACCAGGTCCTCGCCGTCGATCCGGAATCCGCGCATCAGGCAGTCCCCTGGTCGCTCTTCTGCAGGGTCGCCCACAGGCCGAAGGAGTGCATGGCCTGCACGTCGATCTCCATCTTCTCCCGGTTGCCGGACGACACCGCCGACCAGCCCTCCTCGTGCACCTGGAGCATCAGCGTGGTGGCCTTCTCCTCCGAGTACCCGAAGTAGCTGCGGAAGACGTAGGTCACGTAGGACATCAGGTTGACCGGGTCGTTCCAGACGATGGTGACCCAGACGTCGTCCAGTGCGGACGCCTCCTGGGTCAGCTCCTCCGGGGCCAGCTCGACAGACACGCCGTCCATGCTAGGTGCGCATACGGTGTCCGCATGACGTCGACTGCCCTGCTCACCGACCGGTACGAGCTGACCATGCTGCAGGCCGCCCTGGCCGACGGCACCGCCGACCGGCGCTGCGTCTTCGAGGTGTTCACCCGCCGCCTGCCCGCCGGTCGCCGCTACGCGGTGCTGGCCGGGACCGGCCGGGTGTTGGAGTCCCTGGCGGACTTCCGGTTCGGCCCGGAGGAACTGGACTGGCTGGCCGAGAACCGGGTGGTGGACGACCGGACGGTGGAGTGGCTGGCCGACTACCGGTTCACCGGCTCGATCCGGGGCTACGCGGAGGGTGAGATGTTCTTCCCGTCCTCCCCCGTGCTCACCGTCGAGGGCAGCTTCGCCGAGGCGGTGCTGCTGGAGACCCTGATCCTGTCCATCCTGAACTACGACTCCGCGATCGCCTCGGCCGCCTCCCGGATGACCAGTGCGGCGATCGGTCGTCCGGTGCTGGAGATGGGCGCACGGCGCGCGCACGAGGACGCCGCGGTCGCCGCTGCCCGGGCCGCCGTGGTCGCCGGATTCGCCGGGACGTCCAACCTGGAGGCGGGCCGCCGGTACGGGTTGCCCACCATCGGCACCGCCGCCCACGCCTTCACCCTGCTGCACGACGACGAGGAGCAGGCGTTCGCCGCCCAGGTCGCCGCGTCCGGCCCGGGGACCACCCTGCTGGTGGACACCTACGACGTGCGCCGTGGGGTCGAGCGGGCGGTGGCGGCCGCCGGGCCCGAGCTGGGCGCCGTACGGCTGGACTCCGGCGACCTCGGGGTGCTGGCACAAGAGGTGCGGGCGCAGCTCGACGCGCTGGGCAACCCGGACACCCGGATCACCGTGACCTCGGATCTGGACGAGTACGCGATCGCCGCCCTGGCCGTCGCCCCGGTCGACTCCTACGGGGTGGGCACCTCCCTGGTGACCGGCTCCGGCGCACCGACCTGCGGGATGGTCTACAAACTGGTCGCCCGGGAGGGTCGCTCCGGCGCCCTGGAACCGGTGGCGAAGGCATCGACTTCGAAGACCTCGGTCGGTGGGCGCAAGACGGCTGCCCGGCGGCTCGACGACGACGGGCGTGCGGTGGCCGAGGTCGTGGTCAGCGGGGACGACGACGCGGTGCGCTCCTGGAGCCCGGACAGCGACGACCTGCGCGGCCTGGTCGAACCGCTGGTGCTGGAGGGCGTGGTGCAGGACGGCTGGACCGGCGCCGAGGGCGTCCGGCGCGCCGCCGCCCGGCATGCCGCCTCGCGGGACGAGCTGCCCCGGGGTGCCCGCCGACTGTCGGCGGACGAGGCGGCGCTGCCCACGGTGACCCTGACCGTCTGACCCGTCCGGCGCCTCGCCCGCCCGGTGCCCGGTGCCCGGTGCCCAGCGTCGCGCGTCCGGCTCGTCGCGTCCCTGCGCCCCTGCGCCCGGCGCCCCGCGCCTGGTACCGCGCCCCGCGCACCCCGCGTGTCCCGCGTGTCCCGCCCGAGGTCGGCACTTTCGGCCCGAGTTCGCGAACTCAGCTGCCGAGATCGAGGCGGAAGTGCCGAAGTCGACGCACCCGCCCGGCCTCGACCGTGGGGGGTGCGGACATGACGAAGGGCGGCACCCCGTGAGGGATGCCGCCCTTCGACTCGGACGGGTCAGACCCGGTTCTTGCCCCGGCGCAGCAGCCCCAGAATCGCGCTGATGACGACGATGGCAATGCCGACGTACAGCAGGAACTTCGCGGCCTCGACCGCGACGCCGAGCACGAGCAGCACAACACCGATGATGATGAGGATCAGCCAAGCGGGCATGGTGGTCCCTTCGTCCGTAATCGCTGCCCCGACCGCTGTTCGGTCAGGGCCTCTCCACGTCGAAGACTGTGACACGACTGAGCGAGGTCGGCATGTCGAGCAGCGGTTTCACTTCTTCCCGACGAACCAGCCGCGCAGCATCCCGATCCGTTTGGTCAGCTGATCCGGGTCGGCCAGCGGCACCTCCGGACCACCGCAGCGGCGGCGCAGCTCCGCGTGCACCTGGGCGTGCGGCTGTCCGCTCTTGCGCGACCAGGCGCCGACCAGCTGGGCCAGTTCCTTGCGCAGCTCGGCCTGCTTGCGGTGATCCATCTCCGCTCGCTCGGCGGCGACATCCGCGGTGCGCTTCTTGCCCTTCTGCTGATCGGCCTGGCGCTGCCGGAGCAGGGTCGTCACCTGGTCGGCGTCCAGCAGGCCGGGCAGCCCGAGGAAGTCGAGCTCCTCCTCCGATCCGACGTCCGCGCCGGTGCCGAACTCGCCGCCGTCGAACAGCACCCGGTCGAAGGACGCCTGGGCCTCCAGCATCTCGAAGGACCCCTGCAGGGCGTCCGACCCCTTCTCCTCTCGATTCGCCGCGACGATCAGGGAGTCCTCGGGGTTGTAGCCCTCGCCCTGCTCCTCGGCGGTTTTCGGTCGGTCCAGGGCGTGGTCGCGCTCGACCTCCATCGCGTTGGCCAGGGTCAGCAGCGGGGTGACCGACGGCAGGAACACCGACGCCGTCTCCCCGCGCTTACGCGCCCGCACGAACCGGCCGATCGCCTGCGCGAAGAACAGCGGCGTCGAGGCACTGGTGGCGTAGACGCCCACCGCGAGCCGGGGCACGTCCACCCCCTCGGAGACCATCCGGACGGCGACCAACCAGCGCGAGTCGGAGTCGGAGAACTCGTCGATCCGGGCACTGGCACCCTCGTCGTCGGAGAGCACCACGGTCGGTGACTGGCCGGTGATCCGGGCCAGGTGACCGGCGTAGGCGCGCGCGTCGGTCTGATCGGTCGCGATCACCATCGCCCCGGCGTCCGGCACGCTGCGGCGCACCTCGGTCAGGCGACGGTCGGCGGCGGCGAGCACCGACGGGATCCACTCGCCGTTCGGGTCCAGCGCCGTCCGCCACGCCTGCGCGGTCAGGTCCTTGGTCAGCGGCTCACCGAGCCGGGCCGAGACCTCGTCGCCGGCCTTGGTGCGCCACCGCATCGAGCCGGAGTAGGTGAGGAACAGCACCGGGCGCACCACGTGATCGCGCAGCGCCTCGGCATAGCCGTAGGTGTAGTCGGCCTTGGAGCGCCGGATGCCGTCGGCGTCCCGCTCGTACTGCACGAACGGGATCGCGGCGGTGTCGCTGCGGAAGGGCGTGCCGGTCAGCGCGAGCCGCCGCGCTGCCCCGTCAAATGCCTCGTAGACGGCGTCGCCCCAGGACAGCGCGTCGCCGCCGTGGTGCACCTCGTCCAGGATCACCAGCGTCGGCGCCGCGGTGGTCCGTGCCGCGTGCAGCGCGGGTTTGCTGGCCACCTGAGCGTAGGTCAGCGCCACGCCGTCGAAGCCGTGGCCGTGCCGACCCTGGGCGTTCTTGAAGTTCGGGTCCAGGGTGATGCCGACCCGGGCCGCCGCATCCGCCCACTGGTGCTTGAGGTGCTCGGTCGGTGCGACCACCGTCACCCGTCGCACCACCCGGGCCTGCAACAGCTCGGTGGCGATCCGCAGCGCGAAGGTCGTCTTGCCGGCACCCGGGGTCGCCACCGCGAGGAAGTCCCGCGGTGAGGTCGCCAGGTACTGGTCCAGGGCCTCCGCCTGCCAGGCACGCAGCTTGCCCGCCGTCCCCCACGGCGCACGGCCGGGGAACGCCGGCGGCAGATTCGATGCCGCGGACGTCGAGGCGTGGGTGGTGGGGACGGAGGCGCGGTCCTGGGTCACTTGCCGCCGGAGCCGTCGCCGGAGCCCTTGCCGCGGCCGAAGCCCCAGCGTCGCCCGCCACCGCCCTTGCTGGAGTCGTCACCGTCCTGCGGCTCGCGCAGCCCGTCGTAGATCTCCTGGCAGACCGGGCAGACCGGGAACTTCTTCGGGTCGCGGCCCGGCACCCACACCTTGCCGCAGAGCGCGATCACCGGATTGCCGGAGATCGCGGACTCCATGATCTTCTCCTTGCGCACGTAGTGCGCGAAACGCTCGTGGTCGCCCGGCTCGACCTGCTCGTTCAGCTCGGTGCGTTCCAGCAGGCCGGTGGAGGTGCCCCCATCGGGGTCGGAGGCCCGATCCGGGCCGGTGCTGGGGTCGCTCGGCGGCAGGGGCTCACTCATGGCGACGATTCTACGTCGGGGGGTCGGACAGTCGCCTCGCCCCGCCCCACCGAAGGCGGCAGTCCGCGCCCGACATCGGCACTTCGCCGCCGAGTTCGGCAGTCCGCGCCCGAGTTCGGCAGTTCGCCGGGTCAACTGTGGCGCCAACTGCCGACGTCGCGGTTGCGCAGCTGTCGGCGGATCAGCGCTCGGGCGCGCCGACAGAGGTCGCCGGGGTCGCCGAGGTCGTCCCAGGTGACGCGGAGCAACAGCCATCCCAGCTCCACGATGGCGTCATGCCGCTCCTTCTCCCGGAAGATGATCTGCGCCGGAGACCGGCCGTCGTCGCCCTCGTACTTGAGGCGACCGTCGAACTCCACCCCGACCTTCACCGCTGGCCATCCGAGATCGATTCTGAACCGGCCACGACGGGTGTCCACGGCGATCTGAGTGCTGATCGGCGTCAGCCTGTCCTCGATCAGATGATGTCGGGTCAGACTCTCCGCGAGAGACTCCGCGCCGGGATCAGCTCGACGTACGGTCGTCCGTGCACGCACGATGCCGCGACGGCCCGCGTTCGCCGCCACCATGCTGGTGAGCAATGCCCGGTCAGCACCCGCCCGCAAGGCCGCGTCGACGACCACCAGTGCCTCGGCGTCCGAGCACGCACACGCGCAATCCAGCGCCGTCCGCTCCAGCGTCGTCACCCGGACTCCGCGGACCGTCACGATCTCGTCGCCACGCAGGGCCAGGACGTGGCGTTTCACCCTGGGGTCGTGGCGTGCACTCCGTCGCGTCCGCTGCACGATGTGGGTCACGAGGGGGTCGCCGACCAGCGGTAGTCCCCACCAGAGGGCGGCCGACGTGTGGCTGAGCACGAACGGCGACGACAGTTGCCGTCGCAGGGCGACGATCATGGCGAGAGCGTCGTCGCAGCGCCCGTGCCAGTCGGTGGGAGCGGGTCCTTGCACGTAGGCACCGCGTCGGATGCGGTGGAGTTCGCCTCTCCGTGCGCGACGCTCCAGATGATGGCTGCGGTTCTCGCGCGCCACGAGGACCCGGCGCGCGGACGGTTCGATCGTCATGACCTGAGGGTCCGCCCCCACCTCGTTCGCCCGAGCGCCGTGATCTGCCGTCTGGGGACCACCGCCACAGCGATGACCTGTGGACAGCCGAGGACCCGACCGGCACCGCGACCGTTCGGGACCGACCCCCGCGCCGAGTTCGACAGTTCGCGCCAGCGACACCCCGGCGAAGTGCCGACTTCGGGCGCGAGGAGCCGACTTCGGGCGCGGCGGGCGCACCTCGGGCGCGAAGTGCCGACTTCGGGCGCGGCGGGCGCACCTCGGGCGCGAAGTGCCGACTTCGGGCGCGGCGGGCGCACCTCGGGCGCGAAGTGCCGACTTCGGGCGCGGCGGGCGCACTTCGGGCGCGGCGTGCCGACTTCGGGCGCGGGTTGCCGACTTCGGGCCGGGCTGGGGCGTTGCGTGGGCGGCGCGGGCCGCGGCGCGGCGGGCCGGGGCCGGGGGCGGGGACACGCCGACGCCCCGCCACCCGGGGTGGGTGACGGGGCGTCGTCGCAGGTCAGTGCTGCCAGGCGGGCTTGCCGGAGAACGCCTCGCGGTAGTAGCTGGCCAGTTGCAGGCGACCGGCCGCCGCGTCGTCGACCAGGACGGTGACGTGCGGGTGGTGCTGCAGGATGGTCGCCGGCCACATCGCGCTGACCGGCCCCTCGGCGAGGTGGTGCACCGCCTCGGCCTTGCCCTTGCCGGTGGCCAGCAGCACCAGGTGCCGCGCCGACATGATGGTCGCCAGGCCCTGGGTCAGGCAGTGCTCGGGCACCTGGTCGATGTCGCCGTCGAAGAACCGGGCGTTGTCCTCCCGGGTCTGCCGGGTCAGGGTCTTGATCCGGGTGCGGGAGGCCAGTGACGACCCCGGCTCGTTGAAGGCGATGTGCCCGTCGGTGCCGATGCCGAGGATCTGCACGTCGACTCCGCCCGCGTCCACGATCGCTCGCTCATAGGCGGCGCAGGCGGCGGGGATGTCCTCGGCCAGACCGTCCGGGCCGTGCACGTCCGCCGGGTCGATGTCGATCCGGGAGGCGATCTCCTTCTCGATCACGTTCCGGTAGCGCTCCGGGTGATCGGCGGGCAGCCCGACGTACTCGTCCAGCATGAACGCCTTCACCCCGGCGAACGACAGGCCCTCCTCCGTGTGCCGCCGCACCAGCTCGTCGTAGACCGCCAGCGGGCTGGACCCGGTCGCCAGCCCGATCACCGGGTGCTGGGCGGTGCGGACCACCCGCTCCACGGCATCCGCCGCGAGCCGCGCCAGCTCGGGTGCCGGGGCGATGATGACCTCCATCAGGACTCCTTCCGTCCGACCAGTGCGGCGCCGACCGCTCCCACCGGTACTCCACGCGGCGCGAGGTCGACCCGCTCCGCCATGCGCATCGATGCCAGGAAGCGTGACTCCCGGGCAGCGTGATCCAGCCTGGCACGAACCAGGTCCACCAGCGGGGACCCGAGCTCGCTGACACCGCCGCCGATCACGACCTGGGCGACATCGGTGGTCAGCAGCAGTACCCGCACCGCGGTGGCCACCGCCTCGGCGAACTCGGTGCGGATCGTGACCGCCGCCGGGTCGCCCGCGTCGGCCGACTCGAACAGCGCCACCGGTGCCGGCCGGTCGCCCGGTCCGGGCCAGGCGGCGAGCAGCGCCGACCCGGAGGCGTACTGCTCCAGGCAGCCGCGCTGCCCGCAGGGGCAGGGCCGTCCGCCGGGCTGGTAGACCAGGTGACCGATCTCCCCCGCCGCACCGCCGGCGCCGCGCCGCAGTCGACCGTCCAGCACCAGCCCCGCCGCCAGCCCGGTGCCGAGGGCGAGGAATGCGAGGTCGCCGCTGCCCGGACCGCGCAGGTGGGCGGCACCGAGGGCGGCCGCGTTCAGGTCGTTCTCGACCCGGACCGGCACCGGCGCCGCACCGCCGCGACCGTTCAGCCGCCGGTGCACCGCCTCGGCGACCCGCTCGGCGAGCGGGATGCCGGTCGCGATGCCCAGGTTCACCGCGTGCTCGACCCGCCCGGTGGTCGGGTCCACGATGCCGGGCAGGCCGATGCCGATGCCGGTCAGCTGGTCGGCGTGCAGGTCGGCACGGGCGAGCAGATCGGCGGCGGCGGTCGCGGCGGTGTCGACGACGGCCTCGGCCCCCCGCTCGGTGGGCAGGCGGAGCTGGTCGCCGGGGGCGCCGGTGGGGTCCAGCAGCACCGCGAGGGTCTTGGTCCCCCCGATGTCCAGCCCCACCGACCAGCCGGTGTTCTGAGGTCGCACGTTCAGCCCTTCACCGCTCCGGACACCATGCCCGAGGTCATCCGTCCCTGGACGAACAGGAAGAAGATCACCACCGGGATCGAGATCAACGTGGAACCTGCCATCACGGTGCCCCAGTCGGTGCCCTTGGTCGCTTCCTGGAGCGCGCGCAGCCAGATCGGCAGCGTCTTGTTGCCCTCCATCACGACCAGGGCGAGCACGAACTCGTTCCAGGCCTGGATGAAGGCGAACACCCCGGTGGAGATCAGTCCGGGGGCGACCAGCGGGAAGGTGACCCGGGCGAAGGCGCCGATCTTGGAGCAGCCGTCGATCTGTGCCGCCTCCTCCAGTTCCGCGGGCACCCCGGCGACGAAGCCACGCAGCGTCCAGATGGTGAAGGGCAGCACGGAGGCGGTGTAGACCAGCGCCAGCCCGGCGATCTGGTCCAGCAGGTTCCAGTCCCGCAGCATCGAGTACAGCGAGATGATCATCGCCTCGCCCGGGATCATCTGGATCGCCAGGATCACCACGATGAACCATTTGCGGCCCCGCCACCGGAACCGGGTCGCCGCGAGCGCCGCCAGGAAGCCGAACAGCAGCGCGGCGACCAGCACGATCAGGGTGACGATCAGGCTGACCCGCAGCGCCGGCAGGAAGTCGTAGTTGGTCTGGCCGGTGAAGATCTTCCGGTAGTTGTCGAAGGTCCCGCCGATCGGCGCGAAGGTCGGCGTCGTGCTGCGGATCTTGTTGGTCGGCAGGAAGGAGCTGTTGACCATCCAGTAGACCGGGAAGATCGAGAACAGGAAGACCACGACAGCGGCGACCGACAGGAACCAGCCCGGACGGTCGCGGCGGGCGCGGGCGTTGCGGTTGCTGCGGCCCGCCTTGCGCGCGGCGGTGGCGTCCGTGGCGGTCGACTGCCGGGTCGGCAGCGGGGCGGTGGTGTCGACGGTGCTCATCACACGTCCTCGTTTCGGAGCAGCGAACGCACGTAGAAGAAGGCCAGGCCGAGCATGATCAGCGCGAAGATCACCGCGATCGCGCTCGCCTCGGAGTAGTTCCCCTGGGCGACGCCGTAGCGGTAGATGTAGGTGCCGATCACGTCGGTGTTCGCGGCCGCCGACGACTGGCGCAGCGCGTAGACCTGGGTGAACACCCGCAGGTCCCAGATCACCTGCAACATCAGCACCACGGCGATCACCGGCTTGATGAAGGGCACGATCACCTGCCGGAAGCGCTGGACCGGGCCTGCGCCGTCGAGCTCGGCCGCCTCCAGCACCTCACCGGGCACCTGGGTCAGGGCGGCGAACAGGGTGAAGGCGACGAAGGGCACCGACTGCCAGGTCACCAGGAAGACCACGACCATGAAGAAGGTCAGCGGCTGACTGAGCCAGGCGAAGCGGTCGAAGTCCAACCCGATCTGGGTCAGCACGTAGTTCACGACGCCGTAGGAGGTGTCGAACATCCACTGGAAGATCACGGTGCTGGTCAGCGCGGGCATCGCCCAGGCGAGCAGCAGGCCGACGCTGACCAGCAGCTTCATCCCCTTGCCCAGCCGGTTCATCAGCAGCGCGATCAGCATGCCCAGGGTCATGGTGGCGATCACCAGGACGACCATCAGGGCGAAGGAGCGACCCATCAGGGTCCAGAACTCGGCGTCGGTGAGCACCTTCTGGTACTGCTCGAATCCGACGAAGTTCGGTGCCTTGCCGGAGAAGAGGTTGTTCTGCCGGGAGAAGTCCTGCACCGAGAAGATCAGCATCCGCACCAGCGGGTAACCGAGGAACACGGCCAGCACCGCGACGGCGGGGACGAGGAGGGCGAGCGCGGACCAGGAGACGCCGCGGTCGCGGGTGTCCCGGATCCGCTTGCGCTTCGGCGCGCGGGTGGGCGCGGTGGAGACAGACATGGGCGGTCCTTGCAGACGACGTGGATACGGCGAGCGGCGGGGAGCCGTGGGGCCACCGGTGACGGCGGCCCCACGGACCCGCGATGATCAGCGGTTCAGTGCGTCCGTGATCTTGTCGTTCGCGGTGTCGGCCGCCTGCTGCACGTCGTTGCCCTGGGCGATCTCGGTGAACAGGGTCTCCATGATCAGGTCGGACTCGACGTTGGACCAGCCCGGGGCGACCGGGGTCAG
The DNA here is from genome assembly GCF_012931845.1 of Cellulomonas taurus. NCBI lineage: Bacteria > Bacillati > Actinomycetota > Actinomycetes > Micrococcales > Cellulomonadaceae > Cellulomonas > Cellulomonas taurus. Next base: position 2,395,604 of record NZ_CP051884.1, read on the forward strand.
CTTCACGTTCTCCGCCGCCTTCGCCGCCGCCTGGGCCACCGGGGTGTCACCCATCTCGGAGGCCAGCGAGACCTTCGCCGGGGTCAGCCCGGCCTTGGCCAGGATGGTCTGGTACTCGTCGGAGAGCATGATCTGCATCGCCTTGTAGGCCAGGTCCTGGTTCGCCGCCTGGGCCGGGATGGCGATGTTCGAGCCACCCAGGAACACCGGGGCGGTGTCGTCGGCGGACTCACCCGGCAGGGCGTAGACGCCGATGTCGGACTCCGAGTCCGGGCAGCCACCGTTGTCGGCGCTGATCAGCGACCCCTGCACCCAGCCCGGGGCGGACAGCGTGGCGACCTCACCGGCACACCACGGGATCTGCGGGTCGGTCTCCTTGGCGTCCGGTGCGGCACCGTTCGCGTTCAGCATGATGTCCTGGATCTTCTCCAGGCCGGCCACCGACTCCGGGGAGTTGATCGCGCCCACCCACTCGCCGTCCTTCTCGACCGCGAGCTCGCCACCCTCGGACCAGATGAAGGGCAGACCGTTGCGCCAGTCCTGACCCGGGTACCAAATGCCCGAGTAGTTCGGCTTGTCGGCGTTGGCGGTCTTGAGGGTCTTGCCGGCCTCGATGTACTCGTCGAGCGTGGTCGGCACCTCGACCCCGGCTGCCTGGTAGGCGGCCTTCGAGTAGAAGACCAGGCGGGAGCCGGCGTAGTAGGGCACCGCGTACAAGGTGTCGTCGTAGGTGCCGATCTCGACGAAGCCGGACAGCAGGTCGTCGCCGCCGAGCTCCTCGTACTTGTCGTCCAGCGGCATGAAGGCGCCGGCCGAGGTGAAGGTGGTCGACTGGGTGTTGCCGACCTCGACGATCTGCGGCGAGGTCTTGGGGTCGGTCATCGCCTGGGACAGCTTGTCCACCAGGCCGTCCCACTGCTGCTCCTCGATCACCAGGTCGGAGCCGGGGTTCTGGTCCTCGAAGGTGGTCTCCAGGTACTCACGGGCCTCGTCGGGGGTGTCCGAGCCGACCAGCCACACCTTGACGGTGGCTCCGTCGCCACTCGAGGTGCTGTCGCCGCTGCCCGAATCGCCGGACGAGCAGGCGGTCAGCGCGAGCGCCGCCGCCGCACCGACGGCCGCCATACGTAGGATCTTCACGTTGGTGTTCCTCCCAGATGCGAGGCGAGCGCCGGTTGGCGTCGCCGGGTTGAAACCAGCACTGCATGAGGCCGGCTCGGGGTGGTCACGTCACTCCGAGCTGGCCGTTCAGGACCAGGGCGGCGGCGCCGGACAGCGCCCCGTCCTGGTCCAACGAGCCCGTCCTGATCACCAGGTCATCGCCTATCAACGGCATGGTCCGGCTCCGGACAGTGGTGAGCGCGGCCTCTCTCAGCGGTCCGTCGAGCAGTTCCGGCGGACCGGAGAGCAGGACCTCGGAGAGGTTGAGCGCACTGACGACGGGTGCCAGGGCCACGCCCAGCTTCCGTCCTACCGACGCCAGCACGGCGTCGGAATCCTCGGGGCTGCGGTCGGTGGTGGCGCGGCGCAGCGCCGGCAGCGACAGCAGGGTCTCCAGGCAGCCGGAGCGACCGCAGGCGCACAGCAGCGGTTCGGGGTCACCGGCGCGCAGGTCGCGGTCGTCGACCACGGTGACGTGGCCGATCTCCCCCGCCGCGCTGTTCGGGCCGCGCACCAGCATGCCGTCCAGCACCAGTCCGGCGCCGACGCCCTGCCCGATGGTGACCACCATCAGTCCGGCCCCGGCGGCCCCGCCGTAGGTGTACTCCCCCAGCGCCCGGGTGTTCGCGTCGTTCGCCACGTAGACCGGCACGCCCAGGGTGTCGGTGAGCGTGGCCGCCAGCGGCAGGTCGTACCAGGCGCGGTTCGGTGCCGAGATCACCACGCCGCGGGGGTCGATGACACCCGGGGAGCCGATCCCGATCCCGATCACCGGCCGGCTCGCGGCCGCCGACAGCAGCTCCCGGCACAGGTCCTCCAGCACCGTCACCGCGTCGGCGCCGGTGCGGCCGTCGAGGGAGGCCGAGTGCCGGGCGACCACGGTGCCGGTCAGGGTCATCACCGCGCCGCGCAGCTTCGCGTCGTCGGCCAGGTCCACCGCCAGGACGTGGAACTCCTCCGTGCGCATCCCGACCAGGGTCGCGGGCTTGCCCACCTTGCCCTCGGGCCGGATGCCCAGCTCGGCGACCAGCCCTTCGGAGATCAGCACCGAGACCAGGTCGGAGATGGTCACCCGGGTCAGGCCGGTGCTGCGCGCCAGGTCGGCGCGGGAGGACGGGCCGTTGTGGAACAGGTGCTGCAGGACCAGCGAGCGGTTGTGCGCGCGGCCGTGCTCCGGAAGGAGCTTGCCGGTGGGTCGCAGGGTCCGCCCGACTCCCCGAGGAGCAGGGCGACCGGCCGACCGCGTCGCTGTGGTCATGTTTGTTAGTGAAGCTTCCTTACAAACTCCGACGCAAGGGGTTCAGGCAACCGTGACCGGAACGTGACCGGGGGTTCACCCGGGCGACATACCGCCCACCGGTCAGGCGTCCGCGCGGGTCCAGCCGAGGGCGCCCGGGTACTGGGTCGACCGGGTCGCCACCGCGATCCCGGCCCGCAGGGCGTCGCCGATCGTCGCCCCGCGGGCCAGCTCGGCGCCGATCGCACCGTGCAGCACATCCCCGGCGCCGAGGGTGTCCACCACGCGCGCCACCGCGGGCACCGGCAGCAGCACCGGGTCGCTCCCCCGCTCCACCAGCCGCGCCGGTCCCGCCCCCGCCGAGCGCGCCACGGACAGCACCCTCGGCCAGCGGTCCAGCAGGACGGCACAGGCGGGGTCGTCGTCGCCCGCAGGCATGACCGGGCTCTGCTCGGCGGGCTGGATGGGCGCGAGAGGTCCCGGGTCGGCGTGATTCGGCAGCGCGAAGTCCGCCGAGAGCACCGCGTGGTCGACGTGCGCCAGCAGCCCGTCCAGCCCCGGCTTCCACGATCCGCCGTCCAGCAACACCGGGATCCCCCGTCGCCGCGCCTCGGCCGCCAGCGGCACCGCCGCGCTCAGATGATGCCCGTCCACCAGGAGCGCCGTCGCCCGGTCCAGCAGGCCCGCGTCCGGGGCGGGCAGGGTCGGCATACCGACGGCGTTGACCGAGGCGACGGCACGCTGTCCGGTGGCCCGGGTGATCAGCACCGTGGACACCGGAGGGCTGGCATCGGTGTCCGCTGCCAGGTCGGTGACCGCCACCCCCGCGTCGGCCAGGCCCGCGCGCACCAGATCGGCGATCGGCCCCGTGCCCACGGCGGTGACCAGTCGGGCCGGCACGCCCAGAGCGACGGCGGTGGCGGCGGCATTGGCTGCCGGTCCGCCGAAGGTCACCGCGAGACCCTCGGCCACCACCTTCTGGTCCGGCGCCGGGACCGCCTCGACCACCTGCGACACGTCCAGGGTCACCAACCCGCAGCACACCAGCACCCGCCCATCCTGCCCGACCGCGCACGTGCCGGGGGCTCCGGCCGCGGGTCCCGGGCGAGGCGGGTGGAGGCGGGACTACGGTTGGTGCCTGACGCACTGTGCACTCGAGAGGGAGACCTGTGAGCACACCCATCGACGCGACCGCGACCGGCGCGTGGACCGCCCTGACCGCGCACCGCGACGGGCTGACCCCGGATCTGCGCGGCTGGTTCGCCGCCGACCCGGAGCGGGCGACCCGCCTGAGCCGGCAGGTCGGTGACCTGCACGTGGACCTGTCCAAGAACCTCATCACCGACGAGACGCTGGATCTGCTGACCCGGCTCGCGGACGAGGTGGACCTGTCCGGCCGCCTGGCGGCGATGTTCGCCGGTGAGCACATCAACGTGACCGAGGACCGCGCGGTGCTGCACACCGCGCTGCGCCGCCCGCAGGGTGCGACCCCGGAGCTGGTGGTCGACGGCCAGCACGTCGACGCGGATGTCCAGGAGGTGCTGGCCAAGGTCTACGCCTTCGCCGAGAAGGTGCGTTCCGGCGCGTGGACCGGCGTGACCGGTGAGCGGGTCGCCACCGTGGTGAACATCGGCATCGGCGGGTCGGACCTCGGCCCGGTGATGGCGTACGAGGCGCTCAAGCCCTACGTCCAGGACGGCTTGGAGCTGCGGTTCGTGTCGAACATCGACCCGACCGACCTGGCGGAGAAGGTCAAGGGCCTTGACCCGACCACCACGCTGTTCATCGTGGCCTCCAAGACCTTCGGCACCCTGGAGACGCTGACCAACGCGCGCCTGGCCCGGGACTGGCTGTGGCGCGGGCTGATCGCCGCCGGGGCGATCGACGACACCGAGGACGCCCGGACCGACGCCGTCGCGAAGCACTTCGTCGCGGTGTCGACCTCCCTGGACAAGGTGGCGGCCTTCGGCATCGACCCGGAGAACGCCTTCGGCTTCTGGGACTGGGTCGGCGGCCGGTACTCGGTGGACTCCGCGATCGGCACCTCGCTGGCGATCGCGATCGGGCCGGAGGGCTTCGCGGACTTCCTGGCCGGTTTCCACACCGTCGACGAGCACGTGCGGAGCACCCCGTTCGACCAGAACGTGCCGGTGCTGATGGGCCTGCTGAACGTCTGGTACGTGAACTTCCTCGGCGCTCACACCCACGCGGTGCTGCCCTACGCGCAGTACCTGCACCGGTTCCCGGCGTACCTGCAGCAGCTCACCATGGAGTCCAACGGCAAGTCGGTGCGGTGGGACGGCTCGCCGGTCACCACCGAGACCGGTGAGGTGTTCTGGGGCGAGCCCGGCACCAACGGTCAGCACGCGTTCTACCAGCTGATCCACCAGGGCACCCGGCTGATCCCCGCCGACTTCATCGCGGTCGCCAACCCGGCGCACCCGCTGAAGGACGGCGAGACCGATGTGCACGCGCTGTTCCTGGCGAACTACTTCGCGCAGACCAAGGCGCTGGCCTTCGGGAAGACCGCCGACGAGGTGCGCGCCGAGGGCACCGCGGAGGAGATCGTCCCGGCCCGGGTGTTCTCCGGCAACCGGCCGACGACCTCGATCCTGGCGGCGGAGCTGACCCCGTCGGTGCTCGGCCAGCTGATCGCGCTGTACGAGCACATCACCTTCGTGCAGGGCGTGGTCTGGGGCATCGACTCCTTCGACCAGTGGGGTGTCGAGCTGGGCAAGAAGCTCGCGCTGGAGATCGCCCCGGCGGTCGAGGGCGACACCGACGCGCTGGCGAGTCAGGACCCGTCGACCCAGGCACTGATCGCGAAGTACCTGGAGCTGCGCGGCTGAGTCCGCTCACACAGCGAAGGGCCCGGTCCACCTCGGACCGGGCCCTTCGTGCGTCGTCAGCGGCTGAACGCGATGGTGGAGAAGGAGACCGCCGGCAGATCGAGGGTGAGGACACCGTCGATGAGCTGGGCGTCCTCACGGGCGACCGGGGTCACACGCTCCGGGTCGTCGGCGCTGTTGCGGGCGTAGGGGTCGTCGGCGTGCAGGGTCGTCGCGGCGGTGACGTGCACGTCACCGAACCGGGACAGGTCCACGCTCAGGTCGGTGGCCTGCTCCGGGTGCCGGTTGACCACCAGCACCGACCCGGTGCCGGTCGACTCGTCCCAGGTCGCGACCGCGTCCACCGCCGGCACGTCGCCGTGCTGGGCGGTCGGGAAGGTGATCGACGTCGGCCGCACGTCCAGCACATCGCCCTTGGCCAGGGCGGCGATCTGGGCGAAGGGGTGGAAGATCGTCTGCTTCCACACCCGGCCACCCGGCTCGGTCATGATCGGCGCGATCACGTTGACCAGCTGGGCCTGGCAGGCGGCGTGCACCCGGTCGTTGTGCCGCAGCAGGCTGATCAGCAGGTTCGCGACCACCACGGCGTCGGCGGCGTTGTACTTGTCCTCCAGCAGCGTCGGGGCGACCGGCCAGTCGTCACCGGAGGGCACGATCGACTCCGCGCGGGACTGGTACCAGACGTTCCACTCGTCGAAGGAGAGCTGGATCCGCTTCTCCTTCTTCAGGGCCGCGCGCACGCTGTCGGCGGTGGCGACCACGTCCTCGATGAACGCGTCCATGTCGACGGCACTGCCGAGGAAGCTGGCCAGGTCGCCGTCGGTCTCCTCGTAATAGCGGTGGATGGAGATGTAGTCGACCTGGTCGTAGCACTCGGTGAGCACCACGCGCTCCCACTCGCCGAAGGTGTCCATGTTCGGACCCGACGACCCGCAGGCCACCAGCTCCAGGTTCGGGTCGACCTGACGCATGGCGCGCCCGGCCTCGGCGGCGATCCGGCCGTACTCGTGGGCGGTCTTGTGGCCGGTCTGCCACGGTCCGTCCATCTCGTTCCCGAGGCACCACATCCGCACGCCGTAGGGCTGCTCGCCGCCGTTGGCCCGACGCTGGTCGGCCAGGGCGGTCGGCGCGGTGCCGTTGCAGTAGTCGAGGATGTCGACGGCCTCCAGCACGCCACGGGTGCCGAGGTTGACCGCCATCATCGGCTCGACGCCGGCCTTGGCGGCCCAGCGCATGAACTCGTCGGTGCCGACCTGGTTCGTCTCCAGGGAGTGCCAGGCCAGGTCGAGCCGGGCCGGGCGCTGGTCCTGAGGGCCGACGCCATCCTCCCAGCGGTACCCGGAGACAAAGTTGCCCCCCGGGTAGCGGACGGCGGTCACGCCCATCTCCCGGACCAGGTCGATCACGTCCTGGCGGAAGCCGTCCGCGTCGGCACTGGGATGGGCGGGATCGTGGATGCCGGTGTACACGCAGCGACCGAGGTGCTCCACGAAGGAGCCGAAGGTGCGCGGACGAACCGGCGAGACGATCAGGGCGGGGTCGACGGTGAGGCGTGCGGTGGGAGCTGCCACGCTGGGTCCTTCCGGGGAATCGCCGCGCCGCGACTCTGCGGGGCGGGGTCGGGGGTGACCGACGGCTGCCACTCTGCCGCAGCTTTACATCGATGTAAAGAGCACCGCGGGACCCCGCGCCCAGGGGATGGAGGCGCGGGGTCCGGGTGGCCGGTCGAGCGAGGGAGGCAGTCGCCGCACCCGCGACCGGCCGGTCAGGCGGCGGGGCCCTCGATCAGGGTCACCGTCGCGGTCTGCGATGCACCGGTGGCGGTGGTCCAGGTCAGCTGGACCTGGTCACCGGGCGCGTGGTCGGCGAGCGCCGCACTCAGCTCGTCGCCGGAGGTCACGGTGGTGCCGTCCACCGCGGTGATGGTGTCACCGGCCACCAGACCCGCCTGGGCGGCCGGGGTGTCGGCGATCACGCCGCCGACCACGGCTCCGGTGCCGGTCGCGCCGGGCAGGCCGGTGCTGGTGGTGGACAGCTGCACGCCGAGGAAGGCCGGCAGACCGATCGTCACGGTGTCCGACGCCTCGCCGGAGACGATCTGCTTGGCGACGGTCAGCGCGTCCTCGATCGGGATCGCGTAGCCGGTGATGTTGGACGAGCCGGAGGACGCGGCGGTGGTGATGCCGACCACCTCACCCTGGTCGTCGATCAGCGCACCCCCGGAGTCACCGGAGACCACATCCGCGTCGACCTGGATCAGGTTGGTCAGGTCCTCCCCCTTGGACACGCCCTCGGACTGCGTGGTGATCGACTGCTCCAGCCCGGTAACCGGACCGGTGGCGGCCATCAGCGTGCCGCCGCCCTCGGCGTTGCCCACCGCGGTCACCGTGTCACCGACGGCCGGGTCGCCATCCTTGTCGACGGTGGCCGTGGTCAGCCCGGAGGCACCCTGCAGCTGGAGCACCGCGATGTCCGCCGTGGAGTCGGTGCCGACCACGGTGGCGGTGTAGGTCTGGCCGGTCGCGGGCACCGTCACCTGGATCTCGGTGGAGCCCTCGACCACGTGGTTGTTGGTGAGGATCAGGCCAGTGGAGGTCAGCACCACACCGGAGCCGGCGGCCTCGGCGGAGTTGTACCCGAGCACGGTGTTGATCAGGACGACCCCGGTGGACTGCTCCGCCGTGGCCTCGGTGACGTCCAGCGACGACGAGCCCTGCACCTGCTCGCCCGGCGTCGTCTGCTGCCCGCTCTGGCCCTGCCCGCCCTGGCCCTGCCCGAGCTGACCGCCGAACGTGCCGAAGGTCGGGAGTTGGTTCTGGGCATCCGTGCTCGGCGCGGCAGCGAGGTCGGTGCCGTGGTCGGCGATGGCGATCCCGATGCCCATCCCGCCGCCGATCAGCCCGAGGGACAGCACCCCGGAGGCGAACAGGGCGATCGCGGTGCGACGTCGGCGGGGGCGCACGGACACGGGCGCGACGGGCTGCTCGGGCCCGAGGTACTGCTGCTGCGGGTCGAACGGCTGCTGCTCCATGACTACCTCCTGCTGACCGGCGCCCCAGTGGCGGCGATGGCAAGAAGTAGACGGCGGCAACCAGGAAGGGGGCTGGGGCTTTCCTGGGAGTGGGCTACGAAACGGTCTCCGGGCTCCCCCAGGTTCCCGGCCCTCGACGACGGGGCGGCACAGGACGGCACGCGCCGCCCCGTCGTCACGGCTCAGCGCGCGAAGCGCTCCGACCGCTCGACCGTGCGGGCCCCCTCGTCCTCGGACCAGGTGAAGACCGTGCGACCGTCGATCAGCACGTGCTCGGCCCGGGCGTGCACGTCCAGCGGGTCGGTGGACCAGACCACGACGTCACCGTCCCGGCCCGGCTCCAGCGCACCGATCCGCCCGTCGAGCCCGAGGAACTGCGCCGGGTTCACCGTCAGCGCCTCGATCGCGACCTGCGGGGACAGACCGTCCTTCACCGCCAGCGTGGCCTGATGCACCAGGAAGTTGATCGGCACCACCGGGTGGTCGGTGGTGATCGCGACCCGCACCCCGGCCCGCACCATGTCGACCAGGTTGGTGACCGCGCGGTCCTTGAGCTCGACCTTGGACCGCGAGGTGAACGTCGGCCCGTAGATCACCGGGATGTCCTTCTCCGCGAGGACGTCCGCGATCTTGTTGCCCTCGGTGCCGTGGTTCACGACCAGCTTGTAGCCGAACTCCTCCGACAGCCGGATCGCGGTGGCGATGTCGTCGTGCCGGTGGGTGTGCTGGTCCCACACCAGCTCGCCGTCCAGCACCCGGGCCAGGGTGTCCAGCGTCAGGTCCGCCTTGAACGGCTCACCCTTCGCCTCTGCCGCCGCCTTGGCCGCCCGGTAGTGCTGTGCCTCGGTGAACGCCTGCCGGATCACGTAGGCCACGCCCAGCCGGGTGGACGGGGTCTGCTTCTTGTCGCCGTACACCCGCTTCGGGTTCTCGCCCAGTGCCGCCTTCACGCTCACGGTGGTGGAGATGACCTGCTCGTCGACGGTGCGACCGCCCCAGGTCTTGATCGCCACCGTCTGGCCGCCGATCGGGTTGCCCGACCCCGGCTTGACCACCACCGAGGTGATGCCGCCGGACAGCGCGTCCCGGAAGCCCTCGTCCTCGATGTTGATCGCGTCCAGCGCCCGCACCCCGGCCATGTTCGGCCCGGTCATCTCATTGGTGTCGTTCCCGGCCCAGCCGAGCCCCTCCTCGTCGATGCCGACGTGGCCGTGCGCCTCGATGAACCCGGGCAGCACCCACTTGCCGGTGGCATCGATCACCCGGGCATCCGCCGGGACCTGCACATCGGCGCCGACGGCCTCGATCTTGCCGTCGCGGATCAGGACGGTGCCGCCCTCGATGACGGGGGCGGACACGGGCACGACGCGGCCGCCGGTGATGGCGACCAGGGAAGGTGTAGTCATGGGACCACACGGTAACTGTGGTCACTGTCGCCACCGGCCGTGCTGTGGCACCGTGACCTGCGTGCGATACGTGATCATCGGCGCCGGCGCGGTCGGCGGGACCATCGGCGGGCTGCTGCACGAGGCGGGACGGGAGGTCGTCCTGGTCGCCCGGGGTGCCCACCTGGCGGCGATGCGGGACGAGGGGCTGCGGCTGACCACGCCGGACGGCACCCGGGTGCTGCACGCGCCCACCGCCGCCGGGCCGGAGCAGGTCGAGCTGCGCACCGGGGACGTCCTGGTGCTGGCGGTGAAGAGCCAGGACACGGCGACGACCCTGGCGGCCTGGGCGGATCGGCCGGTGGACGGTGACCCGGAGCGGACGGCGGCGCAGGAGCTGCTGCTGGTGCTGGCGCAGAACGGGGTGGACAACGAGCGCACAGCGCTGCGCCGGTTCGACCGGGTGGCCGGGATGTGCGTGTGGCTGCCCGCCACGTTCCTGGAGCCGGGCCGGGTGTCGGCGGCGGGCGCGCCGGTGGCGGGGGTGCTGACCCTGGGAACCGTGCCGGTGTCCGACCGCACGGACCCGGATCTGGTCACCGTCTCCGAGGACCTGACGGCAGCCGGGTTCCGCGCGCCGGTGGTGTCGGACGTGCTGGCCTGGAAGTACGCGAAGCTGCTGTCGAACCTCGGCAACGCCGTCGAGGCGCTGTGCGGACCGCTGCGCGGCAACGACGCGGCCCGGGAGCTGCTGCACGCGGCCGTCGACGAGGCGGAGCGGGTCTTGGTCGCCGCCGGGATCGCCTGGACCGGCGAGGACGAGCAGGCCGCCGCCCGGGAGGGCTACACGCTGGTGGACCTGCCGGGTCAGGAGCGCGGGGGCGGCTCGACCTGGCAGTCGTTGCAGCGGGGTGCCGGGTCCGTCGAGGCGAACTGGCTGAACGGGGAGATCGTGCTGCTCGGCCGGCTGCACGGGGTCGCGACGCCGGTGAACGCGCTGCTGCTGCGCCGGGTCGAACAGGCTGCTGCCACGGGCGCGCGTCCCGGCGGCCACGACGCGGCCGATCTCCTGGCCACAGCGGTCGAACACCGCCGATGAACGACGCCCGCATCCTGCGCTGCACCGCAGGACGCCGAGGGGCCCGCGCGTGAGCCGCGTTCCGCCCGGATCGGGTCGGGAACTGCCTGCTGGGGCACCGGGCGCGCCGGGCGCCGGGCAGGAGCAGCGCCCGGAGGCCGCCGCCCCGCGGGTGCCGGCCGGGCCGGCGCAGACCCGGGTGGACCGGTGGGTGTGGGCGGTCCGGCTGACCAAGACCCGGGCGGCGGCGGCCAGTGCGTGCCGCGCCGGGCACATCCGGGTGAACGGTGAGCGCGCCAAGCCCGCGACGAGCGTGAAGATCGGCGACGAGGTCCGGGTGCGCGGCGAGGGTCCGGAACGGATCGTCGTGGTGCGGGCGGTGATCGAACGGCGGGTCGGACCGCCGGTGGCCGTGCAGTGCTACCGGGACGACACTCCCCCGCCCCCGCCGAAGGAGCACATCGCCCTGGCGGCGCAGCGGGATCGCGGTGCCGGGCGACCGACCAAGCGGGAGCGACGCGAGATCGATCGGCTCCGGGGCCGCTAGGTCCGCGCCGCCCGCACGCGCTCGATCAGCGCCATCGCGTCCTTCGGCGCCCGCACCTTGGTGTCGTTGTCGAAGAACACCCAGACGTCCAGCCCCCGGTCGGCCCAGTCGAGCACCTTCGCCGCCCACCGGTCGAGCGCCGGGTCGTCGTAGCCGGAGACGTACAACTCGCTGTCGCCGTGCAGCCGGACGTAGACCAGGTCGGCGGTGACGTCCTCGAAGTACGGCCAGCGACCGGCGGTGTCGGCGACCACCAGACCGATGCCCAGCTCGCGCAGCAGCTCCGGGAACTCCGGCGTGCGGAAGGTGTCGTGCCGCACCTCCAGCACATGTTGGATCGGCCGGTCGTCCTCGCTCGCGGTCCAGGCGCGCCCCTCACCGTCCAACCGTTGATCGTGCTGCCGGGCGAGGGAGGCGGCTGCCCCGGTGCTGCGCGGCAGCTCGGCGGCGAAGGCGCGCAACCGGTCGGCGTCGTAGCCCAGGGTCGGCGGCAGCTGCCACAGCACGGGGCCGAGCACGGGGCCGAGGGCGAGGACCCCGGAGGCGAAGAAGTTGGCCAACGGGGTGCGGGCGTCGGCGAGCTTCTTCATGTGCGTGATGAACCGGGGCCCTTTGACGCTGAACCGGAACCCGTCCGGCACCTCGGACCGCCACCGCTGGTACGACGCCGGCCGTTGCAGGGCGTAGAAGGATCCGTTCACCTCGATCGCCGTCATCCGCTCGGCGGCGTAGGCCAGTTCGGCGCGCTGCGGCAGGCCCCGCGGGTAGAAGTCGGCACGCCAGGGGGCGTAGCGCCAGCCGGAGATGCCGATCCGGATCTCGCCTACCATGCTGGCCGACGCTAGGCACCGACGCCTGGCCCAGCAACCGCGCCCGGCAGCCACCCGCTGTTCACCGGCCGGACGGACGGAGGCGGTACACCGTGGCCGTGGCCCCGCAGACAGCAGTCGTCGACACCGTCCCCCGCCGCCGCGTGCTGGCCTGGGCAGCCTGGGACTGGGGGTCGGCCGCGTTCAACGCGGTGGTGACGACCTTCGTGTTCACCCGGTGGCTGACCAGCGACGCCTTCGCCACCCCCGGCCTGACCGGCGCCGCCCTGGACCGGGAGCTGGCGGCGCACTCGTCCTGGCTGGGCTGGGGGCTGACGATTGCCGGGGTGCTGGTCGCGGTGCTGGCCCCCGCGCTGGGCCGCCGGGCCGACGGCACCGGACACCGGCGCCGGGCGCTGGCCTGGCTCACCGGGCTGACGGTGCTGGTCTGTGCGGCGATGGCGCTCGTCGTGCCGGACCCGGACGCGCTGACCCTGAACCTGGTCGCCGGGATCGCCCTGCTGGCGGTGGGCACCGTGACCTTCGAGCTGGCGTCGGTGCACTACAACGCGCTGCTGTCCGCCGTCTCCACCCCGGCGACGGTGGGTCGGGTGAGCGGGATCGGCTGGGGCGCCGGGTACCTGGGCGGCATCGTGCTGCTGGCGGTGCTGCTGGTCGGCTTCGTGCAGCCCGACGTGGGCTGGTTCGGGGTGACGGCGGACAACGGCGCGAACATCCGGGCCGCCGTCTTCGCCTCCGCCGTGTGGTTCGGGGTGTTCGCGGTGCCGGTGCTGATCGCGGTGCCGGAACCACCGGTGGTCGCCGGGGCACCTCGGGTCGGCTTCGTGGAGAGCTACCGCCGGGTGCTGGCCGATCTGCGCGGACTCTGGCGGGAGGCGGGCGGTCTGCGGGGCACCGTCGGATTCCTGCTGGCCAGCGCCGTGTACCGGGACGGGCTGACCGGGGTGTTCACCTTCGGGGCGGTGATCGCCTCCGGGACGTTCGGGTTCAGCGCCTCCGGCGTCCTGGTGTTCGCGGTGGCGGCGAATGTGGTGGCCGGGGTCGCCACCCTGGTCTGCGGACGCTGGGACGACGTGCTCGGGTCGCGTCGGATCGTGCTGGCGGCGCTGGTCGGCCTGGTGATCACCGGCATCGCGACCTTCGCCCTCGCCGACCGGGGACAGGCGGCGTTCTGGGTCTGCGGGCTGCTGCTGTGCCTGTTCGTCGGGCCCGCCCAGTCGGCGAGCCGCAGCCTGCTGCTCCGGGTCACCCCGCCGGGTCGGGAGAGCGCGATGTTCGGGCTGTACGCCACCACGGGGCGGGCCGCGAGCTTCCTGTCGCCGCTGGCGTTCTCCGTGGCGGTCGGGGTGTCCGGCAGTCAGCGGTGGGGCATCCTGGGCATCGTGCTGGTGATCGCCGTCGGATGTGGGCTGCTGCTCGCCGTGCGTCCCCGGGCGACGGCATGACGCTCGACTGGCGGCCCGATCCGCTCGGCCCGGGCTGGGAGTCGGCGGAGCTGCCGGTGTCCGTGCACGACCCCTCGTTGGTCGCCACCCTGGTCCGGCACGGTGCGCAGACGGCCGGTCCCGCGATGCTGCACCTGCACGGCTTCAACGACTACTTCTTCCAGACCCACCTGGCCGACGCCGCCCGGGAGGCGGGGCTGGCGTTCTACGCCCTCGATCTGCGCCGGTGCGGGAGGTCGTGGCGGCCCGGGCAACTGCCGCACACCGTGGCCGACCTGGCCGAGTACCGGGTGGACCTGGCGCTGGCCGCCCGGTGGCTGCGGGCCCTCGACCACGACCGGCTGGTGCTGCACGCCCACTCGACCGGCGGCCTGACGGCGGCGCTGTGGGCGGCCAGTCCGGCGGGGCGGGAGGCGGTGGACGCGCTCGTGCTGAACAGTCCGTGGTTCGACCTGAACGCGCGCTGGTTCCAGCGGGTGGTGTCGACCTGGGTGCTGGACACCCTGGGGCCGCTGGACCCGGACCGGGTGATCGCCGACGGGCCCTCCGCGTACTCGTACCACCTGCACCGTGCGCATGGCGGGCGCTGGGACTACGACCTGACGATGAAGCCCGCCGACGGGTTCCCGGTGCGTGCCGGGTGGCTGCGGGCCGTGCGTCGTGGTCAGGCCCGGTTGGCGCGCGGGCTGGGCATCGACGCGCCGGTCCTGGTCGCCACCGCGGCGGAATCCGGTCCGAACCGGCTGGACAATCCGCTGCTGGACGCGCAGGACACGGTGCTGGACGTGCGGCAGATCTGGGCCCGATCACGACAGCTCGGACCCGACGTCACCGAGCTGCGAGTGCCCGGGGCGATCCACGACCTCACCCTGTCCGCCGACCGGCCCCGCGCGGTGTACCTCGACGGCATGCTCGCGTGGGTGCGCCGGACGCTGGCCGACCGAGCCGCCTGAGCAGCGGGCCGGGCGGCCTCGAGGTCGTCAGTTCCGCCCCGAGTTCGGTGTCGGGACTGCCGAACTCGGGCGCGAACCATCGAACTCGGCGTGGGCGACGGCGAGCGGCGGTCCGGGCGGGCGATCGTGGGGGCGCGTGTGACCTGCGGGATGGTGGGCATGTCGGCGCCGTCCGGCATGCTGGCGCGGTGCCGTCGTCCCGCACCCATCGCCCGGACGGTCCCCTCGACCTCCGACTGACCCTGAGCGCCCTGCGCCGGGGTGCGGGTGACCCGACCCTGCGGATGGTCGCCGACGGATCGATCTGGCGGACGGTCCGCACCCCGGACGGCCCGGCCACCCTGCACCTGACCGCCCGGCCGGGCGAGGTCACCGGCACCGCGTGGGGGCCCGGTGCCGATCGGGTGCTGGACACCCTGCCCGCCCTGCTCGGCGACCACGACGACCCGCGCACCTTCGACCCGGCCGGACATCTCGGCCTGCACCGCGCGGCCCGCGCCCTGCACGGTCTGCGGATGACCCGCAGCCTCGACCTGTTCGGCTCCCTGGTCCCCGCCGTCCTGGAGCAGCGGGTGGTCACCGTCGACGCGCAGGCTGCCTGGTCGTTCCTGGTCCGGCGACACGGCTCGCCCGCCCCCGGCCCGGCGCCGGAGGGGATGCGGGTCGCCCCCGACCCGGCCGGCTGGCGCGAGGTGCCGGTGTGGGACTGGCGACGCGCCGGGGTGGACGACGCCCGCACCGGTGCGATCCGGCGGGTGGCCTCGGTCGCCGCCAAGCTGGAACAGGCGGTGGAGCTCGGGTCGACGGCGGAGCTGACCCGGCGGATGTGCGTGGTGCCCGGGATCGGGCCGTGGACCGCCGCCGAGGTGGCCCGCCGGGTGTTGGGCGACCCGGATGCGGTGTCCGTGGGCGACCTGCATCTGCCCCGCCTGGTCGCCGCCGCGGTCGGGCACCGGGTCGAGCAGCACGAGGTGCTGGACGCCCTGGGGCCGTGGGCGCCGCACCGCGGGCGGGTGGTGCGACTGCTGGAGCTGGTCGAGCACCGCACGACCGGCCGGGACCGGCCGCGACCGCGCCGGGCCGCCAGGTTCGGCTGACCGGGCGGCACGAATCGCTGGACCGGGAATGCCACGCCGACCCCGCACGCTGCACAATGGATCGGTCTGGCCCCGAGCAGAGGAAGCATCCGTGAACCAGCCCCGCATGAACGTCGAGTCGTTCAACCTGGACCACCGCACCGTCGCCGCGCCGTACATCCGGCTCGCGGACAAGAAGGTGCTGCCCGCCGGTGACGTGATCAGCAAGTTCGACGTGCGCTTCACCCAGCCGAACAAGGCCCACCTGGAGATGCCGGTGGTGCACTCGCTGGAGCACATGTTCGCGGAGCACTCCCGCAACCACTCCGACCGGGTGATCGACTTCTCCCCGATGGGCTGCCAGACCGGCTTCTACCTGATCCTGCAGGGCGAGTGGGCGCAGGAGGAAGTGCAGGAGCTCGTCGCCGCCACCCTCACCGACATCACCACCGCCACCGAGGTGCCCGCCGCCAACGAGGTGCAGTGCGGCTGGGGCGCCAACCACACCCTGACCGGCGCGCAGGAGGCGGCGACGACCTTCCTCGCCCACCGCGACGAGTGGAGCCAGGTCACCGCATGAGCCTGACGCATGTGCGCGCGGTGATCGCCGTCGCGATGCCGGACGAGGCGGCGCCGTTCCTGGAGCGGGCGGACCACATCGCCGAGCCGGTGACCGTGGGTGGTGCCGAGCACCACGAGATCGAGCTGTCCGGGCAGCCGGTGCTGCTGGTACGCGGCGGGATCGGACTGGCCAACGCCGCCTCCGCCGCCTCGGCCGCCCTGGTCCTGGTCAGCGCTGCCGGTGGGCAGCCCGCCGCCCTGATCTCCGCCGGGTCCGCCGGCGGCGTGCAGGCCGGGGTGCACGTCGGCGAGGTCGTGGTCGGCACGGAGCACCTGTACACCGGCGCCGACGCCCGGGCGTTCGGCTACGCGCTGGGCCAGGTGCCGGGGATGCCGCCGGTGTACACCGGTGACCCCGAGCTGCGCCGGGCGGCCCTGGCCGCCGAGGTGGGCGACCTGACGCTGCGGGCCGGGCTGATGCTCTCCGGCGACCAGTTCGTCGACGCGCAGCTGGTCGGCCCGGTGCGGGAGCAGTTCCCCTCCGGTCTGTCCACCGACATGGAGACCACCGCCCTGGCCCAGGTGGCGCACGTCTACGGCGTGCCGTTCCTGGCGGTCCGGGGCATCTCCGACCTGTGCGGCCCGGCCGGCGCCGACGACTTCCTGACCCATGTGGACGACGCCGCGGAGCGGTCGGCCACCGTGGTCGCCGGGCTGCTGGCCCGACTGTCCTGACAGCGCGGCGGGGCCGGGTGGTGCGCGCACCACCCGGCCCCGCCGCTGTCGTCACTCCTCGCTCGGGCCCAGATCCGGTCCGGCGACGAAGCCGACCCGTGGCCGCGCGGCACCGTGCAGGTCCAGGATCACGATCCGGTTGTCGCGCTCCCGGAGCAACGGACCGGGCACGTACAGCGTCCCGGTGGGTGAGGCCGACCAGTACCGGCCGAGCAGGAAGCCGTTCACCCAGACCAGTCCCTTGCCCCAGCCGTCGGTGCGCAGGAAGTGATCGGCACCCGCCACGGTGTCGAAGCTGCCCGCGACCAGCACCGGACCGGACACCGGTGCGGACGGGTCGAGCCGGGCACCGCGGTCGAGGGCGGACAGCAGCTCCGACCCCAGCGGGTCGAGGGCCAGGGACACCGTGTCCCAGTCGGTCAGCTCCCGGACCGCGGTCCGGGCACCGCCGATCAGCCCCTTGGCCTCACCGATCCGCTGCCCGTAATTGACCCGGCCCTGGTCCTCGACCAGCACCGTCAGCTCACCGGCCCGGCGCGGCAGCGACACCGTGGTGTCGTGCGTGGTGCGGGACAGCACGCCGACCGGTTCGCCGTCCAGCAGCACCACCGCCCGATCCCGTGCCTCCCCCACCGTGAGCACCGCGTCCTGTGCGGTGATCGTGGTGCGGTAGGCGATCAGGCCGTCCCACTGCTCGGCGTCGTCCATCGTCGGCAGCCGGTCCCAGTGCCGGGTGTCGCCGAGCAGACCGGCGTCGATCGCGTCCAGCAACGACAGCCCGGTCGACAGCGTGACCGCGAACTCCGGCGCCGGTTCCGGGTCGGCGGGCAGTTCCTCCGGCACCGGGGCGTACCGGGCGATCACCGACCGCATGGCGTGGTACTTCGCGGTCGGCGCACCGTGTTCGGCCAGCGGCGCGTCGTAGTCGTAGCTGGTCGTGATCGGCAGGTAGGTGCCCTTGTCGTTCGCCCCGTTGGTCAGACCGAAGTTGGTCCCACCGTGGAACATGTACAGGTTCACCGACGCGCCCTGGGCGAGCAGATCGTCCAGGTCCTGCGCGTTCGTCTCCGGCGGGGCGACGTGGTGGTGCTGCCCCCAGGAGTCGAACCAGCCGTTCCAGAACTCCATGCACATCAGCGGCCCGGTGGGCTGGTGCCGCCGCAGCAGTGCCAGCTTCTCCGTGGCCCGGGAACCGAAGGTGACGGTGCGGTGCAGCTCGGGCAGTGAGCCCCGCTCCTGCATCGCATCGTCGGCCTGGTCGCAGCTGAGCAACGGCACGGTGATCTCGTGGCCGCGGACCAGCTTGATCAGGGCGCGCAGGTACTCCGCGTCCTCGCCGTAGGCGCCGTACTCGTTCTCCACCTGCACGGCGATGACCGGCCCACCGTGGTCGATCTGCCGGGCGGCCACCAGTGGCAGGTGCTGGTCGTAGTACTCCGCGATCGCGGCGAGGTAGCGCGGCTCGTGCCGGCGCACCCCGACCTCGGGATCGGCCAGCAGCCACCCGGGCAGTCCGCCGCCGGTCCACTCCGCACAGATGTACGGGCCGGGCCGGACGATGGCGTACATCCCCTCGGCGGCGACCAGGTCCAGGAACCGGCCCAGGTCCCGCTGCCCGGTGAGGTCGAACACCCCGGGCCTCGGGGCGTGGAAGTTCCACGCCACGTAGGTCTCGATGGTGTTCAACCCCATCAGCCGGGCCTTGCGGATCCGGTCCGCCCACTGGTCCGGGTGGACCCGGAAGTAGTGCAGCGCCCCGGAGATGACCTGGAACGGCTTCCCGTCCAGCAGGAAGTCCTGCTCGCCGATCTCGAACCTGCTGTTCATCACTTGACCGTGAAGCCCTGCTCGTTGCCGTAGCTGATCGTCTTCTGCTGCCAGTCGGCCAGTCCCTCGGTCAGCGTGGTGCCGGAGACGTACGCCTGGCCCACGGTGTCGTTGAAGATGCTGTTGGCGTAGACCTGGTAGGGCAGGTACTGCCAGCCCTCCACGACGTCCTCCGCCGACTGGGAGAGGACCTCGTTGATCTTCTGCCCGCCGAAGTAGTCGAACTCCTTGTTCAGGAACTCGTCGGACTGCAGGTCAGCGGTGGTCGCCGGGAATCCGCCCATCTCGATCCGGGTGGCGACGCCGTCACCGACGGTGGCGTAGTGCAGGAAGTCGTAGGCGAGCTCCTTGTTCGCCGATGCCTCGGTGACCGACAGACCGGAGCCGCCGTTCTCCGCGGTGGCCGACTGCCCCGCCTCCCACTGCGGCATCGGGGCGACCCGCCACTGCCCCGCGGCCTGCGCGACACCGGACTCCAGGTTGCCCGGCATCCAGGCGCCGATGGTCAGGGTGGCGATGGTGCCGTTGCCCAGGCCCTGGTACCACTCGTCGGACCAGGAGCTGATCGGGGCCAGCAGGTCGTCGTCGATCAGCTGCTGCCACAGCCCGGCGAACTTCGCGGAGCCCTCGTCGGTGAAGTCGACGGTGACGTCGGTGCCCTTCACGCTGTACGGCTTGCCGCCGGCCTGCCAGATCATGCTGGTGGTGAAGCCGGCGTCACCGGTGTCGTTGGTGATGTAGACGTTCGGGTCGGCGGCGTGCAGGGCCTTCGCCGCGGCGACGTACTCGTCCCAGGTGGTCGGGATCTCGATGCCGTACTTCTCGAAGACGGTGGTGTTGTAGAACATCGCCATCGGGCCGGAGTCGGCGGGCAGGCCGTAGATCCCGTCGCCGGACTGCACGGCGTTCCACGGTCCGGGGCTGAAGGTGCCGTCCAGGTCGGAGGCGCCCAGGTCGGACAGGTCGGCCAGCGCACCGCCGAGGGCGAACTGCGGCAGCGCGTAGTACTCGATCTGCGCGATGTCCGGCACCCCGGATCCCGCGGCGACGGCGTTCTGCAGCGCGGTGTACTGGTCGTTGCCGGTGCCGGCGTTCACCACGTCGATGGTGACGTCCGGGTTCTCCTTCATGTACTGCTCGGCGATCGGCTCGACCGTGTTGTCCCAGGCCCAGACGGTGAGCTTCCCGCCGTCGGCGGCGGCGTCGGTGGAGTCACCGCCGGAGTCGGAGCCGGACGAGCAGGCGGTCAGGCCCAGGGCGAGGGCCCCGACCACGGCGGCAGTGCGCCAGAGGGTGCGATGAGACATGCCAGTTCCTCACATCATTGTGTAGAAGGGGTGGGTCATTCCTTGACGGAGCCGGCCGCCAGCCCCGACTGCCAATAGCGCTGCAGCAGGAGGAAGGCGACGACCAGCGGGAGGATGGTCAGCAGGGCACCGGTGATCACCAAGTTGAAGATGGCCTGGCCACCGGCAGTGGCTGCCTGCGCGTTCCAGGCGTTGAGCCCGAGGGTGAGCGGATACCAGTCGGGGTTCTTCAGCATGATCAGCGGCAGGAAGTAGTTGTTCCAGGTCGCGACCATGGTGAACAGCAGCACCGTGACGATGCCGGGGCCGAGCAACGGCAGGCTGATCTGGCCGAAGGTGCGCAGTTCGCTGGCACCGTCGACCCGCGCCGCCTCCATCAGCTCGGTCGGGATCGCCTCGGCGGCGAAGGTCCACATCAGGTACAGCCCGAACGGGGAGATCAGGGACGGGATGATGACCGACCAGGGCGTGTTGGTGATGCCCATCTTGCTGAACATCAGGAAGGTCGGGACGGCCAGCGCGGTGCCCGGCACGGCCACCGCGCCGATCACGATGGCGAACACGGCCTTCTTGCCCGGGAACCGGAACTTGGCCAGGCCGTAACCGCCGAGCACCGCCAGCAGCGTCGCTCCCCCGGCGCCGACCACCACGTACAGGATCGTGTTCAGCAGCCAGCGGACGAAGATGCCGTCCTGGTAGGTGAGCGTGTCGGCGATGTTGCTGAACAGCGCGAAGTCGCCGCTGAACCACAGGCCGAAGGAGTCGAAGAGCGAGTTCTGGGTCTTGGTCGCGTTGATCAGCAGCCAGGCCAGGGGCACCAGGCTGTAGAGCAGCACGATGCTGGTCAGCACGGTGAGCAACGGGCTGCGTCGGGTGCGGGGCTTGTCGGCCCTCGGGGTGCGGGTGCGCAGGGCGGTGGCGGACATCGTCACGACTCCTTCCGCATGCCGCGGAGCTGGACGACATACGCGACGATCATCGTGAGGACGCCCATGATGATCGCGACCGTCGCCGAGTAGTTGTACTGCTGGCCGGAGAAGCCGAGCGAGTAGGCGTACAGGTTCGGGGTGAAGGACGTGGTGATCGCGTTCGGCGCCAACGACTGCAGGATGCTCGGCTCGTTGAACAGCTGGAACGACCCGATGATCGAGAAGATGGTGGCGATCACCAGCGCGCCCCGGATCGCCGGGAGCTTGATCGCAGAGATGATCCGCCACTGCCCGGCGCCGTCGATCTCCGCCGCCTCGTACAGGCTGTGCGGGATCACCCGCAGCGCCGAGTAGAAGATCAGCATGTTGTAGCCGACGAATTCCCAGGTCACGATGTTGCCGATCGAGGCGAGCACCAGATCGGGTGACAGCGGGTTCGGGAGGCTGATCCCGAAGGCGTCGTTGATGTTGCCGATCAGGCCGAACCGGGTGCCGTACATGAAGCCCCACATCAGGGTGGCGACCACGGCCGGCACCGCGTAGGGCAGGAAGATCGAGATCCGGAAGAAGCTCTTGCCGTACAGCCGCCCGGAGTCGATGGCCAGCGCGACCAGCAGCGCGATGCCGAGCATGATCGGCACCTGGACCACCAGGAACAGCGCCACCCGACCGGCCGCCGACCACAGCTGCGGGTCGCTGAACGCCCGGGTGTAGTTGTCCAGACCGACGAAGGCGTTGCCGCCCACCAGCTGCTGGCGGAACAGGCTGAGGTAGATCGAGTAGCCGATGGGTGCCAGGAACACCAGGGCGAACACGATCATGAACGGTCCGACGAATCCCCACCCGGTCCAGCGCCGGGAGACACCCCGGGCACTACGTCGAGCGGGGGCCGCCACGGCGGGTCTCGCCAGGGCGGGTGGGACGGTCTGCGTCACGGGGGCCACTCCTTCGTGGGCTGATGTTGACGTCAACATCCGGTGCGGCGTCACGCTGCCACAGCGCCGGGACCGCCGTCAACACCGGGAGGGTCACGGAATGGTGACGTCACCATTTCACCCGTTCCGCTCGGATGTTCACGTCATCACCGCTACCATCGCCGCATGTCCCGGGTCTCCCGCCCCAACCCGTCCATCGCCGACGTCGCTCGGCTGGCCGGTGTCTCCGCCCAGACCGTGTCCCGGGTGTCCACCGGTGCCGACAACGTCCGGCCCGCCACCCGCGACCGGGTCCTCGCGGCGATGGACGAGCTCGGGTACTCGCCGAACCACGCCGCCCGCGCGCTGCGATCCGGCAGCTTCGGGACCATCGGGATGATCGCCCACCGCCTGGCCCGCACCGGCGAGTCCCGCACCGTCGAGGCCGTGGTCGAGGCAGCCAGGGCCGAGGGCTACACGGTCAGCCTGGTCGACGTCAGCTCGCCCTCCTCCGACGAGGTCACCGAGGCCGCCGCCCGGCTGTCGCACCAGTCCATCGACGGGCTGGTCATCATCCGCGCCGAGACGGCGACCCCGACCAACCTCGCCCTGCCGCCCCGGGTCCCGGTGGTCGTGTCCGACAGCCGGTTCGCCGGGCACCACCCCGCCGTCGGCGCCGACCAGGTCACCGGCACCCACCTGGCCGTGCAACACCTGCTCGACCTCGGCCACCGCACCGTGCACCACCTCGCCGGACCGGTCAGCTCCGCTCCGGCCGAGATCCGGGTCGAGACCTGGCGCGAACACCTGATCGGTTCCGGCCGCGCCGTGCCCGAACCCCTGCGCGGCGACTGGTCGGCCCGCTCTGGCTACCAGCAGGGCCAGCGGATCGCCGCCGCCGCCCGCCGCGACCGGATCACCGCCGTCTTCACCGCCAACGACGAGATGGCCGCCGGGTTGATCCGCGCGCTCTCCGAGGCCGGGCTACGGGTGCCGCAGGACGTGTCGGTGGTCGGCTTCGACGACATCCCGCTCGCCGAGTTCCTCTGGCCGCCGCTGACCACGGTGCAGCAGGACTTCCAGTTGATCGGGCACCAGCTGATGGACCTGCTGCTACGCCAGATCCGGCACCACGAGCAGCTCTCCGATCAGCGGATCGTGGTGCCGACCCGGCTGGTGGAACGGGGCAGCACCGCCGCACCACGGGAGTGACGGTCCGACGGGACCCCGCCGGCGACCAGCGAGGTGTGACCGACCCGACCGAGGCCCCGACCTACGCGGTGTGACCGGCCCGACCGAGGCCCCGACCGGCGCGGCGTGACCACCACCGGAACGAGTGGACCCGCGCCCGCTCCACAGCGCCCAGCCGGAACACCCCGGACCGCGCGACTCAGCGCGCCGTCCGTTCCGGTGCCACCGGGGCGTCCTCCGCCGGCCCGCCGCGCTGTCGAGGCACCGCCGACAGCGCCCCGATCGCCCGGCTCACCGCCTCCGGGTCCCGGGTCACCAGCACCGGGCACTCGGCGCGGTGGGCCACCGCGCGGCTCACCGACCCGAGCACGAGGCTGACGAACCCACTCCGTCCCCGGGCGCCGACCACCACCAGCGCCGCATCCGCCGACCGTCGCACCAGCACGTCCTGCGTGCGCCCCTCGACCAGCCGCACCTCGGTGCGCAGCTCCGGCCGGGTGGCGCACCAGCTCACCGCCCGGTCGGCGACCTGCTGCGCCGCGAGCCGGGCACCCTCGGCGGTGGACGGCGCTCGCAGGCCGCACAACGGCGGCGCCGAGGTCTGCGCCACCGCGGTCCACGCCACCAGGACCTGCAACGGGACGCCCAACGCCTCCGCGGCGTCGCGCCCCTCCTCGATCGCGACGAAGGATGCCGGCGACCCGTCGAAGCCGACCACCACCGGTCCCTGCCGGATCGGCGCGGCATCCGGCACCACGGCCACCGCCGTCGGCGCATTGTGCAGCACACCGGAGGCCACCGACCCGATCAGCGGACCGCCACGGCGACCCGCTCCGTGGCGACCGATCACCACCATCGGCGCATGGATCGCCCGCTCGGTCAGCACCGCCACCGGCGAGCCGAAGTCCAGCACCGGCCGCACCGTGATCTCCGGCGCCGCCTCGGCCGCGATCCGTGCCCCTTCGGCGGGCACCTCCCGGACCTGCTCGACCACCCGTCGACCGAGCCAGGTGTCCCCGGCTCCACCATTCGGTTGCCCGGCGAATCCCCAGGCGCACACCACCTCGACCGGCCTGCCGCGTTCCCTGGCCCGGGCGGCCGCCCACCGCACGGCGGTGGCGGCCTGCGGCGACCCGTCGTACCCGACCACGATCGCGCTCCGCATGACGCCCTCCTCGACGTTGCCATCTCCACCATGCGTCGAATCGCGACCGCGCGCCAAGGGACGAGGGTCCCGGACCGACGCATCGCGCGGATCCGGCACCACCCGCCCTATCGTGGGCGCACCGCACCGCACCGCACCGCACCGCACCCACCCCACCACCCGCCTCCGCCCGCACCCACCCCGCCACTCACGCCCGGCCCGCCGCCCGCCTCCGCCAGCACCCATCCCCCGGCCGCTTCGGCTTCCGCCGCCGAGTTCGGCAGTCCCGCCCCGAGGTCGCTGTCCTCGATGCCGAACTCGGGGCCGATGTCACGACTTCGACACCCACCCGGGGGACGCCGACCCCCGCACCCTCCGCCGACCGAGAGGTTCCCCGTGCGCCGTCCGGCCCTGATCCTCGGCACCGTCGCCCTCACCGTCGTCGCCGTCGTGCTGGTGGTCCTGGTCCTGCGCGATCCCCCGGCCCCGACCCCCACCGCGAGTGCCACCATGCAGCCCACACCGAGCGTCACCCCCGTCGTCCCCACCGAGCTGAGCACGGTGCTGACCACCGACTTCGACGACCCGGAGCAGGACGCGGCGGGTTGGGAACCCCTGGGTGAGGGCGTCGAGGCGCTCCGCTCCGAGGAGGTGCCGCACACCGGGACCGGGTCGTTGCTGGTGACCGGCCGGTCGGCGCCGTGGAACGGGGCACAGGTGGATGTCACCGGGCTGGTCTCCCCCGGCATCCAGCACACCGTCGCCGCCTGGGTCCGGCTGGGCCAGGGCGGTGGTGACGATCCCGGTGCCGTGCGCTCCGGCACCGTGCGCATGACCCTGCAACGCACGGGGGACGCCGAGCAGTTCTGGCACGTTGCGGACGCACGGGCCACCGCCGACGGCTGGACCGAGCTGACCGGCACCGTCACCCTGCCCGCCGACACCACCGACGGTCAGTGGCGGCTGTACCTGGAGAGCGCCGATACCCTCGCCGACCTGCGACTGGACGAGGTCCGGGTGTCCCGGCCGACACCGCCGGTCCAGACGGAGATCGCCTCGCTGGCCGGATCCACCGACGTGCCGATCGGCACCGCGGTCGCCGAGCAGGACCTGTCCGGCCGCCCGGCGGAGCTGCTGCTGCGGCACTTCGATCAGCTCACCGCCGAGAACGCGATGAAGCCGTCGGTGGTGCAGCCCACCGAGGGGCAGTTCGACTTCGGTCCGATGGACACGATCCTGGACTTCGCGGTCGCGCACGGCCTGGCGGTGCACGGCCACACCCTGGTCTGGCACCGGTCGACGCCGGACTGGTTCTTCACCGACCCGGACGGCCGCCCTCTGACCGCGGACCCGGCCGACCAACAGCTGCTCCGGGACCGCATGCGCGCCCATATGCAGGCCATTGCCGAGCACCTGACCGAGCGCTACGGCGCAGCGAACCCGGTGAACTCCTGGGACGTGGTCAACGAGGCACTGGACCCCGGGGAGGGCGACGGTCTGCGTCATTCCCGCTGGTACGACGTCCTCGGCCCGACCTACATCGGCACTGCCTTCGACACCGCCCGTGCGGTCTTCGGTCCCGATGTCACGCTCGTCCTCAACGACTACGACACCGACGCCCCGGACCGCCGCCGCGCCCTGTCGTCCCTGCTGAGCACGCTGATCGCCGACGGGGTGCCGATCGACGCGGTGGGCCACCAGATGCACCTGCGGGTCGGGTCGTCGGTCGCTCAGGTGGACGCCACGCTGGATGCGGTGGCGGACCTCGGTCTGCGGCAGGCGATCACCGAACTCGACGTGGCCCTCACCGCGCCCGACCAGCAGCTCGACACGGTCACCGCCGACCAGCTCACCGCACAGGGCACCCTGGTGCGGCAGCTGGTGGAGACCTTCCTCGCCCACGACCCGGAGTTCATCAGCGTCTGGGGCCTTTACGACACCCGGACCTGGCTGCGCAGCTGGCCCCGCGACCGACCGCTGGAGGCACCCCTGCTCTTCGACGACGACCTGCAGGCCAAACCCGCCTACCACGGCTTCCTCGCCGCCCTCACCTCCTGATCCCGGCCCCGCAGCTGCGAACCCGGGCCAGCAGGGTTCGCCGGACCGGACGGCGGGGTCGCGGACCGGCGGACCCGAGTCGGGCGGGGTCGCGGACCGGCGGACCCGAGTCGGTCGGGTTCGGGGCCCGGGGGCGGTCAGCGGCGCGTCGACGCCGTCACGGTGAACTTCGGGTTCCGGGCGACCTGGCGGGTCGGTCCGACCAGCGCGTCCAGGCTCGGGCGGTACCGCAGGTGGGAGTTCCACACGCACCAGAGTTCCCCACCGGGCCGCAGCACCCGGGCGGCGGCGGCGAACAGCTCGCGCGCCAGGGAGTCCTCCACTGCCGCCCCGATGTGGAAGGGCGGGTTCAGCAGCACCAGGTCGACGCTGCCGGCGGCGATGCCGTCGGTCCCCCGCGCCCGCTGCACCCGCACCCGGTCGGTCAGGTCGTTGGCGGCGACGGTGGCGCGGGCGGAGGCGACGGCGGCGGCCGACTCGTCGGTGGCGATCACCCCGATGTCCGGTCGGCGCAGCGCGAGCGTCCCGGCGAGCACCCCGGTGCCGCAGCCCAGGTCGACAGCCTGCCGGGCATCCGGCACCGCCGCCGCCAGGTGCTCGACCAGGAAGCGGGTGCCGATGTCGATCCGCGCCCCGGCGAAGGCCGCCCCGTGCGCGCAGACGGTCAGCCCCAGGTCGTCGTGCCGCACGGAGACCGGCCACCGGACCGGCGCCGAGGCGGGGCCGCTGGCGTGCAGCACCCGGGACTTCTGCCGACCCCGGCTGGCGTGCACCGCCGAGAAATGACGGCCCAGCACCTCGTTCATCGCCGGTGACATGTGCTTGTCCCGACCCCCGGCGACCAGGACCACCTGCGGGTCGGCATGGGCGGCGATCAGGCCGGCGACCTCGTCCAGCGCGTCCAGTGACCGGGGCAGTGCGAGCACCACCACCCGGGCACCCGCGACCAGCTCGGGCACCAGATCGCATGACCGGTACGCGGCGGTCATCCCGGCCCGTTCGGCGTTGGCCGCGAGCGCCAGTTCACCGGTCAGCCGGTCGGAGTGGCTGCGCAGCCCGGTCAGGCCGAAGCGCGCTGCCGCACCCAGGGTGAGTGCCCCGTACCGGTCACCGATCACCACCACCGTCCCCGGCGCGGCATCCGCCAGCGCCGGTGCCGCCTCGTCCAGGATCAACCGGTCGGCGGCGTCGACGGCGACCAGATCCGGCGACGGGATCTCCGGCTCGCATCGCAGGGCGGCGAACAGGTCGTCGGTCATCCGTCCAGTATCGCAGCGGCCGGGTGATCACCTGTCGTGATCACCCGGCCCCGCTGGCGTCGAACCCGCGTCGGCCTCATCGGGCTGCGCCGGGCCGTGTCGGGCTGCGCCGGGCCGTGTCGGGCTGCGCCGGGCTGTGTCGGGCTGTGTCGGGCTGTGTCAGTCCAGGATCGCCTTGGTGACCGCCACCTGCTCGGTCAGCACCCCGCCGATGGTCTGCTGGGTCTCGTTGATCCGCTCGACCACGCCGCCGATCTTGGCCAGCGAGGAGATCACTCCGTCCACCTGCTGCTGGATGGTGCGCACCTTCTCCCCGACCTGCGTGGTGGCGGCGGCGGTCTCGTTGGCGAGCTCCTTCACCTCGTGTGCCACCACGGCGAAGCCGCGGCCTGCCTCCCCGGCCCGCGCCGCCTCGATGGTGGCATTCAGGGCGAGCAGGTTGGTCTGGGCGGCGATCTGCTGGATCACGGTCACCACCTCGCTGATCTCGGCACTCGACGCACCGAGTCCGGCGACCTCACGGTTGGCGTCGTCGGCCAGGCGCTGCCCGTCACCGGCGACGGTGGTGGCGGCCAGCACATTGCGCTCCACCTCCTGGATCGAGGTGACCAGCTCCTGGCCCGCGGTGTGCAGTCGCGCCGCGGCGGCGTGCCGCTCCAGCGCCTGTCCGACCAGGAAGGCGGTGTTCCGCAGCGCCTCGCGGCGGCTGTCGGACAGGTCCAGCGTCCGGGTGGCGAAGAAGTCCATAGTGCCGACGACCCGTCCGTTGACCTGGATCGGCAGGCACACGCCCGACTTCACCCCCGCGCGCTGGGCGGCCGGTGCGCGCACGCAGTCGGTCAGCTCGCCCAGATCGGCGACGAACACCAGGTCCCGTGCCCGCCAGGCACGTCCGGCCAGTCCGACCCCTTCGGCGAAGGAGGCGGTCCGGGTCACCTGACGGAACTCCGCCCCGGCGTCGCCCAGCTCCTGCAGGAAGGTGAGGGCACGCTGGTGCTCGTCCAGCTCCCACACCGAGGAGTACGCCCAGCCGAAGCCCTCCTTGATCGCGACCTGGGCGCGGCTGATCGCGTCCTGTGCGGTGTCGGCGCTGGTCACCTCGTGGATGACCCGGTTCACCGCCGCGATGTCCTGTGCCGCGTCGGCCTGGCGCTCGGCGGTGGCGATCCGCTCGATCGCCTGGGAGACCAGGACGCCGATCGCGCGCAGGGTCTCCAACCGTTGCGCGGACGGGGCGAGGGTCTCGGTGCTGAAGAAGTCCATCGTGCCGGTGACCTGGCCGTCCTCGGTCAGCGGGAAGCAGATCCCGGACCGCACCCCGGCGCGCTGGGCGGCGGGCGAGCGCACGCAGTCGGTCAGCTCACCCAGATCGGCGACGAACACCAGCTCCCGCGCCCGCCAGGCGCGGCCGGAGAGTCCGACGCCCTCGGTGAACGATGCCGAGCGGGTGACCTGTCGGAACTCCTGCCCGGCGTCACCGGACTCCTGGGCGAAGTGCAGCGCGTTGTCCTCGGCGATCCGCCAGTAGGACCCGTACGCCCAGCCGAACCGCTCCCGCACCACATCGAGGGCCACGCGCACGGCGTCCTGGGAGGTGTGCGCCTGGGCCAGCGCGAGCACCACGGCGGTCACGGCGTCGACATTCGCCCGGGATTCGGACAGTTCCAGGGCGGCGAGCGACGACGCGACTCGGGATCGGGACAGCATTGTGGGGACTCCTCGGTTCTCGGCACACACCCCCGTCATCGGACCTGATCGGCCCGCGCTCAGTGGGGATGAGGCAACCGCCCGGGGTTCACCCGCAGGTCAGGCACCTGGGGTCCACGATGCATCGCCGCTGGTCATGCGGCCACCCGAAGACGAACGGGGCCCGGGTGAATCCCCGGACCCCGTTCGTTCACGACCGACCTGGATCAGGCCTCGTGACGGCTCGCGCGACGCCGCAGCAGCGCACCTAGCCCGACCAGCAGCAGGGCGACCAGCCCAGCGCCGCCGACGCTGGCACCAGTGATCGCCAGCTTCGTGGTGGTCGACGGCGGAGCGTCGTGCGGCGGGTTCCGCGTCGTCGGCGGGTCCGCCCGCGGCGGGTCGTCCTGCCCCCGGTCGGACGCCGTGTACACCGCGGTGCCGGTGCCGGTCACCGTGCTGCCCGCTTCGGTGCCGGTCGCGGTCACGGTGAGCGTGTGCGATCCGGCCACGGCGGTCTGCGTCGCGGTGACGGTGAGCGACTCGCCCGGTGCCAGGTTGCCGGTGAAGCCGGCGGGCAGCTGCCACGCGACCTCGTCCGACAGGGTGATCCCGGTCAGGGTGGTCGCCCCGGTTTTGGTGATCACCGCCGAGACCTCCAGTTCGTCACCGGTGGTCACCGCGGCACCCGTGCCGGTCGGGTACTCCTGGTCACCGATCAGCACACGAACGCCGATCGCCGACGCCGCGGGGACCTGCACCTCGGCCTGCGCGGCCGCGGTCAGGGTCGCCCCGGAGCGAGTGATCGCGGTGACGGTGACCTGCGAGCCGACCAGGTGCGCGTCCAGATCCGCCTGGGTCAGGACACTGGTCGCGGTCGCCGTGGCGCTCGCCCCCGGTGCCAGGGTGCCGTCGCAGTCCAGCGTCCAGCCCGCGCCGAGGCTCACCCCGGTCAGAGTGGCCGGACCGGTGTTGGTCACGGTGGCTGTCCAGGTCACGGTGCCGCCGACCACTGCCTCACCGGCCAGCACGCCGACCTCCGAGACAGTGACCGCGGAGGCGGTGACCAGCTCGGCGGAGACATCGGCACTGGCGGTGACGGTCTCGGCAGCGATGTCCGTCCCGGTGGCGGTGCCGGTCACGGCGAGGGTCCCCGCCGCCACCTGCTCCTCGGTCAGCACGCTGCTGACCACCACGGTCACCGACTCACCCGGAGCCAGCTCACCCGGGGTCCCGGGCCAGGTCCAGGTGAGCTCGGCACCGGCCAGCGCGGTGTCCACCCCGAGGTCGGTCAGGGTGTTCTCCCCGGTGTTGGTGATCGTGTAGGTGATGGTCACCGGGTCACCGGCGATCGGGTCGGCCGGCAGCGGCGTCAGCTCGGCGGTCACCGACATCCCGGACTCCAGGAGGTCGTAGCCGAAGTCGACGCCGGTCAGTGCCTGCGATTCGGCCACGGTCACCGCGGCGGAGTCGCTGCCCGCCGGGGAGACGGTCACCGCCGCGCGCCCGGCGTTCACCGTCGACCGGTCGACGGTGACGGTGTAGTCGCCGGCCACCAGCCCGCCGAACCGATAGGTCCCGTCGGCGTCCGTGGTGGTGGTCGCCCCGGTGGACAGCGTGACGGTGACGCCCGCGATCCCCGGCTCGTCGGCGGTCAGCTCGCCGTCTCCGTCGAGGTCGGCACGCACCTGCCCGGTGATGGACGAGGCGCTGATCGGTTCGGCGGTGTAGGTCGCCGCGTCGGTGGCGGTGATCGTCGCACCGTCCGGGCCGCCAACGGCGGTGACCGTCACGGTGCCGGTGTGCTCGCCCAGCGCGGCGGTGGTCGTCCCGGTGACGACCGCCGACTCCCCCGGCGCCAGCGTCCGGTCCGCCAGGGTGATGCCGGTCAGACCATCGGCGTCGACCAGGGTGATCCCGGTGAGCGTGGTGTCACCGGTGTTGGTCACGGTCGCCGACCAGGTCAGCGCGTCCTTGTCCGTGACGATCAGACCCGGTGCTGCCTGGTGCTCGCCGTTCACCGTGAGGTCGACGGTCACGGTGGACTCCGGAGCGAAGGTCACCGCACCCGAGCCGGTCGACGTGGCCTGCTCCGCGGTGGCGGTGATCGCCCCGCTCGCCGACCCCGCGTCCACCTGCGCCTGGGTCAGGGTCGAGGTCCCGGTCACGGTGACCGACTCCCCCGGCGCCAGGCTGGTCGGCACACCGGTCCAGGTGACGGTGCCGTCGGTGCCGTCGCTGCCGGTCAGGCCGGTGAGCGTGACGGCGCCGGTGTTGGTCAGCGTGGCCGACCAGGTGTTCCCGGCCCCGGCCTTCGCGGCGCCGTCCAGGACACCGGTCACCGTGCTGGTCATGGCAGCGGCGGCGTCGAAGCTGACCGCCACCTCCTCCGTGGCCGTCAGCCCGGTGCCCGCGTAATCGGCGGTGGCGGTGCCGGTAGTCGACACCCGCCCGGCGTCCACATCGGCCTGGGACAGCGTGTAGTCGACGGTGTAGGTCGCCGACTCGCCGGCCGCCAGGGTCCCGGCGGTGCCGGGCCAGGCCCAGCTGCCGTTGCTCTGTGCCGCGTCCAGCCCGTGTCCGACCGCCACCTCCGAGACCGGGGTGTTGCCGGTGTTGGTCACGGTGAAGGTCAGCGTGACGGTGTCCCCGGCCTTCGCGGACTCCGGTGCGGTGCCGGTGGCGTCGAGCGTGATCGCCGCGTCGGCCTCGTGGTAGCCGAAGTCCTGTTCGGCGACCGTGCTGTCCTGCGGCACGCTGACCGTCGCACCGCTGCCCAGGGTGTCGCCCATACCGGCGGTCTGCAGCACCGGGTTCGGGAAGGTCGAGCCGTCGGCGGTGAGGGTGTAGTCGCCGCTGCTCAGCTGCGTGAGGGTGTACCCGTCCTGCGCGTCGGTCCGGGTGCTGTGCTCGACGCCGTCGGCACCGACCAGGGTGATCAGCACACCGCCGATGCCGTTCTCACCGGAGCCGCGGATGCCGTCACCGTCCGCGTCGTTCCACAGCGTGCCGGTCACGGTGGAACTGACCACCTGCACCGGGTAGCTCGGGCTGGACACGCTGACGCTGCTGCCGACCCACGCCTCGGCGCTGTTGGCGAGCACGTCGCCGCCGTGCTGACCGGTGGCGTTCAGCACCAGACGCACGGTGCCGGCCGCACCGCTCGCCGGGGTGGCGACCCGCACCGCGGTCACAGTGGACATGTCCGTGTCGGCGGTCAGCGGCGCCCAGGTGGCTCCGGCCCCCTGGGTGCCGATGCTCGCGGGGTCGGTGCTGGTGACCTCGATCGCGCTGTCGGCCAGATCGCCGAGCAGCTCGACGCTGGCCAGGCTCAGGGTCGCGGAGGTGCTGGTGCCCCGGCTGTCACCCTCGTACGGCAGCACGTCCAGCAGGTAACCCGCCTGGTTCGCGGTGGACGCGCCGTAGTTGTACCAGTTGGCGTTCCATTGCACCGTGGTGTCGGCGGTCTCGATCACGGTCGGGGTGGCCGTCCCGTCGACCGCCAGCGCCTGCAGCTGCGTGATCCGGGTCGATCCGCTCGCCTTGGCCGTGCCGTCCCCGAGGGGGTCGACCGAGTAGGTGAGCACGGAGTTGGCGTATGCCCGATCGGCGGGGGGCGCCCAGGGCGGTGGTGCCGAGGAGGTTGAAGGCGTACATCGTGGTGGTCGTGCTCGACACCGTGATCGGGTCGTGCTCGAACACCAGGACGGGTCCGCTCACGTCGTCGCTGGTGGCGGGCAGACCGTCCGGGCCGTAGTCGGCGTCGGTCATCGACACCAGCGTCCAGCCCTGGTCCAGTGCGTCCTGGTAGTCGACCGTGGTCAGCACCGCCGGCAAGGTCACGGTGAGACTGACGTCCTCGACCACCAACGGATCGGTGGTGGCGGGCGTGAAGCGACCCAGACCGAAGCCCTGCCGCACCAGGTACGTGATGTCGCTACCGCTCATCACCACGTCGGTCGGCGCCACCAGGCTCGACACGACCAGAGGGGTGACAGCGAGGCTCGCCTCCCGGGTCAGGGTGTCCTGGCCGTCGGCCGTCCAGACCGCGGTGGTGGCGAAGGTGGTCGATCCGAGGGCATCGGTGTGCACTTGGACCGGGACGTTCAGCAGCAACTGGGTGGCGCTGGATGCCGTCCCGCCCACTGCCCACGGGTCGGTCAGGACCACCCGGACACCCTGCACCGCGTCGGCACCACCGGCGGCCGCGACGGAGTCGACCCACGTGTTCGCGGCCGGATCGGTGGTGGTGTTCCCGGCGGTGTACTGCACGGTGTACCGGTCGGGATCCACGGCCTGTCGGGCGGCGGTGAACACCGCGATGTCCGAGGCGTCGCCGACCAGGGTGC
The DNA here is from genome assembly GCF_012931845.1 of Cellulomonas taurus. Lineage (NCBI taxonomy): Bacteria > Bacillati > Actinomycetota > Actinomycetes > Micrococcales > Cellulomonadaceae > Cellulomonas > Cellulomonas taurus. The sequence continues at coordinate 2,429,156 of NZ_CP051884.1, forward strand.
CGATCGAGCCGTCCCAGAACTGGTAGCCGACCAGGTTCGTCGCGCCGACCGATCCGGCATCCCGCCAGTACGCGGGCACGTACTGGGTGCTCAGCAGGGTGGTCGCGTCGTTGCCGATCGGCGAACCGGAGCTCATGGTGGTCCAGTCGACGTACGGCAGCCACCCCACCGGCAGTGTGTCCACCGGGTCGGCGGTGCCGGAGTACCCGCCGATGGTCTCGGACGCCGAGGCGTTGTACAGCTGGTCCGGGTCGGTCTTCTCCTCGTAGTACACCGGGATGGCCCTGCTCGCCGAGTAGGCGGGCAGCAGCGTGCTGCCGTCGGCGGCGGTCACCGCGTCGTAGCTGGTGGTGTACGTGACGTTCGTGGCGTCCGCCTCGGACTGCGGGAGCTTGGCCGCCTGGTAGTACAACGAGACGGTCGGCTCAACCGTGCTGGTCGGCATCTGCAACAGACTGAGCGTGATGGTGTTGCCGTCCACGCTGTCCACCCGCAGGTATGCGGCCGAGGTGCCGTTCACCGTGACGGCGTCCGCCACCGGACCGTCGTAGCTGAGCGTGATCGTGATCGGCAGCGTGAGGGTCGACGGGTCACCGGAACCCGCCTGCTCCACGACCGCGCGCACCTGGACACCCAGGGAGACGCTGCTGGCCTTCTCGGTGCCGGACCCGAAGTCGTAGCGGGTCGGGGTGGTGAGGCTCGGGGTGGTGGCGGCGACCAACACCTTCAGCTTGCTGGCCACGGTCAGCGCGGCGGCGGTGGCGGTCTTCGTGCCGGTGCCGTCGGTGCCGATCAGCTCCGGGGTGTACACGCTCCCGTTGGGCACCGTGTTGGCCGGTGTGGCCTTCAGCCCGGGGATCGTGACCATGGTGCTGTTCGGCACGGACATGGTCGAGGTCAGGGTGCGCCCGCCGTCGGTGACCTGGTAGCTCGACGAGTACACGGCGGAGGTCGAGTTCAGGTTGGTCGGCGAGCTGGTGACCAGGTCCAGCCCTCGGGCAGCGTCTGGCTGATCGTGCCGTCGACCAGGTTGCTGGCGGTGATCGACCAGGCGAAGGTGGCGGCGACGTTGGTGCCGATGATGCCGTTGCCGTCGACGGTGTCGTCGACACCGGGCGCCGTGCCGTCACCGGTCACGCTGATGCCCAGCGCGTCGATGGTGCCGGTGACGGCGCGGGCGGAGGAGGCGGGCATGGTCACCAGTCCGACAGCCGTCAGGATGACGACGATCAGGCCGGCGACCGCACGGACAGCACGGGCGCTGCCAGGCGAGGCTGAGATGGACAATGAGGCTCCCAAGAGGACAGGTGCCGCCAGACGATCTGGGCACACTGCCTGTCAGGTTCAGCCTGCTGAGTAGGCCCCCTACGCACAGCGGTGGAGCGAAGCGGGAAGATCAGCGTCGATCTGAGTGCGCATGCCCGACGTTCTGGGTGGGACACCCCTACGGCTCATGGCCGGAGCTGCACGCTCCACCTACCGGCGGTGTCCAGCCCCACCAGCACCGGCCCCGCCAGCTCGAGGGTCTGTTCCACCCCGCCGTCCGCACCGAAGCTCATCGACCGCCGATCGCCCGTCAGCGCCACGGCGCGGGCCGTCAGTTCGGCGTCGGCCAGCACCCAGAGCTGCGCCCCGGTGTCGGTCAACCGGACCACGGCGGGGCCGGTGCCTTGCTGGACACCGGCCGACGGCGGGACGTCCTCGGCCGCCAGCACCCGCAGCGACCACTCACCCTCGGCCTCGACCAGCAGCCCGGGATCGTCACCGCGGCTGAGGTCCACCAGGTACTGCCCGGTCAGCGGTGCGGCACCGTCGACCCAGCGGCTGCCGGTGGCGACGCTGCTCACCGCGACCGGACCCGAGCAGGCCGAGCAGTCGAGTGCGGCGACGACGGCCGGGTCGCCGCTCGGGGCCGTGAGGTCGACCACCGCCGGTCCGGTGGCGGTGACCTGCGCCGGGGCGCCGGCCAGCACCGCCCCCAGCTGGAGTTCCTGATCCGGCAGCTGGACCGTGGACGCCGTCGGCATCAGCGGTGACTCGGTGCTCGGCACCGGCTCCGGGTCGGCCGGCGATGAACACCCGGCGACGACGAACACGCAGAGGACGAGGAGGGCGGGACGCACCCGACCATTCTCACCGACCGCGGGCCACCCACCCCCGGGACAGCGGTCCCGGGGTCAGTCCGGCAGGTGGCCGTGCACCAGCCGACCGCGGGACACCACGGCGACGATGTTCTCGGTGCGCAGGTCCGCGATGTCCTCCCACGGCCGTCCGCGCAGGATCACGAAGTCGCTGCCCAACCCGGCACGCAGCCGCCCGGTCACCCCACCCAGACCGATCGCGTCCGCGGCGTCCGAGGTGGCCGACACCAGAGTGCGCTCGGCCGACCAGCGGAACATCGCCGCCATCGTGCGCACCTCCTCCATCTGGTCGCCGAACTGGACGAACTGCCCGGAGGCGTCGGTGCCGAGCACGAACCGCACCCCGGCCTCGGCGGCGGTGGTGAACCCGGCGTCCCGGATCGCGACGACCTCCTGCGCCTTGGCCTGGGCCTCCGCGGAGACCGGGCGCCGCGCCTCGGCGATGATGTCGTTGATCAGCAGGGTGGGGGCCACCGGCAGGTTCCGCTCGACCAGGGTGGCCAGGTGCCGCTCCTCGATCGCGGTGCCGTGCTCGATCGAGTCGACGCCCTCGGCCAGGGCGATGTCCAGGCCCTCGGCGGAGTGGGTGTGCGCGGCGACCAGCAGGTTCATCGCGTGCGCCTCGTCGACGGTGGTGGCGATCTCGGCGCGGGTCTGGTTGCGCCAGCCGACCTTGTCGCCCATCGAGAGCACCCCGCCGGAGGTGTAGATCTTCACGCCGCTGGCCCCGGCCCGCGCCCAGGTGCGGACCAGCTTGCGGCACTCGTCCGGGCTGTCGGCGGTCGGCGGGCGGTACGGGTAGTGCGGCGGCACGAACAGGTCACCGTGGCCGGCGGTCATCCCGACCTGGCCGTGGGACAGCAGGCGCGGACCGGTGAGGATCCCGGCGTCGAAGGCACGGCCGACCGCGAGCTGGATCGAGTCCGCCGCCAGGTCCCGCAGCGTGGTCACGCCGCCCCGGGCGCACCGCAGCGCATTGGCCGCCAGGTGCAGCGAGCGCTCCTCGGCCGGGGTGATCAGCGGCCAGGTCGACGCGTCCTTGGCGGGTTCACCGGCCGGGTACCCGAGGTGCACGTGGGTGTCGATCAGCCCCGGGATCACCGCCAGGTCGGTGTGCCGTCCGGCCGCTTCCTCCACCGCGAGGATCCGGTCCTCGGACCAGGTGAGGCGGCTCGGGCCGTGCAGGCGCTCGCCGTCCCAGAGCGGGAGCCCGTCCAGGTGCTGCTCGATCGTCATGCTGAAAGTCTCTCCTAGAGCTGGGGATGAACGGTGGCCAGGACGGTGCCGTCGTCGCCGACGACCGGGATCTCCCGCCACCGGTCGAACGCACCGCACGGGTGGCTGATCCCGAACCGCAGCGCGGTGCCGGGGGCGAGCCGGACGCCCGCGGGCAGGCGCAGGAACGCGTGGTGGTCGTTCACCCCGGTCACCGTCCAGTCCTCGTGGCCGAGCACCACCGGCAGCCGGTCGTCGGTGGGCACCTCGCGCCGGCCGAAGTCGACGATCGCCAGGGTGTCCTCCGGCTGGGACAGCACCCGGGCGTGCAACTCCAGCGCCGCCCGGAAGGTGTCCCGCAGCGGCGAGGTGCGCTGGTAGACGCCGTGATCATGGGTGAGGTAGCAGCCGGAGCGCAGCACCAGGGTCCCCGGCAGATCGCCGAGGACCGCCAGCACCTCGTCGAAGTAGGAGGAGCCACCGGCGGTGACCAGCGGGGCGTCGACCTGCTCGGCCAGCGCCCGGACCCGGTGCAGCAGCGCCGCGCGGGGCGCGGGGTCGTGAGTCAGCCCCTCGAAGGCGGCGATCCCGGCGAAGGCCACCGCCGGGGTGCCGCGCAATCGGTCGATCAGCGCGCGGGCGGCGTCGTCGTCCCGGAACCCGGTGCGACCACCCGGGGCGCCGAGCTCCACCAGCAGCCGCAGCGGACGGTCCGGGGTGTGCCGGGCGAGCCGGTCCAGCACCAGGTCGAGCCCGGCGTCCGAGTCGACGTAGGTGAGCAGGTCCGGCGCACCGTCGACCAGCAGGTGTCCGGCCACCCAGTCGATCGCCTCGGGGTCGACCAGCAGGTTCGCGTGCAGGATCCGCGGCACGCCCCAGTCGGCCAGCGCGCGGATCTGCCGGGGGGTGGCGGCGGTCATGCCCCAGGCACCCGCGGCCAGCTGCCGACGGACCAGTTCCGGGGACATGTGGGTCTTGGCGTGCGGGGCCAGTGCGGCACCGGCGGCGCGGCAGTACTCGGCCATCGTCGCCAGGTTGTGCGCGAGGGCGGACTCGGAGAGCACCATCCGGCTCATGCCCGCAGCACCCGGCCCGCCCGCTCACCGGTGAACTCGCCGTCCACCACCACCGGGGTCCCGGCCAGCACCGTCCACCGCACGCCGGTCGGTCGCCGCCACGGCTGCTGCACGGTGCCGTCGTGGCCCACGGTCTGCGGGTCGATCACCGCGATGTCCGCGATGGCGCCGGGGGCCAGGTAGCCGCGGCCGGGCAGCCCGATCGCCCGGGCCGGCAGGCTGGTCATCTTGCGCACCGCCTCCGGCCAGCTCAGCACCCCCAGCTCGCGGACGTAGCGGCCCAGCACGGTCGGGAAGCAACCCCAGCCGCGTTGGTGGGCGTTGCCGACCGGCACCGAGTTGTCCGAGCCGATGGCGATCAGCGGGTCGGCCAGGATCGCGCGCACGTCTTCCTCGGCCATCAGGCGGTAGACCATCATCGCGCCGGGGTCGGCCACGATCAGGTCGCACAGGGTGTGCCAGGGATCGCCGCCCAGCTCGGCCAGCGACCGACCGAGCTTCGTGGTGTCCCGGTGCATGGAGACGAACACGCCGTCCGGGCTGGTCTGCGACCAGGAGCCGGAGCCGGGCCCACCGGCGGCGCCCCGCTGGAACAGGTCATGTCGACCCTCCGGCGTGGACAGCCGCCGCACCAGTGCCTCGCGGCCACCGATCTGCGCGGCGGCGGGCAGCAGGGCGGTCAGGAAGCTCTCCCCGGTGGTGTACGGGTAGGCGTCACCGAGCACCTCGATCCCCCGGCCGCGCGCCTCGTGCAGGGTGGCGAGCAGCTCCGCCGACCGGCCGTGGTTCGCCGATCCGGCCGCCTTGCAGTGCGAGACCTGCACCCGGACCCCGGTGCGCCGCGCCACCTCCAACGTCTCGGCCAGGGAGGCGGTCAGACCGTCCCCCTCGTCGCGCATGTGGGTGGCGTAGGGCCGACCCCAGCGCGCGGCGACCGCCGCCAACGCAGCGACCTCCTCGGTGTCGGCGTACACCCCCGGGGCGTAGATCAACCCGGTGGACAGGCCGAACGCCCCCTCCGCGAAGGCCCGGTCGGCCAGCGCGACCATCCGGTCCAGTGCGCCGGGTCGCAGACCCTCGTCCATGCCGTTGGCGCTGATCCGCAGGGTGTGGTGCCCGACCAGCGACGCGACATGCGTGGTGGGTCCGTGCTGCTCGACCGCGTCCAGGTACTCGGCGAAGGACCTGGGCCAGGAGTCCACACCGGCGGCGACCGTGGAGCTGATCGGCCGGTGCAGCTCGACCGCCGTGTCGTCGACCAGCGGTGCCGCCGAGTTGCCGCAGTTGCCGACCACCTCGGTGGTCACTCCCTGCAGCACCTTGAACGGCTGCGGGTCGGCCATGAACGGCACCACGTCGGAGTGGGTGTGCGGGTCGATGAACCCCGGCGTGACCAGCAGGCCGTCGGCCTCGATCACCCGGGTGCCGGTCGGGGTATCCAGGTCGGTGCCGATCGCGGCGACCCGGTCACCGATCACCAGGACATCGGCACGCACCCCGTCGGTCCCGGTGCCGTCCAGCACCGTCCCACCCCGGACCAGCAGGCTCACGACAGCTGGCCCATCCGATCCAGCACCAGGGTGTCCGCGATCGAGACCACCGCGTAGGCCAGCATGGTGACCGCCGCGATGGTGATCGCCGCCGCCCACATCTGGTCGTAGCCGAAGGACCCGGCAGCGCGGGAGATCGCCCCGCCCAGACCCTCACCGGTGGACAGCCACTCGGCGATCATCGCGCCGGTGACGGCGGTCGGCACCGACACCCGGGCGGAGGCCAGGGTTGCCGGGATCGCCGCCGGGAGCGCCACCTTGCGCAGCACCGTCCAGGACGATCCGCCGTAGGCCAGCACCAGGTCGCGGTGCTCGCCGGTCACCGAGCGCAGTCCGAACAGGATGTTCGCCAGCGCGGGCAGGAAGACCACCAGCAGCACGATCACCGTGACCCCGGTGACGTCCCGGCCGAAGATCAGCGTGATCAGCGGGGTCATCACCACCAGCGGGATGGATCGCAGCACCATCGCGGTCGGCATCACGATCCGCTCCGCCACCGGGGAGATGCAGAAGACCACCGCGAGCAGGAAGGCACCGGCCAGTCCGACCAGGTAGCCGATCCCGGCGTCACGCAGCGTGACGGCCAGGTTGTCGGCGATCACCGTGCGGTTGTCGGCCGCGCCGTCCGTGGTGAACAGCCACTCGAACACCTGCCACGGCTGGCGGGCGATCAGCGGGTTGACGTCGAAGGCGAACAGCACCAGCGACCAGATGGCGACGGCGATCACGACCGCGATCAGCAGGGTGCCGATCCGGCGGAGCAGGAAGGTGGTCATCCGCGGCGCTCCTTCGCCCAGGGGGTGGCCAGTCGGCCGAGCAACCCGACCAGCCCGTACCCGGCCAGCGAGATCAGCCCGGTGAGGATGCTCAGCGCCCACACCCGGTCCGGCATGATCTGGCGCTGCGCGGCATTGAGCGCCACGCCGATCCCGGAGTCGATCCCGCCCAGGTACTCCCCGACGATCGCGCCGAGCAGCGCGCCGGGCACCGCCACCTGCAACGCGGTGGCCAGGGCGGGCAGCGCGGAGATGAGCTGCACCTTGCGGATCTGGGTCCACCGACCACCGCCGTAGGCGGCGACCAGGTCCAGCGAGCTGCGGGAGGCCGACTTCATACCCAGCAGCGCACCGACCAGCGTGGTGAAGAAGACCAGCAGCGCACCCAGGAAGATCGCCGAGGCCCGGCCGCCGAACATCGCCATGATGATCGGGCCGATCGCGGTCAGCGGCAGGCAGGAGCTGATCACCCCGACCTGGGTGACCACGCCCTCCAGCTTCGGGACGACCAGCACGAGGGAGGCGACCGCCAGGGCGATCAGGTTGCCCCACAGGTAGCCCTGACCGGCCCGGCTCAGCGTCGGTGCCAGGTTCGCGGAGTAGAACGACCAGCCGTCCCGGCCGACCGAGCGCAGCACGGCGTCCGGGGTCGGGAAGCTGGTGGAGTTGGTCAGCCCGGCGGTCATCGCCCACCACAGGGCGATCAGCAGCAGGATGCCGACGGTGCCGCCGACCCAGGGGCGGGCCAGCGCGGAACGGAATGCCGACACTCAGTGCTCCCCGAACAACAGTCCGGACAGGTGGTCGACCACCTCGTGGAACTCGGGTGTGCGCATCAGTTCCGGGGTGCGCGGCCGCTCGAACGGGATCTCCACGATCTCGACGATCCGGCCCGGCCGGGCGGACATCACCGCGACGTAGTCGGACAGCAGCGCCGCCTCGGAGATGCCGTGCGTGACCATCAGGGTGGTGGCCGAGCGCTCGGTCCAGATCCGCTGCAGCTCGAAGTTCAGCCGCTGCCGGGTCATGTCGTCCAGCGCGCCGAAGGGCTCGTCCAGCAGCAGGAAGTCCGGGTGCACCGCCAGCGCCCGGGCGATGGACGCGCGCTGGCGCATGCCGCCGGACAGGTGTGCCGGACGGGCGTTCTCAAAGCCGGTCAGGCCGACCAGCTCGATCAGCTCGTCCACGGTGCCGTCGTCCTGGCGACCCTGGATCTCCAGCGGCAACTGGATGTTCTTGCGCACCGACCGCCAGGGCAGCAGCGCCGGGTCCTGGAAGGCGATGCCCATCCCGGGGGCGCGCTTGCCGGTGGCGACCTCGGTGCCGTTGACCGCGACGGTCCCGGCCGTGGCGGTCTCCAACCCGGCCAGGATGCGCAGCACCGTCGACTTGCCGCAGCCGGAGGGGCCGAGCAAGGACAGGAACGACCCGCGCGGGGTGCTCAGGCTGACGTCGGCCAATGCCTGCACCTGGCGGCGGCCGGTCGTGAACACCTTGTCCAGGCCGGTGATCTGGATGCCGGGCGGAACGGGCGCACCCGCCCCCGCGTCCACCGAGGGGGGCGGGGACGGGGAGGCGGGTGCGGTCTGGGGGGATTCGGTCACTTCAGAAGATCCGGGTTCTCCGCGATGACCTCGTCCAGCAGGCTGAGGTCGAACAGTTCGTCGGCGGTGATGTCGATGCCGGCGAAGGCCAGCGAGTCGATGGTGCCCTGCTGCAGATCGTCCGAGATCGTCAGCAGGCCGTTGGCCTGGGTGTCGTCGGTGGCGATCAGCTCGGCCTGCCGGTCGAAGGCCAGGGTCATCGCGTCGCGGTCGTACTCCTGGTCCTTGCCGTACTTGTCGACGGTCAGGGAGACGGCGCGCTCCGGGTCGTCCAGCGCGCCCTGCCAGCCCTGCACGGTGGCGAGCAGGAACGCCTTGAGCTCGTCCGGCCGCTCGTCGATGGTCTGCTGCGAGGCGACCAGCACCTCGCCCACGATCGGCAGCCCCTCGTCGGCGAGCAGGAACTCGACGGCGTCGAAGCCCGCCTGCACCAGGGTGGTGGCGCCGGAGGTGGTGTAGCCGATGTAGCCGTCGACCTGGCCGGTGGTCAGCATCGAGGTGTCGGACAGCGGCACCGTGGTCACGTCCGCGGCGTCGATGTCGTTCGCGGCCAGGAACGCGTTCCAGACCAGAGTGTTCGAGTCGGAGACGGCGATGGTCTTGCCCGCCAGGTCGTCCGGGCCCTCGATCGGGTCGGAGGCGGCGGAGACCAGCGCGAACGGGTTGCGCTGGTAGGTGGCACCGATGATCTTGACCTCGGCACCCGCCTGGATCGCGGGGGCGGTGATCAGCGGGGAGGACAGGCCGACCAGCGCCTGGCCACCGGCGACCGCGGCCTCGGCGGAGGTGGCCGAGGAGCCACCGGCGGTGAGCGTGACGTCCTCGAACCCGGCGTCGGTGTAGAGCCCGTCCTCGACGGCGACGTACTCACCGGCGAACTGGGTGTTCTTCAGCCAGGACAGCTGCACGCTCACGGCCGGGAAGCCGCCGTCGGAGCCGGAGGTACCGGCGGAGCTGGTGCCGTCGGCACCGTCGGAGCTGGAGCAGGCGGTCAGCAGCAGGAGTCCAGCGGCTGTTGCGGCGACCGCGGAGAGCAGCCCCTTGACACGGGCACGGGAGGTGCGGGTCACGTCTACCTCGGATCAGGTTCGGGCGGCCCTCGGACGGGCCACGAGTACGACGGGGTTCATGCAACCCTCCAGCCCCGGCGCGCCGCCATGTGGGATCGTCCGAAGTCCGACCGCCCCGATGGTGCGATCCGTTGTGCATCCCACCGAGGGCGGTCACATGCCGGACATCTGATCACCCCGCGCTGGCCGATCCTCCAGCCGCAGGAGGCACCCGCGGCCTGGTCGTTGGGTGATCGTCCGATGTTGCGTCCGAGACCGCTGTGATGGACTTTTCGGCACCCCCGATTCCCCTGTCGAGAGGACGCGCGTCCCTGTGTGGCCCACCGCTGAACTCCATGTGCACATCGAGGGCACCCTGGAGGCGCCCCTGATCCGTGCCCTGGCCCAGCGCCACGGCCTGCCCGTCCCTGCCGGGATCGACGACCGAGCTCCCTACCCTGATCTGCAGGCGTTCCTGGACGTCTACTACGCGAACCTCACGGTGCTGCGCACCGAGCAGGACTTCGCCGAGTTGACCACCGCCTACCTGGAGCGGGCTGCGGCCGCCGGGGTGCGGCACGCGGAGATCTTCGTCGACCCGCAATCGCACACCGACCGCGGCGTCCCGATCGCCGCGGTGCTGGACGGCGTGCTCGGCGCCCTGGAGGCCGGACGTGAGCGGTTCGGCATCAGCTCGGGTCTGATCGTCTGCTTCCTGCGCCACCTCGGTCCGCAGGCGGCCGCCGACACCCTGGAGGCCGTGCTGCCCTGGCGGGACCGCCTGCTCGGGGTCGGCCTGGACTCCTCCGAGGTGGGCTTCCCGCCGTCGCTGTTCCGCGCCGTGTTCGCCCGGGCCGCCGAGCTGGGGCTGCGCCGGGTCGCGCATGCGGGCGAGGAGGCCGGGCCGGACTACGTGTGGGAGGCCCTGGACGTGCTGGGTGCGGAGCGGATCGACCACGGCAACCGTGCCCTGGAGGACGCCGAGCTGGTCGCGGTGCTCCGCGAGCGCCGGATCCCGCTCACCGTCTGCCCGCTGTCCAACCTGGCACTGCGCACCGCCGGACCCGACCTGGCCGACCACCCGCTGGCCGTGATGCTCGACGAGGGCCTGCTCGCCTCGGTGCACTCCGACGACCCCGCGTACTTCGGCGGCTACCTGGACGACAACGTCCGGGCGCTGACCACCGCGGGCGCCCTGCCCGAGTCCCTGCTCGGACCGCTGGCGGTCAACGCCGTGCGTTCCGCCTTCGTCGACGAGGAGCGGCGCGCCGAGCTGCTCGCCGCGATCAGCGCGCACGCCGCCCGGATCGGCGCACCCGACCCGGTGGGGGTGGCCGCCTGATGCGCGCCGCCGAACTGACCGTCGGTCGCCGGTTCGTCGTCGCGCTCGACCCCGGCGACGAGGTGCTGGAGGCCCTGGCGAAGCTCTGCGCGGAGCAGGACATCCGCCAGGCCACCATCCCGGTGTTCTCCGGTGCGTTCCGCAGCGCCCGGTTCATCGCCGCGCACACCCCGGTGGACGATCAGGAGCCGCCGCTGCCCCAGGAGGTCACCGTGACCTACACCGAGGGCATCGGCTCCGGCACCATCCTGTGGGACCAGGACACCGCCCGCGCCGTCCCGCACCTGCACGTCGCCCTCGGGGTGAAGAACACCGGCGCCACCGGCTACGCCGGGCACCTGCTCGGCGGCGAGGTGCACTACACCGCGGAGGTCGTGGTCGAGGAGGTGCTCTCCCCCGCCCTGCTCCGGGTGCCGGACGCCCGCGCCCACGGGATCGCAACCCTGCACTTCGGCTGAGCCACCCCCGCGCCCCGCGTGCCCGCCCCGGGAGCGGCGGTTCCCCCGCGCCCGCCCGCACTCCCACGCCGAGATCGGCAGCTTGCCCCCCGCACCCCCACACTCCCGCGTCGAGGTCGGCGCCCTCGGGGGCCCGGCGCGCTCCGCGCCGAGGTCGGCAGTTCGCGCCGCATCCGGCCCGGCGAACTGCCGAACTCAGGGCGCTACTGCCGACCTCGGGCGCGCGTGCCGACCCCGGGGGCGCGTGCCGACCTCGGGGGCGCGTGCCGACCCCGGGGGGCGCGTGCCGGCCCCCGGGACCACCCGCCGCACCCGGGGGGAGGGCTGAGCCGGGCGCGCGAAGGCCCCCGCACCCGGTCGGTGTGCGGGGGCCGTCCTCGCGGCGGATCAGCGCACGGTCAGCGCGTTCGCCTTCGCCTGGGCACCGAGCCACGCCAGGCTGGGCTTCGGGTGACGCTCGAACGTCTCCCGGTCCCAGCCGATCAGGCCGAAGGTCGGCCGGAAGCCGCTGGCCCACTCGTAGTTGTCGAGCAGGCTCCAGTGCAGGTACCCCTCGACGGTGATCCCGTCGGAGATCGCCTCGTGCAGGTGGGCCAGTGCCGCCTCGGTGTAGTCGATCCGGCGCGGGTCGTCGCTGGTCGCGATGCCGTTCTCGGTGACGAACACCGGCACGCCCCCGGTCAGCTCCCAGGCGGAGCGCACGCCCTCGGCCATCGCCGCCGGGTAGTACTCCCAGCCGGTGAGGGTGGTCTCCACCCCGTCCGGCACCTGGCGCGGTCCGTCCGGTCCGATGATGGTGCGGGTGTACGCCTGGACGCCGACCCAGTCGTCGCCCTTCGACATCTCCAGGTACCAGTCGTCGCGCGGGTAGCCGTACTCGTGCTTGACGTCCTCGCAGCCGGGTTCGGCCTGGAACGCCTGCGTGGCGATGGTCCACCCGGCGCGGATGCCGCCCACGCCGGACAGGATCTCCTGCGCCCGGTGGTGGCAGTCGAGCAGGGTGTCGGCGACCGCCAGGTCGGGGGCGGGCAGGCCATACGCGACCAGGTTGGCCGGGTCCTCGCCGCCGGCGATCATCGCGGCGATGTTCGGCTCGTTGATCGTGGTGACCCACTCGACGTCGTTGCCGAGCACCGGCAGGGCGGTCTCCACGTACCGGGCGAAGCGGTCGGTGGCGTCCGACGCCCGCCACATCCCCTCCTGCGCGAACCAGCGCGGCACGGTGAAGTGCATCAGGGTGACCATCGGGGTGATGCCCAGTTCGAGTGCGGTGTCCACCATGCGCCGGTAGTGGTCGATCTCCGCCCGGGAGACGAAGCCCTTCTCCGGCTCGATCCGTGCCCACTCGATGCTGAACCGGTAGGTGTCCAGGCCGGAGTCCTTGAGCAGCCGCATGTCCTCGGCGTACCGGTGGTAGCTGTCGGCGGCGTCGCCGGAGGGCTCGACGATGCTGGTGCCCTCGGCGTGCTCACGCGGCCACCAGTCGGAGTTGATGTTGTTGCCCTCGACCTGGTGGCCGGCGGTGGCGGCGCCCCAGTGGAAGCCGTCGGGGAACTGCAGGGTGTGTGCCACGGGATGTGTCCTTACTCGGTGTGGGAGGCCCAGAAGTCGGCCAGCAGGTCCGCTGTCGCTGCCGGGGCCTCGAGATTCGGTGAGTGCGCCGCGCCCGGCAGCACCGCGTAGCGGCCGCCGAGTTGCTCGGCGGTGCGGCGCTGCCATGACTGCGGCCACGCGATGTCGTCGTGCTCGCCGTGCGCCACCAGCACCGGCAGGCCGGTGGCGGCCAGTGCGGGGGTGACGTCCGTGGTGTCGGCCAGGATGTCGATGGCGGCGATGAGCTGGGCGGTGCTGGTGGCCAGGGACCGCTGACGGTGGAACTCCGCCTCCGGGTCCAGCTCGACCGGTTCGCCCTGGGCCAGGGACCAGGCGAGCTCGGGGTTGTCCAGACTCCACAGGTCGGCCGCACCACCCGCCGCCAGGAGCCGTGCGCGGAGGTCGGCCTTGCGACCGGGCCAGCCGTGCGGGCCGGAGCAGAGCAGGGTGAGCGACCGGAACCGCGCCGGGTCGGCCACCGCGGCGGCCGAGGCCACCGTGCCGCCGAAGGAGTGCCCGAGCAGGTGCACCGGGCCGCCGATCAGGTCGACCACCTGGTGCAGGTCGCCCGCCAGCAGGTCCAGGCCGTAGTCGGCCACCCGGGGCAGCGACACCGAGTCGCCCTGCCCGCGCTGGCTGATCGCCCAGGCGTCGAACCCGCGCTCGGCCAGCAGCGGCAGCAGCACCCGGTGGTCCTCCTTGGACCCGGTGAACCCGGGGACCAGGAGCGCCGTGCCACGGCTCCGGCCGGAGGGCACCGCGTGCAGGGCCGTCAGCTCGCCCACGCCGATCCGCAGGGTGGTCGCGCCCGCACCGCCGAAGCCGGTCATGAGGCCTCGAACCGTCGGCTCGGCTGCGGCACGGCGGCCAGCAGCTCGGTGGTGTACGCGTCCTCGGGGAAGCGCATCACCTGGGCGGTCTCGCCGCGTTCGACCACCCGGCCGTGGTGCAGCACCATGATCTGGTCCGCGATCACCCGGGCCGACAGCAGGTCGTGGGTGATGTAGAGCAGCGACACCCCGGTCTCCCGGCGCAGCTCCTGCAACAGGGCCAGCACCCCGGCCCGCAGCGACACGTCCAGCATGGACACCGGCTCGTCGGCGATCAGCACCTGGGGATCCGACGCCAGCGCCCGGGCGATCACCACCCGCTGCCGCTGACCACCGGACAGCTGATGCGGGAGCTTCGCGGCGAACTGCTCCACCGGGGTCAGGCCCACGGTCTCCAGCAGTTCGAGCACCCGCGCCCGGGCCGCCTCGCCCCGCAGGCCGGTGAAGTTCTCCACCGGTCGGGTCAGGGTGTACTCGACGGTGTTCAGCGGGTTCAGCGCCGAGTACGGGTCCTGGAACACCATCTGCATGTCCGCGTGCAGGCCGCGCAGCTGGCGACGGCTCAGCTTCTCGACCCGCCGCTCGCCGAAGGTGACGCTCCCGCTGGTGGGCTTCTCCACCCCGGTCAGCATCTTCGCGATCGTCGACTTGCCCGACCCGGACTGCCCGACCAGTGCCAGCGCGCCACCGGGTTCCAGGGTGAAGGACACGTCGTCCACCGCCGTCACCGCCTGCTCGCCGCGCCGCGGCGCCGGGTAGACCTTGCTGACGTGGGAGACCACCACCGCGTCCTGCGCGACCCGGTCGGTGGGCGCCGTGACATCACGCGAGGTGATGCCGGGCAGCTCCACCACTTCGGCCCGCGGGTCGGCGTAGTGCGACAGCAGCATCCGCGTGTACTCGTGCTGTGGCCGCTGGAACACCTCACGAGCGGGGGCGTCCTCCACGATCCGGCCGTCGTGCATCACCGCCACCCGCTCGGCGGATTCCAGCACCACCCCCAGGTCGTGCGAGATCAGCACGGCGGTGAAGCCCTCGGCCTTCTGCAGCTCGCGGATGGTGTCCATCACGGCGTGCTGCACCAGCACGTCCAGGGCGGTGGTCGGCTCGTCGAAGACCATCAGCCGAGGTTCGAGGGACAGCGCCAGCGCGATCGACACCCGCTGCCGCATGCCGCCGGACAGTTCGCCGGGATACCGGTCGAGCACCGTGGCAGGCAGCTGCACCTTGTCCAGCAGTTCGATCGCCCGGGCCCGCCGCTTCGGCTTCGGCACGTGCTGGTGCGCGGCGAAGATGTCGCCGAAGTGGTGCCCGATCGACCGCACCGGGTTCAGGGCGTTCATCCCGGACTGCAGCACCATCGCGAAGCCGCCGCGACGCTGCTCACGCAGTTGCTCGGCGTCCATCTGGGCGATGTCGGTGCCGTCGAACAGGATCCGCCCGGAGGCGATCCGCGCCGGGGCCTTCGCCAGCCGGGTGACGGCGAAGCCCAGGGTGGATTTGCCCGAGCCGGACTCGCCGACCAGGCCGATGAACTCGCCCTCCGCCAGGCTCAGGCTGACCCGGTCCACCGCGGTGGTCGGTTCGGCGCCGCGGGGTTCGTAGACGACCGTCAGGTCCTCGATCTGCAACAGGCTCATCGGCCGGTCCCCTCTCGCAGGCGCGGGTTGGACAGGCCGTCCACGCCGAAGTTCACCAGGGTCATGGAGGTGGCGAGCAGGGCGATGCACAGGCCGGGGGCGAACAGCAGCACCCACTGCCCGGTCAGGATCGCCATCGAGTTCTGCGCCCAGAAGATCATCGATCCCCAGCTCACCGTGGCCATGTCGCCCAAGCCCAGGAACGACAGCCCGGACTCGGCGAGGATGGCGGAGGTCGCGGCGCCGAAGAACGATCCGGCGATCATCGACGTCATGTTCGGCAGGATCTCCCGGAACACCACCCGGGCCGGTCGCTCGCCGGAGAACACCGCCGCGGTCACGAAGTCGCGGCTGCGCAGCGACTGGGTCTGCGAGCGCAGCACCCGGGCACCCCAGGCCCAGCCGGTGATGACCACCACCAGGATGATCATCGGCAGCCCACCGTTCTGCAGGTAGGCGGCGATGATGATCATCAGCGGCAGCCCCGGCATCACCAGGAACAGGTTGACCAGGAAGTTCACGACGTCGTTGCCCCAGCCGCGCAGGTAGCCCCACGACAGGCCGATCACGACCGCGACCACGGTGGACAGCCCGCCGGCGATGAAGCCGACCAGCAGGGAGATCCGCGAGCCGTAGATCACCTGGGACAGCACGTCCTCGCCGTTGCCGGTGGTGCCGAGCCAGTGCGCCGACGACCCCGCCTCGTTGCGGGCGAAGGAGTCGTCGTGCGGACCGTAGGGGGCGAGCACCGGGGCGAAGATCGCCATCAGGACGAACAGGCCGAGCAGGATCAGACCGACCCGTGCCTTGGGGTTGGCCCACACGGTGGCGACGCCCCGGCTGAGCACCTGGAACGCCCGGCCGACCCGGGTCCGGCTCGGTCGACGCGGCGGCTTGGGGACCACCGTGCGATCGGGCATGGTTGTGGATTCAGTCATGAGTCACCGCCTCGTCCGCGGGTCGAGGACGCCGTAGAGGATCTCGACCAGGAAGTTCGCCACCAGCACGCTGACCGTGATCATCAGGAACAGCGCCTGCATCAGCGGGAAGTCCTGGTTGGTCACCGCGTTGTAGAGCAGATAGCCCACGCCGGGGTAGGCGAAGACCTGTTCCACCAGCAGCGAGCCGCCGACCACACCGCCGAGCGCCATGCCGAAGCCGGTGAGGTTGGGCAGGATCGCGTTCCGTGCGGCGTAGCGGATCGCCACGGTGCGACCGCGCAGGCCGTTGGCCTCGGCGAAGGTCACGTAGTCCTCGCCCAGGGTGTTGATCATCGTGTTGCGCATCCCGAGGATCCAGCCACCGAGGGAGGTGAGCAGGATCGTGATCGCCGGCAGCGCCGCGTGGTAGAGCGCGTCACCGATGAACTCCGGGGAGAAACTCGGCACCGTGCCCGCCGAGTACGCACCGGAGGTCGGGAACCACCCGGCGACGTACCCGAGGAAGAACACGATCAGCAGCGCGGTCCAGAAGTACGGGAAGGCCGACAGGAAGCTCCCGGTCATGGTCGGCAGCGAGTCCATCCAGGTGCCGCGCTTCCACGCCGCGCCGATCCCGATCAGGGTGCCGATCACGAAGGCGATGATCGTGACCAGGCCGACCATGATCAGGGTCCAGGGCAGCGCGCCGGCGACCAGTTCGGACACCTGCTGGGGGAAGAACGTGTAGGAGACCCCGAAGTCCAGGGTGACCACGTTGTGCAGGTAGCTGACGTACTGGTCCCAGATGCTGCCACCGGGGACACCCAGTTGGGTCTCGATCGCCCGCTGCACCGCCGGGGTGACCGGGCCGTTCTGGGCCAGCCGGGCGATGGCGGCGTCCGCCGGGGACCCGGGCATCAGACGCGGCAGCAGGAAGTTCAGCGTCACCGCCGCCCACAGGGTCAGCAGGAGCAGACCGAATTTGCGCAGGGCATAGCGCACCGGAGCCTCCTTCGAAGGGGTGAGGGCCGCACCCGGGCCGTGACCGACCCGGGTGCGACGGTGATCAGGAAGCCGGCTTCAGGCTGGTCAGGATGAGCAGCGGCGTCTGGTCCCAGGTCTTGGGCGACGCGTACGGGTCGTCGGCGCTCGGCCAGCCGGTGAACGACTTGGTGGAGAACAGACCCCAGGACCCGCCGTAGAACAGCGAGATCACCGGCAGCTGGTCGTAGGCGATCTGCTGCAGCTCCTGCGCGATCTCGTCCTGGCGCTGCTCGTCGACGGTGACCTTCAGCTCGTCCAGCAGGGCGTCGGCCTCCGGGGACTGGAAGCGACCGAAGTTGCCGGCCGCAGTGGTGCCGACCTCCTCGTAGAACTGGGCGCCCATCATCGCGCCGAAGTCCTGGTAGGGCTGGCCGGTCCCGCCGACCGTGCCCATCACCATGTCGAAGTCACCCGAGCGCATCTCCTTCTGGTACGCGGCGGGCTGCGGCTGCACGACCTCGACGTTGACGCCCACGGCGGCCAGCTGGTTCTTCACCTGCTGCACGCCCTGCAGCCAGTCGGACCAGCCGTTCGGGGTGGTGATCTTGATCGTCAGCTGCTGGCCGTTCGCGTCCACCAGCTGATCGCCGGACATGGTGTAGCCGGCGGCGGCGAAGTGCTCCAGCGCGGCGTCGTTGTCCTGCTCGATGATGCCCTGGTTCGGCAGATCGGGGTTCAGGATCTTCTCCTGCGAGGGCAGCATCAGACCGGACTGGCTGGCCTGGTCGACGTAGCCCTGTTCGGCCTTGTCGGCGATGGCCTGCTTGTCCAGGGCCGCGGCGATGCCCTGCCGGAAGTCCAGGTTGTTGTACGGCGCCTTGGTCATGTTCGGGATCAGCGCGATGGTCGCACCCGCCGGGTACCAGTAGGTGTTGTGGTCCGGGTTGGCGGCGACCCAGGTGTCCTCGACGTCGCTCATGAACGCGTATGCCCAGTCGTAGCCCTTGTTCACGATGTCCAGCTCGGAGTTCGCGGCTGGCTGGATCAGCTCGTCGGCCGCGACCTTGTCCGCCTGCCAGTACGACTCGTTCTTGACCAGGGTGTACTGGTTCGGGCTGAAGTCGCCGAGCGTGTACGGGCCGGTGCCGATCGGGTCCTCGTTGGCGTAGGTGACCGGGTCGGCGACGCCGGACCAGATGTGCTCCGGCACGATCATGGTCTGGGCGATGATGACCGCGGCCGGCACGTCCTCGCTGGACAGGTGCACGATCACGGCGGAGTCGTCACTGCTGTCGACCTCCGTCGACGCGATGTGCTCGCCGATCCCCTTGAGGTCGAGCTGCGGGTTCTTCATCAGCAGGTCGAAGGTGTAGACCACGTCCTCGGCGGTGAAGTCCTCGCCGTCCGACCACGTCACGCCGTCCCGCAGGTGGAAGACGATGGTGCTGGCGTCCGGCTGCTCGTAGGACTCGGCGAGCCAGGGGGTCTCCTCGCCGGACATCTCGTTGACGATCACCAGCGGCTCGTAGATGTAGCTCGCGGTGTTCCGCTTGGTCGGCGAGTACGGGTTGAAGTTGCGTTCGAAGGTCGGCGAACCGTTGTCCGCCGCGATCAGCATCGAGGTGGTGCCGTCGGCGGCGTTGCCACCGCCCGAGGTCTGGACCGGGGCCGCACAGGCCGTGGTGACCAGCACTGCCGCGGTGACAGCCGCCGCAGCGAGCGTCCAGCGCTTCATGGGTCGATCTCCTCCACATTGAGGGCGGCCCGGGCGGGCCGAACATGTGGGCGACTGTATGCGCTTACATCGAATCGGGCAACACCGGCCCCGGCGAGCCGACGCTCAGGCCGCGCAGCCGCAGGAACGCCGCAGCAGCACCCGCACCGGCAGGTTGATCGTCGCCGGAGCCAGCGTCGGGTCGGCCATCCGCAGCCGCAACCGCTCCACCGCCGCCCGACCGAGTTCGACCATCGGCTGACGCACCGTGGTCAAGGTCGGCGACACCGCCAGACCCGCGTCGATCCCGTCGAAACCGGTCAACGCGACCCGCCCGGGCACATCCACCCCGGCCGCCGACAGCTCGTCCAGGAACCCGAGCGCCGTCTGGTCGTTCGAGCAGACCAACGCCCGGGGCAGCTCCCCCGCAGCCAGCATCCGCGCCGCCAGACCGCGCGCGGTGTCCCGGGTGAAGTCACCCCGCACCGCCGGGGTGTTCGGCACCGGCAACCCCGCCTCGGCGAGCGCCGCGCAGTAGCCGAGGAACCGTTCGGCGTCGTCCGGCGCATCCGCCGGACCACCGATGAACAGCAGGTCGCGCAGCCCGTGATCGGCGATCAGGTGCGCCGTCAACGCCCGCATGCCCGCCGCGTTGTCCACGCTGATGTGATCGTGCGCGTCGCCCTCGATCCGCGGCCCGGCCATCACCACCACCGGGATCCGGCGCGCGATGTGGCTCAGCACGTCGTCCGGCACCGTCGCCGACAACACCGCCAACCCGTCCACCCGACCGGCCAGATCCGAGACCAGCGCCGCCGGCTCCGCGCCGCGGGCCACCGCGATCATCACCGCGAGCCCGGTCCGCCACGCCTCCAGCTCGGCACCGCGCATCACCTCGCCCATGTAGAGGCTGCCGGGATGGACCGCCGGCTGGTCACCGCTGTCGGTGATCACCTCCACCGTCTGCCCCACCGCGACCGGCGCGGGCAGATCGGCCGGGTCGTCGATCCCGTCCACATCCGGGAAGCACAGCCCGAGCACTCCCGTCTGCCGGGCCGCCAACCCGCGCGCCGACCCCGACGGCACGTAGCCCAGCTCCTGGATGGCCGCATGCACCAGCGCCCGAGTCTGCGCGCGCACCTCATCCGGCCGCCGCAGCACCCGCGAGACCGTGGCGATCGACGTACCCGCCCGCTCCGCCACGTCATACACCGTCGGCGTCTTCGCCACCGGTCCTCCCATACTGCGCTGGCCTCCTCGCACCGCCGAGACTACTGAAACCGACTCTCGGCGACCTCCGATGCGTCGGTCTCCGTCGTCTCGACGCCAGCACGATCGCGGCTCATGCGTCCGGGTCTTCTTCGTCGAGGCAGACCATGGCGAGGAAGAGGTCGACGCGGTCGGCCATGGTGCTCATGTCGCGGTTGGTGAGTTCTTCGATCCGCGCGATCCGGTAGCGCAGCGTGTTCGTGTGCAGGTGCAGGGTCCGGGCGGTCTCCTGCCAGGCACCGCCGCCGTCCAGGAACGCCCGCAACGTCCCGACCAGATCCGCGTTGTGCCGCTGGTCGTAGGACAGCAGTGGCGCCAGCACCTCGTGGGCGTAGCCGTGCCGGGTGCTCTCGCCCAGCATCCGCAGCAGCGCCCGGTGCCCCTGCACGTGCAGGGCGGTGGACACCAGCACCGGGTCAGTGCCCACGGCGTTCTGCGCTCGCTCCAACGCCGTCGCCAACGCCGAGTTCAACCGGCTCACCCCGGACACCGGGTCGCTGATCCCGATCCGCAGCTGACGACCCGCCAACAATGACCCGTGCTCGGCGGTCAACTGGTCGGCCAGCGGCAGCTCCGGCTCCTCCGACCCGTTCACCAGCAGGAACACCGTGTCGTCGATCGGCGCGCCCATCACCCGGTGCCCCCGCGCCGCCAGCGTGCGCTGCACCATGTCCTGCACGGCCGCCACCGGGAACCGCGGATCCTCCACCCGGGCGACCAGCACCGTCTTCTCGTCCTGCGGCGCCAGACCCTCCAGCCGCATCCGCGCCGAGATCGCCCCGGGCGATGCCTCCTGGTCCCGGATCGAGCGCACCAGCTCCGCCACCTGGGCATTGCGGGTCTGCCGCCACCGGCTGGTCAGCTCCATCTCCACCCGAAGCGCACCGACCAGGGCATCCACCGCCAGGCCCATCTCCTCCGAGAACCCCCGGTGGTCACCCCAGCAGCCGAAGAACCCGGTCCGATCCCGACCACCGATCCGGGTGACCGTCGCCGGGCCGCGCTCCCCCACCACGATCAGGCGCTGCTCCTCGTCGCGGCGCAGCATCGTGTTCCACTGCTCCGCCACCTGCACCCGCTCCGGCACCTCGCCCGCCGACGCCAGCATCGTCCCGGTCTCGTCGATCACCCAGCAGCCCACCGCGAACTCCGCGCTGAACAACGCGAGCAGCTCGCTCAGGCCGCCGCCCCGGGACACCGTGTCCGCCAGCCGCCGACTGAACTTCATCGAGCGCTCGGCCATCCCGCTCGCCGAGCCCGGCTGCCCGCCCGCGATCACATCGGCGATCCGCCGGAACGACACCCCCGGCGACACCGTCAGAAGCGTCAGCCCCAGCTCCCGCGAGCGCTCGATCACCTCGTCCGGGATCACGCCGATCTCGATCAACCCCACGACCACCGCTGCCACCTGCTGCCGCGCCAGCGCCCCGAGGAAGGTCGCCGCCCCGTCCTCGCGGTCCAGCCACAGGCCACTGGTCAGCACCAGGTCGCCCGTGGACAGGAACCGCGACGGGTCGGGCAGGTCGGTGATGTACGCGGCGGTGACCGGCCGATCCAACGCGTCGGGCTCGGCGGTCACCAGGCTCAGGCCGAGCTCCGGCGTCGCGAGCAGCTCACGGACGTCCAAGGGTCACCACCGTCCGTGCGCGCATCGGCACATCTTAGGCGGCGGTGCCGTAGCGCCGCAGAGCCGTCTCTCGGCTCCGATCAGCTAGCTGCCCCCGCGATGTTCACCAACCAGGTCACCCCGAACCGGTCGATCAGCATCCCGAACGCGTCCCCCCACGGCGCCACGGTCAGCGGCTCGATCGAGGTCGACCCCTCGGACAGCTTCTCCCAGTACCCGCGCAGCTCGGCATCGGAGTCGGCGTCGCCGCTCAGCGACACCGAGATGGCGCCACCCGGGGTGTAGTCCATCGAGTTCGGGGTGTCCGCGGCCATCAGCACCAGCCCGTTCGACCCGACCAGCTGCGAGTGCATGATCTTGTCCTGCTCGTCGGGGTCCTGGCTGACGCCGAACTCGGCGAACGTGCTGCGGGTCAGCTCACCGCCGAACACCGACTGGTAGAAGTCCATCGCCTCCCGCGCGTTGTCGCGGAAGCTCAGATACGGGGCGAGGCGCGTGGGCATGACCGGCTCCTTCGACGACGCCATGTGACACAGCTCACTGTCCAGCCGCGCCCGGTCGCCGTCAAGGGCTCAGACCAGGTCCAGCGCCGACGCCGCCGCCAGCAGCTCGTCCACCACCGCCGCCACCGCGGGACCGGGTTCACGTCGGGTCGCCCGGTGCCGCGCCACCAGCCGCCGGGACCCGAGACCCGGCACCGTCGCCACGGTGACCTGCTCCGGCAGGTCGCCCTGCAACGCCAGCGCGGGCAGCATCCCGATCCCCTGCCCGGCGGCGACCAGCGACAGCGCCACGTCGAAGTCGTAGTAGACGTGCCGGACCGTCATCGGTGCCACCGATGCGGCGATCCGGCCCAGCGCGCGCGCCGCCGCCGTCCCGGGCTCGGCGCCCAGCCAGGTCGCTCCGGCCAGGTCGCTCAACTGGGTCGGGGTCGCCACGGCAGGGGGCAGCACCGCCCGCCACGGCTCCTCCAACAGCACCACGTCCCGCTGTCCGCGCGGGACGTGACTGTCCGCGTCCTCGTCCCGCTCCAGCAGCACGATGTCGGCGTCACCCTCACGCAGCCGCCGCAGCGACTCCGCCGGCTCGCGCTCCTCGATCACCAGATCGATGCCCGGATGGCGTTCGGCGATCACCGCCAGCGCCGGAGCGATCACGGTTCGGATCGCGGTCTGGAACCCCGCCACCGTCACCCGGCCGGAGAGTTCCCCCTCCATCGCCGCCAGCGACTTGCGCGCCTCGACCAGCTCCGCCTCGATCCGTTCGGCCGCCTCGGCCAGGATCCGGCCCGCCGCCGTCAACGTCGCCCCGCGCGGCCCCCGGTCCAGCACCGCGACACCTTCTTCGGCCTCGAGGCGCTGAATCTGCTGTGACACGGCGGAGGGCGTGACATGAAGCAGATCCGCCGCTGCCAGCACCCCACCTGCCCGGTGCACTGCCAGCAGGACAGCAAGTCTTCGCGGGTCCGTTGCCAACGCTTTACTCCTTAAGCTCCGCTACATCCCTGGTCCAACTTTGTTCGATTGTGCTGAAGCGCGCAAGCGGTCAAACTCGTGGTGTCGCACCGGCTCCGGGTCGGATCGCACGGGCGACTCCCCCCACCCCTCAGCCGCTTTCGTCATGCCCGGAGAACGCCCATGTCCGCAGTCATCACCGCCCTCGGATGGGTCGGCGCGGTCACCTGCCTGATCGCCTACGTCTTCGTCACCCGCGGCACGTGGGCCCCCACCTCCGGTCGTTACCAGCTCGCCAACGTGATCAGCGGCCTGTTCATGGGCCTGGTCGCCGCGTCCTCCGGGGTGTGGCCCTCCGTGCTGACCAACGTGGTGTGGATGGTCGTCGGGGCGCACGCCGTGATGGTGGTGCTGCGGGCGCGTCGGCAGCGGGCCCGCGACCGGGCGGCGGCGGGCGCGATGATCCCGACCCAGGCGGCCGCACCGGCGATGGAGTCGACGCCGGTCGGGCTGGTCGCGGACGCGGCTCCGGTGGGGCTTGCGGCGGCCTGACCGGCTCCCGCTTCTAGAAGTCCACCAGCCGCAGCGTCACCCGCACCGGCCCACCCAACGACAACCCTTCCGCGTCCCGCACCACCCGCTTGATCGGCAGCCAATAGCCGTCCTCACCCGGGAAGATCGACGTGCGCCAGGCGGTCCCGCCGACAGTCACGTCCACCCGCACCGATCCGAACCCCCGCGTGCGGCCCTCGGCGCGGTCGAGGATCCGGTCCGACTCCTCTTCGGGCACTGTGACGAACGTCCACAGGTCGGGTCGCGCGTCCCACTTCCACAGGGGCGCGGTGAAGGTCAGGTGCATGGGGCCATGCTGCCCGAGTGAACCGACAGTGCGGCGCAGTCGTCCCGCACTGCCCCTAGCCGCGCACGCGTTCGCCCGAATCCTGCGCCAACTCGCCCTTCAGCGAGACGCCCGGCCGCATGTGGAGCCGACCCGTCATCCGGGCACGTGAACGGTCGACCATGGACGGACCTGAACGAGTATCGGTCAGAGAAACCGCCGAAAGCACGGCGTCGCACAAGGACACGGTCCCACCGACGCTCGCACCAGAGGCCTTGACCGTCGCGCCAATCTCGGCGTGATCGAGCACGACGTCCTTCCCACACGTTGCGCCCGCGAGTTGCACCCCGCCAACGACCTGCACCGAGCTCAGGTCCACGACCCCAGCGATCGAGGCACCGCCAAGAGTGATGGCCCCGAAGACACGGGAGTCCTTCATCACCAAGTCGCCACCTACATTCAAGCCCGAAAGTTGCGCCACCACGGGCTGACCGAGATTGCGCATGCCCGCCATCTTCAGATCACCATGGCATCGGGCGTCATCGAACCGAAGCTCGCGACCCCACGTTGTTCCGTTGAACGAGGCGACACCTTCGAACGCCGTACGCGCGAACCATGATCGATCGACGAACCTCGCTTCATCGAACCAGGCCGCCTTGTAGAAGGTCGCGTCGGAGAAGGACGAATCCGATTCGATGGTGGCGCCGACTAGCGTCACCGCGCCGTGAAAACGCGTCCCGTTTGCGCGGATACGCAGCCGGACGCCACGGAAGTCAAGGTCTTCGACGTCCGCGCCGGAGAGGTCAACCGTGTACACGGTGTCGCCCGCGTCGTCAGCGGGAGGGAGTAGGCGTCGCATCGCCCGCAGTGCAGCTTCCTGCACGATGTCGTCCCGGTTGCGCGCCCGGGGACGGGCCACCCGCGTCCGCGTCCGGACGACGGCGGGGATCCGGATGACCGCGCCGAGGATGTCCAGCACCGCTTGGGTACGATCGGGTTCGAGCGTGGCGAGATCGCGAAGCATCTCGATCGCACCGATGCGTGCTGCGTCCCCCTCCTCCTTCAGCATGGACACTGCCTGGCCGAAGCGCTGGTCATCGAGTCGGCGGCGTTCCATCGCCAGCTGGCTTCGATCGTGATCACGCCTGATGTTGGACAGCCACAGCGTGATCGCTCCGCCGATGACAGCGGCACACACCGAGGCAGCCTGCACCGCCTGACTCGATCGGGACGCGGCACGACCCGCCACCTCGGGAGTCGTCACGAAGACGAAGATGCCGACCGCCACTGCCACGACGATCGTGGCGATGATCGCGACCGCGACGGCGAGTCCTGCGGTCATGCGCCGACGATTCCGCCCGGCCAGAGACCGTCGCCAAGAAACGATCTGCGTGCCGATCAGTGTGGCCGATCCTGCCCCGACCGCAACCGCAACGAGCGTCAACCAAGAGTCGATGGAGTCCCGTTCCGCGAGAACCCAGGCGGCACTTACCAGCAGCAGCGCTGCCGGGATGACGATCCTCCTCAGCCGGCGATCTCCGAACACGGACGTGGGCGCAAATATCTGACCAGGCACGCCCTTACTCTTGCGCGATTCGATAACCGGGCACTGCAATGTGCGCCACCTGGGTGACCCGCGCGTGTCGCGCTCTCGGAAGCTAGAACCGCCGCCGCCCCGCCCACACCGCATGCCCCAACGGCAGCACCGACGCGAGCATCAACCCGGTCCCCCACCCCGGCGCGTCCACTCGGAGCACCGCCCCCGCGACGATCAGCCCGACGAAGACCACCGCCGACACCACCCGCCCGACAGCCCGTTCGACCGCGGCGATCCGCCGCTCGGCGGCCGGCGCGGCGACCGACAGCCGCCCCTGTTCGGCCTGCCGCAGCACGCTGTCCATCCGGCTCGGCAGACCGGCGATCACCGAGGCTGTGGCCAACGCCCGCCGGCCGAGGTCCTGGACGGTGCGCCCACCCTCGTCCCGGACCAGCGTCCCGGCATAGGGCTCGACGGCCTCCCACATGTTGAACGTGGGGTTCAGCGTGCTGCACACGCCGGACACCAGGGAGATCGCCCGGATGATCAGCAGGAAGTTCTCCGGCAGCTGCACCGGCAGGGTGCGCAGGGTGTCCCCGAACTCGTCGGCGAAGGCTGCCATCTCGCGCCGGTCGACCACTGCCAGCTCGGAGACCGCCATGCCGCCGAACCGGTCGAAGAGCTCGGTCATCGCCCGCTCCAGTCCGGCGGTGTCGGCGGTGGGCAGCAGCACACCGATCCGCTGGATCCCGGCGACCATGCCCCGGGCGTCCCGGGCGACGATCGCGATCACGACCTCCCGCAGGCCGGCGCGCAGGGTGTCCGGGATCTCGCCCATCATCCCGAAGTCGACGAATGTCAGCGTCCAGTCCGGGTCGCCCGGTGTGACGAACATGTTGCCGGGATGCGGGTCGGCGTGGAAGAAGCCGTGCACGAACAACTGCTCGAAGGTGACCCGCGCGAGCTCGTCGGCGACCGCGTTCGGGTCGATCCCCGCTGCGCGCAGCCGGTCCAGGTCGGAGATCTTGATCGCGCTGACGTCTTCCAGCGTGAGCACCCGTCCGGCCGTCCGCTCCCACGCGACCCGGGGCGTGGCGACCCGGGCGTCGTCGGCGAATCCGTCCCCGAACCGCTCGGCGCTGCCCGCCTCGTGCAGGTAGTCGATTTCCAGCAGGCTGGTGGTGGCGAACTCCTCGACGATCGCGGGCGCGTCGACCCGGGAGGACACGAACCGCACCCGGCTCAGCCACCCGGCGATCTTCCGCAGCGCCGCCAGGTCGATCCGCACGATGGTGTCGATCCCCGGCCGCTGCACCTTGACGATCACGTCGCCGAACCCGGCGTCCTCGGCCAACGCCGTCGACAGCCGGGCACGGTGCGCCTGGCCGAGCGACGCCGCCGCCACCGGCTCCGGGTCGAAGGCGGCGAAGGCCCGCTCCAACGGCACTCCGAGGTCCTGCTCGGCCACCCTCCGGATGCCGTCGAAAGGCACCGCGGGCACCTCGTCCTGCAACCCGTCCAGCTCGGCGGTGATCTCCGGCGGCAGCACGTCCAACCGGGTCGACATGAACTGCCCGACCTTGATCATCAGCCCGCCGAGCTCCAGCGCCAGCCCGTGGAACCGCCGGGCGAACCGCCGCAGGCGCTCGGTGCGGCCCCGGTCGGACAGTCCTTGCAGCCCGAACCGGGGCAGCACGAGCTCGAACCACCACTCGACCACCATGAATCGCGCGGCGAACCGTACGATCCGCCGATACCGAGCCTGCGCCTCGCGCGCCGTCAGCTCGCGGTGCCTTACCGGCATCCCTTAGCCCTCGGCGAGGATCGTGTAGATCTTCCGGCGGGCGTCGTTCACCACCTGCACCGCCTGGTCGATCTGCTCCGGTGTCGCGTCGTGCCCGAACTGGGTCAGCGCCTGCGCCAGCTTCACCCCCGCCTTCGGCAGCGCCGACGCGCGCTCGGCATTCTTGCTCTGCGCCGACTCCCACGGGGCCGAGTCCGCGTCGGCGGCGGCAGCCCTGCCCGCCTCGGTCAGCGCGTAGGTCTTCTTCTCCCCGAGCGTCTCGACCCGGACCAGCCCCTCGTCGGCCAGCAGCTGCAGCGTCGGGTACACCGATCCCGGGCTGGGCCGCCAGGTGCCGCCGCTGCGCTTCTCGATCTCGCTGATCAGCTGGTAGCCGTGCATCGGCTCCTCGGCCAGCAGCGCCAGGATCGCGGTGCGGACGTCACCACGCGCGCGGCGGGTCTGTCCGGGACGGTGCTCCAACATCTCGCGGGCGCCCTCGACCATCTCGCGCAGGCCGGAGCTGAGTCGGTCCGTGGTGAACCCTTGCATGGCAACCTCCCGAGGTAGCGATACGTACCGATATATCGTAAACCCGTGTACCGAAGCGCGCAGGGACGACAACGCCCCGGCCCGCACGATGGCGGACCGGGGCGCGGTCGACAGTGGAGGTGGCGGGAATCGAACCCGCGTCCGATGACGTGGAACCAGGGCTTCTCCGGGCGCAGTCCGCAGCTGCTTTTCTCGGCCCCCACCATCACGCGGACAAGTAGTGGACGGGCCCAGTCATCTAAAAGTCCCCGCAGCCCCGATGACAAAGGCTACGAGCAGTGGCTCCCTAGATGACGCCAGGAACTGAGACGGAAGCTAGCTCAGGCTGACGGACTTCGGGACTCGCTCAGGCGGCGAGGGCGAAGTCGGTGCGCTTGGAATCGGCACCTATAGGTTTGCATGGAGCGTTGACGAGATGACCATGCATCCTCGGCCCGCTTCCCCTGGATCGACGATCACCGTCGAAACCGATCACCCCCTGTGAAGTTGTCAAGCACCACGCGAACGCGGCACGGACAGTCTACGGCTCCAACCACGTGGTGCGCACCGTGATTCCCGACGCGGCCACGCCCGCCGTGCGGACTCCTGACCGCGCCGTCCAGCCGGGGTTCCGGGTCGCGTCGCTCGCTCCGGGTCCGGCGTGCGATCCCCCACCCTCGGCGGGACGATGCCGCGATGACGCATGATGCCGACCCCACCGATGGCCGCCGGGAGACCGTCGACGAGCGGATGGACCGCAACTGGAACGAGCTGCTGCAGGAGCTCCGGGTGGCGCAGACCGGGGTGCAGATCCTGACCGGGTTCCTGCTGACGGTGCCCTTCCAGTCGCGGTTCACGGAGCTGGACGGGTATCAGCGGTCGGTGTGCCTGGTGCTGGTGGTGCTGGCGATCACCGCGACGGCGCTGATCGTGGCGCCGGTGTCCCTGCATCGGGTGCTGTTCCGGCGGCACCGCAAGGAGTCGTTGGTGGCGCATGCCGACCGGTTGGCGCAGGCCGGGTTGGCGGCGCTGGCGCTGGTGTTGGGCGGGTCGGCGCTGCTGCTGTTCGACATCGTGCTGGGCCGGGCGGCGGGGGTGGTGGCCGGGGCGACGGTGCTGCTGGTGCTGGCGGTGCTGTGGGTGGTGGTCCCGGTCCGGTTGGCCCGGGCCGCGCGGTGACCGACCCGCGACGGCGGTGACGGGCGCGGCGAGGTCGGGTCGCCCCTGATCGCACGCGGGGCCACGATGTGCCCCATGGACCTGCCCGTGATGCCCCCGGTGAAGCCGATGCTGGCGAAGGCGGTGACCGCGATCCCGCCGGGCCACGTCGAGCCGAAGTGGGACGGCTTCCGCACGATCGTGTTCCGGGACGGCGACGAGGTGATCCTCGGCAGCCGCAACGAGAAGCCGATGACCCGGTACTTCCCGGAGCTGGTGGAGTCGATCAAGGCGAACACCCCGGACCGGTGTGTGTTGGACGGGGAGATCGTGCTGGTCGCCGGCGACCGGTTGGACTTCGACGCGCTGCAGCAGCGGATCCATCCGGCGGCGAGCCGGGTGCAGCTGCTGAGCGAGCAGACGCCGACGTCCTTCGTGGCCTTCGACCTGTTGGCGCTGGGCGACGAGGATCTGATGGGCACCCGGTTCGCCGAGCGGCGGTCGCGGCTGGTCGAGGCGCTGCACGACGCCGACGACCCGATCTTCCTCACCCCGGCGACCACCGACCCGGACGAGGCGCAGGACTGGTTCACCCGGTTCGAGGGTGCCGGGTTGGACGGGGTGGTCGCCAAGCCGCTCGACGGGATCTACCAGCCGGACAAACGGGCGATGTTCAAGGTGAAGCACCAGCGGACCGCCGACTGCGTGGTGGCGGGCTTCCGCTGGCACAAGACCGGTGACGTCCTCGGGTCGTTGCTGTTGGGGCTGTGGACCGAGGACGGCCGGTTGCAGCACGTCGGGGTCGCCGCGTCGTTCCCGATGGCCCGCCGCAAGGCGCTGGTCGAGGAGCTGGCGCCGTTGCGGACGGACGTGCAGGACCACCCGTGGTCGCAGTGGTCGGACCAAGCGGCGCACGAGGGGCAGCGGATGCCGGGGGCGGTGAGCCGGTGGAGCGGCGGGAAGGACCTGTCGTTCGTGCCGCTGCGACCGGAGCTGGTGGTCGAGGTGTCCTACGACCACATGGAGGGCGACCGGTTCCGGCACACCGCGCAGTTCCAGCGCTGGCGACCGGACCGCGACTCCGCCAGCTGCACCTACGCCCAGCTGGAGGAGCCGGTGCGCTTCGACCTGGCGGAGGTTCTGGGCCAGCATTGAGGCATGCGCATCCGCTCGATCACCCCCGATGACGCCGACGCGGTGCGGGACATCTTCGCCGCCGGGATCGCGTCCGGGAACGCCACCTTCGAGGTCGCGCCGCCGAGTTGGGCCGACTGGGACGCCAAGCATCACCCGGACCTGCGCTACCTGGCCGTGGACGACGACGGCACCGCGCTTGGCTGGGTCTCCGGCACTCCGGTGTCGGCACGGGCCGCCTACGCGGGGGTGCAGGAGCTGGGGCTGTACGTGGCCGAGCATGCCCGGGGTCGTGGCATCGGCACCGCGCTGCTGCGCACCGCCGTCGAGCGTGCGCCGGGCCTGGGGTTGTGGACCTTGCAGTCGACGATCTTCCCGGAGAACACCGGCAGCCTGACCGTGCACCGTCGGCTGGGTTTCCGAGAGGTCGGCCGCCGCGAGCGGATCGCCTTGATGACGGTGGGACCGTCCGCCGGGCGGTGGCGGGACACCCTGCTGCTGGAACTGCGACTGGCGTGAACGCGCGCAGCCGACGATCCGCTCCTAGGGTCGACCGGGTCCGATGCCCGATCCGGAAGGACCGACTCCGATGACCCGCACCCGCCCGCACGATGTCGTGGTGATCGGCTCCGGCTTCGGTGGCCTGTTCGCCACCAAGGCTCTGGCCGACGAGTCCGATGTCCGCGTGACCGTGATCGACGGCACCGCCCAGCACCTGTTCCAGCCGCTGCTCTACCAGGTGGCGACCGGTGTGCTCTCGATGGGCGAGGTCTCCCCCGCCACCCGCGAGGTGCTCAAGAACCAA
This sequence comes from Cellulomonas taurus, assembly GCF_012931845.1. Classification (NCBI taxonomy): domain Bacteria; kingdom Bacillati; phylum Actinomycetota; class Actinomycetes; order Micrococcales; family Cellulomonadaceae; genus Cellulomonas; species Cellulomonas taurus. The sequence goes on from NZ_CP051884.1 coordinate 2,460,184, forward strand.
CGCAACGCCCGCGTCCTGATGGGCACGGTGACCGACATCGATGTCGACGCCCACGAGGTGATCTCCACCAGCCCGATCGGGGAGAAGCGCGTCCACTACGACAGCCTGATCGTGGCCGCCGGTGCCGGGCAGTCCTACTTCGGCAACGACCAGTTCGCCGACCACGCCCCCGGGTTGAAGAGCATCGACGACGCCCTGGAGCTGCGCGGGCGGATCTTCGGCTCCTTCGAGCTGGCCGAGCTGTCCACCGACCCGGAGGAACGCCGGATGCTGACCACGTTCGTGGTGGTGGGCGCCGGACCGACCGGGGTGGAGATGGCCGGACAGCTGGCCGAACTGGCGCACCGGTCGCTGCGCGGCAACTTCCGCGGCCTGGATCCGGCACAGGCGCGCATCCTGCTGGTCGACCCGGTCCCCGCGGTGCTCCCCGGCTATCCCCGCTCGCTGCAGCAGGCGGCCGCGCACACCCTGGAGGGCCTGGGCGTGGAACTGCTGATGGGCCACAAGGTGGTCGACGTCAGCTCCGACGCGGTCGAGGTCGAGGACAAAGACGGCAAGCGCACCCGGATCGCCAGCCGGTGCAAGGTGTGGGCGGCCGGGGTGGCGGCCTCACCGCTCGGCAAGATCCTGGGCGAGAAGACCGGTGCCGAGGTGGACCGTGCCGGTCGCGTGGTCGTGGAGCCGAACGGCTCGCTGCCCGGGCACCCGGAGGTGTTCGTGGTCGGCGACATGGCCTCGCGCCAGGGGGTGCCGGGGGTGGCACCGGCCGCCATGCAGACCGGCCGGTACGCGGCCGAGGAGATCCTGCGCGCCGTGCGCGGCGAACCGAGCGCCGGACCCTTCGAATACCACGACAAGGGCAGCCTGGCGACGGTCTCGCGGTTCCAGGCGGTCGCCCAGATCGGGCCGGTGCGCACCTCCGGGTTCACCGCCTGGCTGCTCTGGCTCGGCGTGCACCTGTTCTACCTGGTCGGCTTCAAGAACCGGCTGACCACGTTGCTGCACTGGACGGTGAGCTTCATCGGGCGGGGACGCTCCGAGCGGACGGCGACCTGGCAGCAGGTGGTCGGTCGCACGGCGCTCCGCAAGCACAACGCCGACCAGGCCACCGCCGAGGCGGCCAGGGAGACGACGCTCTAGCGGTCGCGCTGCTCGCGCATCGCCCGCTGGGCCTCGAGGTTGTCCTGGCGCTCGCGCAACGACTGGCGCTTGTCCCAGTCCTTCTTCCCGCGCGCCAGGGCGATCTCGACCTTGGCCCGACCGTCGAGGAAGTACAGCGACAGCGGGACGATGGTCTGACCCTTCTCCCGGGTCTTCGCCTCCCAGCGGTCGATCTCCTGGCGGTGCAGCAGCAGCTTGCGCTTGCGGCGCGGTGCATGGTTGGTCCAGGTGCCCTGCGAGTACTCGGGGATGTGCACGCCCTCGAGCCACATCTCGCCGCCGTCGATGGTGCACCAGCCGTCGACCAGTGAGGCCCGGCCGGCCCGCAGCGCCTTTACCTCGGTGCCGCTGAGCACGACACCGGCCTCCATCACGTCCTCGATGAAGTAGTCGTGGCGGGCCTTCTTGTTGGAGGCGACCAGCGCCCGTCCCTGTTGCTTGGCCATCGGCCCCTCCTTCCGCGTGTGCGATCTACCGGCCCGACAGCCTAACCGGGGACGACGGGTCGCCCCCAGTCAATTCGCTACAGGCCGAGCAGCGGCCGCGGGTTCACCGTGGCGCCGTTCACGTACACCTCGAAGTGCAGGTGGCAGGCGGCGGAGGTCCCGGTGTTGCCGGAGTAGCCCAGCAGCTGGCCCTGGGACACCGACTGCCCACCGCTGACCACGAAGGAGGTCATGTGGTTGTAGGAGGTCATCAGCGACGACCCGTTGTACAGCCCGTGGTCGACCATCACCTGGTTGCCGAAGCCGTTGCGCCACTGCGCCCACTGGACGGTGCCGTCCTTGGCCGCGTAGATCGGCGTCCCGCAGTAGGTGCGCAGGTCGATCCCGGCGTGCAGTCGGTAGTAGCCCAGGATCGGGTGCAGGCGCATCCCGTACTCGCTGGTCACGTGGATCGGGTTGATCGATGTCGGGTTGCCGAACAGCGCTCCGGTGACCGGACCGGCGGCCGGGGCGGGCTGACCCGCTGCCGCCGCGGCGGCCGCCGCGCGCTTCTGCTGCTCGGCGGCGATCGCGGCGAGCTGGTTCTCGATCTTGGTCGCCTCGGCGTCGATGGCCGCGATCTGCGACTCCACCGCTGCCTTCTGGGTGGCGAGCTGGGCCTGCTTCGCCTGCTCCTGGGAGATCAGGTCCTCGACCTCGGCCTTGCGGGCGGCCGCCTCCTGGCGGGCGGTCTCGGCCTGGGCGACCTTCGCGTCGGCGTCGGCCTTGAGGGTGGTGATCCGCTCGCGGACGGCGGTGAGCCGGGCCTGGCTGTTGCGGTTGTTCGCCTCGACGGCGGTCAGCTCGTCCAGCACCTGACCCTGGGCGCGCTGGGCGGTGTTGGCGGCGCTGTAGCTCTCGGTCAGGTCCTCGACGCTGGTCGCGCCCATCACCAGGCTGAACGCGCTGCTCTCCGAGTCACCGCCCTGGTAGGCCTGGCGTGCCATCTGACCGACCTGGGTGCGGATCTGGTCCGACTTGGCCGAGTCCTCCTCGATGGTCGCGCTGATCGTGGCTTCCTGGTCCTGGGCGTCCTGGAGCTGGCTGGCGATCAGCGCCTGCTCCCGCTCGTACCCGGCCAGGGTGGACTCCGCCGTGGCGAGTGCCTGCTGGGCGGCCGGGAGCTGCTGCTGGACCTGCTGCAACGCGATCGCGGTGTCCGCGTACTCGGCGTTCAGGCCCTCCAGGGCCGCCTCGGCGTCGGCCTTCTGCTGTTCGTTCGCCGACTGCTGGCTCTGCGCCGTCGACTTCTGGTCGTCCAGGTCGTCGGCGGCGGCGGGTCCGGCCAGCACCACACCGGCGAGCAGCGCGAGGGTGGTGGCGAGGGTTGCCGACACCGACCGACGACGGGGACGCGACTGTGCTGCCATCGACTCAGACCTTCGTGTATCGACTCAGGGTGACCAGGGAGGAGATCGCCGCCAGCAGGATGGCGACCCCGACCAGCGCCGGGGCGATCAACCACACTTCGTGCGTGGAGACGTAGGGCACCCATTGCAGGGTGCCGCCCAGCCAGTCGCCGATCACGAACTTCACGGTCGCCCACAGCCCGGCCACCGACAGCAGGGCTCCGATGGTGGCGGCGATCGCGCCCTCCAGCATGAAGGGCAGCTGGATGAACAGGTTCGACGCGCCGACCATCCGCATGATCCCGGTCTCGCGCTTCCGGCTCATCGCCGACAACCGGATGGTCGTGGTGATGAGCAGCACCGCCGCGAGCAGCATCACCCCGGCCAGGCCCACCGACAGCAGGGTCGCCCGGTTCAGCACCAGGAACAGGGTGTCGTAGATCTCGCGCTGGTCCTGCACGGTCTCCACGCCCTGACGGCCCTGGAGCACGTCGGCGACCACCTGGTACTGCTCGGGGTCGGTCAGCTTGATCCGCAGCGACTCGTTCATGTCGTCCGCGGTGATCACCTGGGACCAGAAGTTGCCGGAGAACCGCTTCTGGAACGAGTCGTAGGCCTGCTGCTTGGTCTCGGTGTAGATGTGCTCGATGTAGGGCTTGATGTCCGGGGCGTCCAGCGCCTCGGTGATCGCGTCCTTCTGCTCCTGGGTGACCTCGCCACCGGCGCAGGTCGGTTCGGTCGACTCCCCCGCCGGGCAGAGGTAGACCGACACCTCGACCTTGTCGTACCAGTCGTCCTTCATCTTGCTGATCTGCATCTGCAGCAGCGCGGCGGAGCCGACGAAGGTCAGCGACACGAAGGTCACCAGCACGACGGAGATCGCCATGGACAGGTTCCGGCGCAGGCCGATCCCCATCTCGGAGAGGATGAATTGCAGTCTCATGATCGTCCCCTCACCGGTCCGAGCCGTAGACGCCGCGGGACTGGTCGCGGACCAGCTCACCGCCGGACAGCTCGATCACGCGCTTGCGCATCTGGTCCACGATCTCGTCGTCGTGGGTGGCCATCAGCACCGTGGTGCCGGTCCGGTTGATCCGGTCGAGCAGCCGCATGATGCCCAGCGAGGTCGTCGGGTCCAGGTTTCCGGTCGGCTCGTCCGCCAGCAGGATCGCCGGGCGGTTCACGAACGCGCGGGCGATCGCCACCCGCTGCTGCTCACCACCGGACAGCTCGTGCGGACGACGCTTCTCCTTGCCCGCCAGCCCGACCATCTCCAGCACGTCCGGCACGGTGGACAGGATGTGGTGCCGGGGCTTGCCGATCACCTGCAGCGCGAAGGCGACGTTCTCGAACACCGTCTTGTTGTGCAGCAGCCGGAAGTCCTGGAACACCGCACCGATCTGGCGGCGCAGCTGCGGCACCTTCCAGTTCGACAGCGTGGTCAGGTCCTTGCCCGCGACGAAGACCTTGCCGCCGGTCGGCCGTTCCTCACGCAGCACGAGCCGCAGGAAGGTCGACTTCCCGGAGCCGGAGGCACCGACCAGGAAGACGAACTCCCCGCGCTCCACCTCGAGGGAGATCTGGTCCAGCGCGGGACGTGCGCCCCGGGCGTAGACCTTGGTGACGTTCTCGAATCTGATCACAAGCGTGGCGGGCCAGCTGTCGGGGACGGGAGGGTCGTGCGCCTGGCCTTCGGGCACGGTACGCAGCCCGGTGCCGTGACCCGACCGTGACACGCCGCCCGCTCGCTGTGAAGCGGGGCACCCCGCCCGGTATGCGCGGTTTGTCAGTCGATCGAGGCGGACCGGCGCCAGCGGATGCCGGCCTCGATGAAGCCGTCGATGTCACCGTCGAACACCGAGGCGGTGTTGCCGACCTCGTGCTCGGTGCGCAGGTCCTTGACCATCTGGTACGGGTGCAGCACGTAGGAGCGCATCTGGTCGCCCCAGGACGCCTTGATGTCGCCGGCCAGTTCCTTCTTCTTCGCGTCCTCCTCGGCCTTGCGGACCAGGAGCAGGCGGGACTGCAGCACGCGGAGCGCGGCGGCCCGGTTCTGGATCTGCGACTTCTCGTTCTGCATCGAGACCACGATGCCGGTCGGGATGTGGGTCATCCGCACCGCGGAGTCGGTGGTGTTCACCGACTGACCACCCGGGCCCGAGGAGCGGAACACGTCGACCTTGATCTCGTTCTCCGGGATCTCGATGTTGTCGTCGCTCTGCTCGATCAGCGGGATGACCTCGACGGCGGCGAACGAGGTCTGGCGGCGGCCCTGGTTGTCGAAGGGCGAGATCCGCACCAGGCGGTGCGTCCCGGCCTCGACCGACAGGTGACCGAAGGCGTAGGGGGCCTTCACCTCGAAGGTCGCGGACTTCAGCCCGGCCTCCTCGGCGTAGGAGGTGTCCAGCACCGAGGTCGGGTACCCGTGGCGCTCGGCCCAGCGCAGGTACATCCGCATCAGCATCTCGGCGAAGTCCGCCGCGTCCACACCACCGGCACCGGCCCGGATCGTCACGACCGCCTCACGCTGGTCGTACTCGCCGTTCAGCAGGGTGCGGACCTCGAGCTCGCCCAGGTCCTTGCGGATGGTCTCCAGCTCGGCCTCGGCCTCGGCCAGGGTCTCGGCGTCGCCACCGTCCTCGGTGGCCATCTCGACCAGGGTCTCCAGGTCGTCGATCCGGGCCGCCAGCTTGTCCACCCGGTCCAGCTCGGCCTGGGTCGAGGACAGGGCGCTGGTGACCTTCTGCGCCGCCTCGGGGTCGTCCCAGAGGTCGGGGGCCGACGCCTGCTCGGTGAGCTGGGCGATCTTGGCCTGGAGGGCGGTGGGGTCGGAGACCGCCTGGATCGTGCCCAGCGTGGAACGCAGGTCGCGGATCTCGGCGGGGAAGTCGGTGGCTGCCACGACGAGTCAGGCTACCGTCCCACGGCGCCCACCGGTGACCGACTAGCGTGTGAGCGTGAACATCCCCTTCCCTTCCGGGACCCAGCACACCCTGACCCTCGGTGAGCAGCGGGCAGTGATCGCCGAGGTCGGCGCGAGCGTCCGCGAGTTCTCCGTGGGCGGCCGGGACGTGGTGCTGCCGTTCCCCGCCGAGCAGATCCCGCCCGCGTTCTCCGGTGCCGTGCTGGCCCCGTGGCCCAACCGCCTGGCGGACGGTCAGTACACCTGGCTCGGCGTCGAGCACCAGGTCCCGCTGACCGAGCCGGACCGGCGCAACGCGCTGCACGGGCTGGCCGCACAGGTGCGCTGGACCGCCGTCGAGGTCGGTGCCGACGCCGTGACCTTGCAGCACGACCTGGTGCCGACGCCCGGGTACCCGTTCCCGCTGCGACTGACCGCGTCCTATCGCCTGACCGCCGACCGCGGCCTGACCGTGCAGGTCACCGCGACCAACCTGGGCGACCAGCCCGCACCCTACGGGGTCGGCTTCCACCCGTGGCTGTCCCCCGGCGACGCGACGGTCGACGAGTGCACGCTGCGGGTGGACGCCGCCGCCATCGTCACCGTCGACGACCGCCTGCTGCCCACCGGCACCGCCCCGCTGACCGGGTCCGCCGACCGGCGCAGCCCGCAGCCGCTGGCCGGGGTCGCCCTCGACGACGCGTTCCTGGACGTGAACCGGGACGCCGACGGCCTGTCCTGGATCGTGCTCGGCTCCCCCGACGGCCACGGGTCGGCGGTCTGGATGGACGGGTCGATGGACACCTGGCAGGTCTGCACCGGCAACGGCATCCCGACGATCAACCGGCGCGGGGTGGCCGCCGAACCGATGAGCTGCATCGCGGACGCCTTCCGCACCGGTGAGCGCCTGGTCCGGATCGAGCCGGGTGCCGCGCACACCGTCACCTGGGGCATGACCCTGGTCTGAGGCCGGAGACGACGAGGCCCCCTCCGGATGATCCGGAGGGGGCCTTCGTCTGTCACTCGCCGTAGTAGAACCCGTCGGTCTGCACCTTGGTGTACTCCCAGTGCCAGCGCTCGTACGGGCCGGAGCCGCCGGGCTTGGCCCACGCGGGGTTCTCCCAGCCGAAGGTGGCCGCGTTCTCGTTCAGCCAGTCCCACTGCACGCCGGTGGTCAGACCGGAGCAGAAGTCGACCGCCAGGCCGAAGCCGTGGTTGGACTTGCCGGTGGCCGCCGCGAAGCTGCCACGGGACGCCTTCACCGCGCTCTGCTGCGCCAGGGTCCGGTAACCGGAGGACAGGCACATGTCCGAGCCGAACTTCGCGACGTACATCGCGTTCAGCTCGGCCAGTGCCTCGGCGGCGTCGGCCCGCAGCTGGGTGCCGCCGTCCCACAGGGTGCACAGGTCGGCGGAGGGCAGCTGTCCGTTCGGCGCGTTCGGGTTGGCCACCTGACCGGAGCAGCCGGGCAGGATCTCCCGCTCGGCACTGCGGCTGGCGGCCACCTCGCTGCGCACCTCGGCGGCGTCGGTGGACAGCAGCGACGACGGCGGCACCAGGGTCGATCCCGGCGTGCCGGTCAGCGCCTCGACGGTGCTGGGCAGGTTCGCGTCGTCCACGGTCGACTCACCGGTGGCGGCGACCGAGCGGTCCTCGTGCTGGGTCAGCGGGACGGCGACCGTGACGGCCGCCAGCGTGACGAGCACGCCGGAACGAACACCCCAGCGCGCGGCCGGGTGACCGGTGTGCGCAGGCTTGTCCTGGGCGACGGCCGGGGCCGCGGGGGTGGGGCGACGACGGGAGCGCCGGGTGCCGGCCTGCTCCGCCTCTCGCAGCTGCCGACGGGTCGCCGGTGCGGCGATGTCGGCGGGCGCGATCTGCGACGCCACGGGACCTCCGTTGTGGTGCGGACATGGGGATCCCCGGTGACCCGGACACAGGTCGACCCTGTGGGAGGGATCCGGGGGAACGATCACGGAACAATAACGGCTGCGGGCACTCGGTTCCAAGACCCCTGATCAGATCCGGTGCGGACGATGCCTGATATGTCGAGGACCCGGCCCCCGACTCAGCGCGGCGGAATCCGCAGGTGTCCGCGCTGCATCGCGTCCCTGACCTCGCCGACCAGCTCCTCGAGGATGTCCTCGAGGAAGACAGCACCCACGACGACGGTGTGACCGGATTCACCCGTCTGCTCCACCCGGGCCACGTGCACCCCCGAGCGCTGCATCGCCGCGAGCGCCTCCTCGACCTCGTCCCCGGGGGCGACCACCGCGGTGGTGCGCACCCGCCAGGCCGGCACCGGCAACCGGCGGGACTCCCCGTCGGCGTAGAGCACGTCCTTGACATGCAGGTAGCCGGTGGGGGCGCCGTGGGCGTCCAGCACCGGGAACCGGCTGAAGCCGGTCTTGGCAACCAGCCGCTCCACCTCCTCCGGCGTCACGTCCACCGGGACGGTCACCAGCTGGTCGCGCGGGATCATCACCTCGGCCGCGGTCCGGTCGGAGAACTCCAGCGCACCGGACAGCAGGCCCTGCTCGTCCTCCAGCAGACCCTCCGCCTGCGACTGCTCGACGATGGACTGCACCTCCTGTGCGGTGAAGGCGGAGGCGACCTCGTCGCGCGGGTCGACCCGGAACAGGCGCAGCACGTGGTTCGCCAGCCAGTTCAGCGCCGTGATGATCGGCTTGACCACCCGGCCGAGCCAGACCAGCGGCGGCCCGAAGACCAGGACCGCACGATCCGGGCCGGAGACCGACAGGTTCTTCGGCACCATCTCGCCCAGCACCACGTGCAGGTAGACCACCAGCAGCAGCGCGACCACGAAGCCGATCGGGTGCGTGAACTCGCTGCCGACACCGAGGGCGTGCAACGGCCCCTCGATCAGGTGCGCGATCGCCGGTTCGGCGACCACACCGAGGGTGGTCGAGCAGATCGTCACGCCGAGCTGGGCGCAGGCCAGCATCAACGACACGTGCTCCATCGCCCACAGCACCGTCTGCGCGCGGCGGTCACCGGCGGCCGCGAGCGGCTCGATCGCCGAGCGACGCGCGGAGATGATCGCGAACTCGGCGGCCACGAAGAACGCGTTGCCGGCCAGCAACAGCACCGCCAGCACCAGGGCCACGGTCGGGTTCACTCGGTCACGTCCTCGTCCTGCGGCAGCACGACGACCCGGTCCACCCGGCGCCGCTGCATCGACTCCACCGTGAGCTCGATCCCGGGCAGACGGACCGTGTCACCGACCTCCGGCACCCGGCCCAGCTCGGCCATCACCAGACCACCCAGCGTCTCGTAGCGGGCATCGTCCGGGACCACCAGCCCGGTCTGCTCGGTCAGCTCGTCCGGGCGCAGCAGCCCGGAGACCACCCAGGCGCCGTCGGCCCGGCGGGAGGCGGCGGTGCGGCGGCGGTCGTGCTCGTCCGCGACGTCACCCACCAGCTCCTCGACCACGTCCTCCAGCGTGACCACCCCGGAGGTGCCGCCGTACTCGTCCACCACCACGGCCATCTGCAGGCCCTGCTCGCGCAGCTCCACCAGCAGCGGACCGAGGTGCACGGTCTCCGGCACCCGGGGCGCCTCGACCATCAGCGCCGCGGCCGGGACCTCACCGCGTCGCTCGTAGGGCACCGCGATCGCCCGGCGCAGGTGCACCAGGCCGATGATGTCGTCCGAGTCCTCGCCGAGCACCGGGAAGCGGGAGTGCCCGGTCTCCCGGGCCAGCCGGATCACCTCGGTCGCCGGGTCCTCGCGGTCCACGGTGACGATCCGCTGCCGGTCGGTCATCACATCCACCGCCGACAGGTCGGTGAACTCGATCGAGTTGGTCAGCAGGGTGGCAGTCGACTCGTCCAGGGTGCCGACCTGCGCCGAGCGCTTGACCAGCGCGGCCAGCTCCTGGGGCGAGCGCGCGCCGGACAGCTCCTCGCGCGGCTCCACCCCGAACCGGCGCAGGATCGCGTTCGCCGACGAGTTGAACAGGGAGATCAGCGGCCGCAGCCCGGTGGTGAACCCGTGCTGCAACGGCGCGACGAACCGCGCGGTGCCCATCGGACGACTGATCGCGAAGTTCTTCGGGACCAGCTCGCCGAACAGCATCGAGAACCCGTTCACCAGGATCACCGTGATCACCCCGGCCACCGCGACGCCCGCCGCCTGCCCCAGGGTGCCGGTCAGCGCGCCGCCGAGCAGCCGGTTCACCGCCGGCTGGGTGGTGTAGCCGAGCAGCACGGTGGTCAGCGTGATGCCGACCTGCGCGCCGGACAGCTCAGTGGACAGTCGCCGCAGCGCCTTGAGCACCGTGTTGCCCCGGCGGTCATCGGCCCGGGTCTCCTTGGCGACCACCCCGGGGTCCAAGGTCACCAGGGAGAACTCACTGGCGACGAAGAGGGCGGTCCCCGCCGTGAGCAGCACGCCGAAGAGGATCAGCAGCCAGTCGGTCAGCACCGGTCACCGCCGGTCACATCGTGAGGAGGAACAGTTCTGAGGAAGCCGGCGCGACGCCGGCCACGACTTGAGCTGGGCATGGTCGCAGCATCATACGAAAACCTCCACACCCGTGTGCCACGCTGAGTCCATGACCTTTGCCACTCGCCCCGGGTCCCCGGCGGCATCCTCCGGTCCGGGTGCCGTCACCGCCACGGTGCTCGTCGTCGAGGACGAGCCCGCCATCGCCACCGCCGTCGCACGTCGACTGGCGGCCGAGGGCTACCAGGTCGAGACGGTCGGCGACGGTCTCGCGGCGGTGGACGCGGCCACCAGGATCCGCCCGGACGCCGTGGTGCTGGACGTGATGCTGCCCGGCATCGACGGCCTGGAGGTCTGCCGCCGGATCCAGGCCGACCGCCCGGTTCCGGTGCTGATGCTCACCGCCCGCGACGACGAGACCGACATGCTGATCGGCCTCGGCGTCGGCGCCGACGACTACATGACCAAGCCGTTCTCCATGCGCGAGCTGGTCGCCCGGGTCAAGGCCCTGCTGCGGCGCCAGCAGCGCGCCGCCCTCGCCGCCGAACAGGCCAGCACCACCAGCGGTGCCGAGCCGCCGGTGACCATCGGCGACCTGGTGATCGACCGGGCGCAGCGCCGGGTGCACCGGGCCGGCACCGAGGTGCACCTGACCCCGACCGAGTTCGACCTGCTGCTGGCCCTGGCCGCCAGCCCGCGCACCGTGCTCACCCGCGAGCGTCTGCTGGCCGAGGTCTGGGACTGGGTGGACGCGTCCGGCACCCGGACCGTCGACTCCCACGTCAAGGCGCTGCGGCGCAAGCTCGGCGCCGACCTGATCCGCACCGTGCACGGCGTGGGCTACGCACTGGAGCCCGCCACCGGCACCGACGATGAGTGACCGGTGACCGGCACGCCCCGCCGTGACCGCGAGCGACCGATCGCGGCGGCGACCTCGCTGCCCCGGCTGCCGGACGTGCGGCCGCTGGACCGGTTCAAGTCGCTCAAGATCAAGCTCGGGGTGCTGGTCGCCGCGTCCTCCGGTGTGGCGGCACTGCTCACCTGGTTCGGGCTGAACAACACCCTCGGCCCCACCCGGACCTTCCCGGTGGTGCTGGTGATCGTCCTGGTCTTCACCCAGTTGCTCGCCCGCGGCATGACCTCTCCCCTGCGCGAGATGACCTCGGCCGTGCGGTCGATGGCCGCCGGTGACTACACCCGCCGGGTGCGGGCCACCTCCCGGGACGAGGTCGGGCAGCTCGCCGAGGCGTTCAATCGGATGGCCGACGAGCTGGAGCAGACCGACACGATCCGTCGCGAACTGGTCGCCAACGTCTCGCACGAGCTGCGCACCCCGGTGACAGCGCTCCAGGCGTCGCTGGAGAACATCGTCGATGGGGTGGACGACCCCGACCCGGAGACGATGAAGGCCGCCCTCGCGCAGACCCAGCGCCTGAGCCGCCTGGTGTCCACGCTGCTCGACCTGTCCCGCCTGGAGGCCGGTGCGGTCGAGCTGAACCTGACCGATGTGCCGCTACGCGAGTTCCTGGAGGAGGCCGCCAGCGAGGGTCGGCTGGTCGGCGCCAGCAAGGCGCTGACCTTCCCCGTGGTGGTCGAGCCGGAGAACCTGGTGATCCCCGCCGACCGCGAGCGCCTGCACCAGATCCTGGCCAACCTGGTGCAGAACGCCGTCCGGCACTCCCCCGTCGGCGCGGAGATCCGACTGGAGGCGCACCGCTCCGGCGGCTGGGTGCGGCTCGACGTGGTCGACCAGGGTCCGGGCATCCAGCCCGATCAGCGCGAGCGGGTCTTCGAGCGGTTCGCCCGGGGCAACACGCCGGCGATCACCGGGCAGATCTCCACCGGTGGCACCGGGCTGGGGCTGTCGATCGTCCGCTGGGCGGTGAACCTGCACGGCGGGACGGTGGGGGTGGCGGACACCCCGGTGGGCTGCACGATGCGGGTGATGCTGCCGTCGCGGCGGCAGAGTCGGCGCAGCGGCGGGAGTCCCGCGACCAGCGGATAGGCACTTGTTCTACCCCCAGTAGAACAGCTACGGTCGACCGCATGACCGCTCCGGCCATCGAGATCCGCCACCTGACCAAGACCTTCGGCCCCGTGCGCGCCGTGGACGACCTGAACTTCACGGTGGCCCCCGGCCGCGTGACCGGCTTCCTGGGCCCGAACGGCGCGGGCAAGACCACCACGCTGCGGATGCTGCTGGGCCTGGTCTCCCCCACGTCGGGGACCGCCACCATCGGCGGTCAGCGCTATGCCGAGCTCGACCAGCCGTTGCGCGCGGTGGGCGCCGCCCTGGAGGCGAGCGACTTCCATCCGGGCCGGACCGCCCGCGACCACCTGCGGGTGTCGGCGCCGAAGGCCGGGGCGAGCGACGCGCGGGTCGACGAGCTGCTGGAGCTGGTCGGACTGGGCACCGCGGCGACCCGCCGGGTCGGCGGCTTCTCCCTGGGCATGCGGCAGCGACTCGGACTGGCGGCCACACTGCTGGGCGACCCGCCCGTGCTGTTGCTCGACGAGCCGGCGAACGGGCTGGACCCGGAGGGGATCCGCTGGTTGCGGGACCTGCTGCGCAGCCTGGCGGCCGAGGGCCGGACGGTGCTGGTGTCCAGCCACGTGCTGTCCGAGGTGCAGCAGACGGTGGACGACATCGTGGTGATCGCCCGGGGCCGTCTGGTGCACGCCTCGACGTTGCCGGAGCTGGTGGCGATGGCCGAACACCGCGTCGTCGTGCGCACGCCGAACCCGGCCGGGTTGCACGCCCTGGCGGAGCGCTCGGGCTGGACGGCCCGGGCCGGACACGAGGGCGCGGTGGAACTGAGCGGCGTCGACCCGGCGACGGTGGGCCATGCGGCCTTCACGGCCGGGATCGAGCTGCACGAACTCAGCAATCGCGGGGCATCACTGGAGGACGTGTTCCTCGGCCTGACGGCCCCGGCAGCATCGACCGAGGGGGCGACCCGATGACCGACACCCTGCGGGCCGAGTACCGCAAGCTCGTCACCACCCGGCTGTGGTGGGTGCTGCTGCTGACCATGTTCGCCTACATGGTGTTCATCGCCGCGGTGATGGCCTTCGCGCTGACGGCATCGCCCGGCTCCGGGGTGGAGACCGACCTCCCGGCAGCGACGATGGACGACAGCACGGCCGCGATCACCATCTACACCCTGGCCGCGGCCCTGGGTTTCGTGTTCCCCCTGCTGGTCGGGGTGCTGTCGGTGACCGGCGAGTTCCGGCACCACACGATCACCCCGACCCTGCTCGCCGAGCCGAACCGCACCCGGCTGATCGTGGCGAAGCTGCTGGCCAGCGTGCCCCTCGGCGTGCTGTTCGGGTTGGTCGGCGCCCTGGCGACCACCGGGACCGGCGCGGCGGTCCTGGCGGTGATGGACCACCCGACCATGCTGACCGACCCGCAGGTGCTGGGATCGGTCGGTCGCACGGCACTGGCCCTGACGGTCTGGTGCGTGCTCGGCGTCGGACTGGGCTGCGTCCTGACAAATCAGGTGCTGGCCATCGTCGCGGTGCTGGCGTTCACCCAGTTCGTCGAGCCGCTGGCCCGGCTGCTGTTCGGCCAGATCGATGCGCTCTCCGGTGTGGCGGCGTTCCTGCCCGGTGCCGCCGGTGAGGCGATCAGCGGCGGGTCGTTCTACAGCCAGGCCGGTGCCGGTGACCTGCTGCCGGGCTGGGCGGGTGCGGCGGTGCTGATCGGCTACGCGGTGCTGTTCGCGCTGATCGGGCGACTGACCACCTTCCGCCGGGACATCAGCTAGACGTCAACCGGTCGGCCAGCGCCGCCAGCGGACCGATGGCGGAGCGGATCGCCTGCGCGTCCGCGGCGTCGAGTTCCGCCAGCGCGGAGGCCAACGTCTCGGCCCAGCTCGCCTCGATGGGCTCGCGACGACCGGCGCTGCGCGCGGTGGTGGTCAGTCGCACGACGCGCCGATCGGCCTCGTCCGGGTGTTTCTGGACCAGACCGCGCTCGATCAGGCCCCGCACCGCTGCGCTCGCGTTGCTCTGCCGCAGCCCGAGCCCGCGGGCCACCTCCCCCAGCGACGACGAGGGTCGGCGATCGAGGAAGCGGACGATCTGGAACTCGGTGGGCGGCAAGGGCTCGACGTCGTCGGCGGGGGGTTCGGCGTGCCGGAGCGCCCAGGACAGATCGTGGACGGCGGACCCGAGGCGGCGCAGCGCTGCGGTGGACATGGCACCAGCTTACCGATTACTTATGAACTGATATACAGTCCGCTGCCATGTCCGTCACCACCGCGCCGCCGCGCACCGCACCCCTCGGCACCGGCCTGCCGCTCGCCGTCACGACCGTGCTGGCATTCCTCACCGCCGTCGCACCGCTCGCCACCGACATGTACCTGCCGGCCTTCCCCGGCATGGCCCAGGACCTCGGCACCACCGCCTCGGCGGTGCAACTCACCCTGACCACGTTCATGATCGGGCTGGCCATCGGACAACTGGTGATCGGCCCGCTGTCCGACCAGCGCGGACGGCGAGGGCTGCTGATCCTCGGCACCGCGGTGTTCACCCTCGCCGGTGCCGCCTGCGCACTGGCACCGAACATCGGCGTCCTGATCGGCGCCCGCTTCGTGCACGGCTTCGCGGGAGCGGCGGGGATCGTGCTCGCTCGCGCCGTCGTCGCCGACCGGGCCAGCGGTGCCGCCGCCGCCAAGCTGTTCGGCCTGATGATGATGATCCAGGGCATCGCCCCGGTCGCCGCCCCGCTGCTCGGCGGCGCGCTGTCCGAGGCGATCGGCTGGCGCGGGATCTTCTGGGTGCTGACGGCGATCAGTGCCGTGATGCTGGCCTGCGTCCTGACGCTGGTGCCGGAGACCCTGCCGCGCGAGCGGCGCACCACCGGCGGGCTGCGGACCACCGCCGCCGATGCCCGCCGGGTGCTGAGCAACCGCCGCTACCTCGGCTACACCGGCGCGATGGTGTTCGGCTTCGCCGGGATGTTCGCGTACATCTCCGCCTCGCCCTTCGTGCTGCAGAACGTGCTCGGGCTGTCGGTCGGCTGGTACTCGGTCGCCTTCGCGGTCAACGCCCTGGGCATCGCGGTCGCCAGCGCGGTGAACGCCCAGCTGGTCGGACGGTTCCGGCCGCTCGCTCTGCTGCGCACGGGTGTGATCGCCCTGGTGGTGGTCGGCGTGCTGCTGGTGGTGGACGCGACGGTCCTCGGCCTGCCACTGTGGCCGACCCTGATCCTGCTGTTCGCCTCCACCGCGAGCCTCGGCCTGGTCGCCGGGAACGCCACGGGCCTGGCCACCGACGAGGCATCCGGTGCGGCCGGGACCGGATCGGCGGTGATGGGCGCGTTGCAGTTCGCCCTCGGTGCCGCCGTGTCGCCGGTGGTCGGGCTGGCGGGTGAATTCTCGGCCGTGCCGATGGCGGTCACGATGATGGTCGTCGCCCTGCTCGCAGCGGGCTCCCTGGGGCTGGCCCGGACCCGTTCTTGACCTCTCTTGACATCAAGACAACTCGTGGATGATGTGCCCTTGAGCAGGCACGGAACCCGCCCGGCGCGTTCACCCGCCCGGTGAGGAGAGTGTGCTCCGGACCACGTATGGTGGCCGGGACAGAACCGGCGATGACGCGGTCCGATCGACCGCGGAGGAAGTGGGCGATCCTCGCGTGTCCCAGCAGGCGGATCCAGACGTGAACCGAGCCGATTTCGGCGCGAACGCGTGGCTGGTGGACGAGCTCTACGAGCAGTACCTCCAGGACAAGAACGCGGTCGACCCCGCGTGGTGGGAGTTCTTCGAGGGCTACCGGCCCTCCCCGCCGGACGGGACCGGCTCCGGTGAGGAGGCGACCCCCGCGAAGCCGGAGCTGTCCGAGCCCCCCACCCCCACGGCCAAGCACCCGCAGCCGCAGGCGAAGACCGCCGAGCCGGAGACGAAGTCCCCGGGCACCCCGGCCCAGCCGAGCGAGCCGACCGACGTGTCCAACCCGCCGACCGCGCCGATCGCGACCGCGCAGCCGGCCACCGCCGCGTACGCGGCCCAGGCGCGTTCCGACCAGCCGGAGCCGGAGCCGGAGCCCACCGACGAGGTGCAGCGCCTGCGCGGCCCCGCGGCCCGGGTGGTCACCAACATGGAGGCCAGCCTGGAGGTGCCCACCGCCACGTCGGTGCGCGCCATCCCGGCCAAGCTCCTGGTCGACAACCGGATCGTCATCAACAACCACCTCGCCCGCGGGCGGGGCGGCAAGGTGTCCTTCACCCACCTGATCGGCTTCGCGCTGGTCGAGGCGGTGGGCGAGATGCCGTCGATGAACGCCGCCTACACCCTGGTCGACGGCAAGCCCGGTGTGATGAGCCCCGCGCACGTCAACCTGGGCCTGGCCATCGACCTGGCGAAGCCGGACGGCACCCGCCAGCTCCTGGTCCCGAGCATCAAGAAGGCCGAGACCCTCGACTTCGCCCAGTTCTGGTCCGCCTACGAGGACGTGGTCCGCCGCGCCCGCGGCGGCAAGCTCGGGGTCGACGACTTCGCCGGGACCACGATCTCCCTGACCAACCCCGGCACGATCGGCACCGTGCACTCGGTGCCGCGGCTGATGGCCGGCCAGGGCGCGATCATCGGCGTCGGCGCGATGGACTACCCGGCCGAGTTCGCCGGGACCAGCGACGAGCAGCTGAACAAGATGGGCGTCTCCAAGGTGCTCACCGTGACCAGCACCTACGACCACCGGATCATCCAGGGCGCCGCCTCCGGCGACTTCCTGCGCATCCTGGCCCGCAAGCTGCTCGGCGAGGACGGCTTCTACGACCGCGTGTTCACCTCGCTGCGGGTGCCCTACGAGCCGATGCGCTGGGTGCGCGACGCCGGGCACGACCCGGACGCCGAGGCGATCAAGCCCGCCCGGATCGCCGAGCTGATCCACTCCTACCGCTCGCGCGGCCACCTGATGGCCGACACCGACCCGCTGGCCTACCGGCTGCGCAAGCACCCGGACCTGGACATCCAGAACCACGGCCTGAGCGTCTGGGACCTGGACCGGGCCTTCCCGACCGGCGGCTTCACCGGCAAGCCCCGGGCCACCCTGCGCCAGGTGCTGGCCCTGCTGCGCGACTCCTACTGCCGCACCACCGGCATCGAGTACATGCACCTGCAGGACCCGCGGCAGCGTCGCTGGCTGCAGGAACGACTGGAGTCCGGCTACGCGCCCACCCCGCGCGAGGACCAGCTGCGCATCCTGCGCCGGCTGAACGGCGCGGAGGCCTTCGAGACCTTCCTGCAGACCAAGTATGTCGGCCAGAAGCGGTTCTCCCTGGAGGGCGGCGAGTCGCTGATCCCGCTGCTGGACGCCATCCTGTCCCGGGCCGCCGAGGGCGGGCTGGACGAGGTCGCGATCGGCATGGCCCACCGTGGTCGCCTGAACGTGCTGGCGAACATCGCGGGGAAGTCCTACGGCCAGATCTTCAGCGAGTTCGAGGGCAACCAGGACCCGAAGTCGGTGCAGGGCTCCGGTGACGTGAAGTACCACCTCGGCACCGAGGGTCACTTCACCGCCGAGTCCGGTGCCACCACCCGGGTGTACCTCGCCGCGAACCCCTCCCACCTGGAGGCGGTCGACCCGGTGCTGGAGGGCATCGTCCGGGCCAAGCAGGACCGGATCGACCTCGGCGGCGACGGCTTCTCCGTGCTGCCGATCCTGATCCACGGCGACGCGGCCTTCGCCGGGCAGGGCGTGGTCTTCGAGACCCTGAACCTGTCCCAGCTGCGCGGCTACCGCACCGGCGGCACCGTGCACGTCATCATCAACAACCAGGTCGGCTTCACCACCGGGCCGAGCAGCTCGCGGTCCTCCCAGTACGCCACCGACGTGGCCAAAGGTCTGCAGGTGCCGATCTTCCACGTCAACGGCGACGACCCGGAGGCCTGCGTCCGCGCCGCCGAGCTGGCGTTCGAGTACCGCGAGCAGTTCGACCGGGACGTCATCATCGACCTGGTCTGCTACCGGCGTCGCGGCCACAACGAGGGCGACGACCCCTCGATGACCCAGCCGCTGATGTACAACCTGATCGAGGCCAAGCGCTCGGTGCGCAAGCTCTACACCGAGTCGCTGGTCGCCCGCGGGGACATCACCCTGGAAGAGGCGGAGCACGTGCTGCGCGACTACCAGGCACAGCTGGAGCGGGTCTTCGCCGAGACGCGCGAGGACGGCTGGACTCCCCCGCCCGCCGACGCCGAGCCGGTCGCCGGGCTGGAACGCCCGGAGTCCCAGCGCGAGGACGCCGGGGTCATCATCGGCTGGCAGACGGCGGTGTCCGCCAAGGCGCTGGAACGGATCGGCGCCGCGCATGTGCGCGCCCCGGAGGGCTTCACCGTGCACCCGAAGCTGGCCCAGTTGCTGGCCAAGCGGGAGCAGATGTCCCGCGAGGGCGGTGTGGACTGGGGCTTCGGCGAGCTGCTGGCCTTCGGGTCCCTGCTGATCGAGGGCACCCCGGTGCGACTCGCGGGGCAGGACTCGCGGCGTGGCACCTTCGTCCAGCGACACGCCGTGCTGCACGACCGCAACACGGGTGCCGAGTGGACCCCGCTGCTGTACCTCTCCGGCGACCAGGCGAAGTTCTGGGTGTACGACTCCTCGCTGTCCGAGTACGCGGCGCTGGGCTTCGAGTACGGCTACTCCGTCGAGCGGCCGGACGCGCTGGTGCTCTGGGAGGCCCAGTTCGGCGACTTCGTCAACGGGGCCCAGACCGTGATCGACGAGTTCATCAGCTCGGCGGAGCAGAAGTGGGGCCAGCACTCCAGCGTCGTCCTGCTGCTGCCGCACGGGTACGAGGGCCAGGGGCCGGACCACTCCTCCGCCCGGATCGAGCGGTTCCTCCAGCTGTGCGCCGAGGGCAACATGGTGGTCGCCCAGCCGACCACGCCCGCGTCGTACTTCCACCTGCTGCGCCGCCAGGCCTACGCCCGGCCCCGTCGACCCCTGGTGGTGTTCACCCCCAAGTCGATGCTCCGGCGCAAGGAGGCGGCCTCGCCGATCGCCGACTTCACCTCCGGCACGTTCCGCCCGGTGATCGGCGACGAGCAGGCACAGGCCGAGGCCGTGGACCGCGTGCTGCTCTGCTCCGGCAAGATCTACTGGGATCTGGTCGCCCAGCGGGAGAAGCTCGGCGACCACCGCACCGCGATCCTCCGGGTGGAGCAGCTCTACCCGCTGGACGTGGAGTCGATGCGGGCAGCGCTCGCGCCCTTCGACGGGGCCGAGCTGGTCTGGGTGCAGGACGAGCCGCGCAACCAGGGTGCCTGGGGCTACCTGTCCCTGGCGCTGCCGCAGCTGGTCGGCGCACCGGTGCGGGCGGTCAGCCGTCCGGCCTCCGCGTCCACCGCCGCCGGTACCGCCAAGGCCCACCAGGCCGAGCAGGCCGAGCTCCTCGCGGAGGCGTTCGCCCGCTGACCCGGGCAGCGGCGGGGGTGGGGACGAACCGTCCGCACCCCCGCCGCTCGGTCCGGCCCGGTCCGGCCCGGTCCGGCCCGGTCCGGCCCGGATCCACCCCGGGGTCGCGCGTCGGAATCGCCCGAATCGCCACGCGTGGGCGAGGATGGGCACCGCGCGGGGTCCGCGTGTGACACGAAGGGTGGGAACTGTGGGTGAGCAGCCGCTGCGCCTCCTGGTGATCGGCGACGAGCTGGCCGCCGGGTCCGGAGATCCGCGGGCACTGGGCTGGGTGGGCCGCGTGGTCGCCCGGACGACAGCCCCACAACCGCCCACCGTGCTGACCCTGGCCGTGCCGGGCGAGAGCACCAGTGAGCTCGCCGCGCGCTGGGAGCAGGAGGTCGACCGGCGCCTGTCCCCCGAGGCCGACAACCGTCTGGTGATCGCCCTCGGCCGCACCGACCTGACCCAACGGGTGTCCCTGGCCCGCAGCCGACTCAACCTGGCCAACATCCTGGACGCCGCCGACCAGCGCCGGGTGTCCGCCTTCGTGGTGGGCCCGCCCCCGGGCGGCGGGGTGGACGGCACGGCCCTGGCGGATCTGTCGGCCGCCTTCGCCGACGTCGCCGGTCGCCGCCGGGTGCCCTACGTCGACACCTACACCCCGCTCGCGGCGCACGAACAGTGGCTGGCCGACCTCGCCGCCGGTGACGGGTCGCTGCCCGGCCAGGCCGGTTACGGCCTCATCGCGTGGTTGGTCCTCCACAACCACTGGAACACCTGGCTCGGCCTCCCCGAGGACCTCGGCTGACCCGCCGACCCTGGACCCCGCCGATGGCCCCCGCCAGCGCTATCGCGCGACCGGGCCGTCGAATCAGGACAGCAGCCCGGCGGCGCGCAGCTCGACGGTGAGGTCCTGCGGGTTCGAGGCGGCGGCGCACGCTTCCTCGTAGTCGACGATCCCGTCGGCGAACAGCTGGACCAGATGCTGGTCGAAAGTCTGCATCTTGTAGTACTCGCCGCCGCGGATCAGGTCGGCCAGCGGCTCGGTGCTGGTCGGGTCGACGATCGCCTCGGCGGTGCGCCCGGTGTTCACCAGCACCTCGATGACGGCGATCCGGCCACCGGAGTGGGCGCGGCGGGCCAGACGCTGCGACACGATCCCCCGCAGGGACTGGGACAGCGCCACCCGGATCTGCTGCTGCTCGTGCGGCGGGAAGAAGTCGACGATCCGGTTCACCGACTCGGCCGCGTCGATGGTGTGCAGCGTGCTCAGCACCAGGTGACCGGTCTCCGCCGCGGACAACGCCGCGCGCACGGTCTCCACGTCACGCATCTCACCGACCAGGATCACGTCCGGGTCCTGGCGCATCGCGGCCCGCAGCGCGACGGTGAAGTCGGCGGTGTCCTGCCGGATCTCGCGCTGGGAGACGATGCTGCGCTTATCGGAGTGCAGCACCTCGATCGGGTCCTCGATGGTGACGATGTTGGCCTCGCGCACCGTGTTGATCAGGTCGATCATCGACGCCAGCGTGGTCGTCTTGCCGGAGCCGGTCGGGCCGGTGACCAGCACCAGACCGCGCGGCTCCAGGGCCAGCTCGCCGACGATCTCCGGCAGGCCGAGCTCCTGCAACGACTGCGCGCCCACCCCGACCAGACGGAAGACCATGCCGAACGTGCCGCGCGCCTGGTAGGCGTTGACCCGGAACCGTCCCACCCCGGACAGAGAGAACGCGAAGTCGGCCTCGTGGTGGTCGGCGAAGGTCGGCATCAGGTCGTCCGGCAGCACCTCCTCCAGCATGAAGGCGGTGTCCTTGGGGCTCAGCGAGGGCACCTGCAACCGGCGCAGCCGGCCGTCCACCCGGACGCGCGGCTCGGAGCCGACCTTGACGTGCAGGTCGGAACCACCCGCCTGGACCAGGGCGTGCAGCAGGGGGACGACGGACTGGGGCTGATCGCTCACACAGGTCCTATCGGTCACCCGGGCACGAAGGATGAGCCCCAGACCGCGCATGACGCGGAGCACCCGAGGGATGTGGGACGATATCGGGTGACAACCGGCGCGCCAGCGCCAGGAGCCAAGGAGATTCCGATGAGCAAGCGTGGTCGCAAGCGTCGTTCCCGTGCGGGGAGCTCCGCGAACCACGGCAAGCGCCCCAACGCCTGAGCGCTGCCGAACAACGTACGAGGGCCCGGTGCATCAGCACCGGGCCCTTCGTCGTTCGTCAGCGGATCAGTTCGCGGGCTCCACCCGGACCGTGGTCAACTGCGCACGGATCCGCAGGCGCAGGTCGCTGGGCGCCTCCTCCTGGCAGCAGCGCTTGACCAGGTCCTTGAGCACCTGGTCGACCGCCACCTCGTCCAGGCACGGTCGGCACTCCTCGATGTGGTGGCGCACCTCGTCGGCGTCGGCGGTCGCCAGCTCCCGATCGAGGTAGGCGAACAGACGGTCCACCTTCTCGTCGCAGTCCGGCCCCGCGCAGGCCCCGGCGTCCTTGGCCGCGTCCTCGCCGCTCATCGTCCCCTCCTCGATCCAGCAGCGCCGCTCTCCGACGCATCGTCCCCGGCACCGACCAGCCCGCGGTCCCGGGCGTAGTCGGCGAGCATCTCGCGCAACTGGCCGCGACCACGGTGCAGACGGGACATCACGGTCCCGATCGGCGTCCCCATGATCTCCGCGATCTCCTTGTAGGCGAAGCCCTCGACGTCCGCGAGGTACACCGCCATCCGGAAGTCCTCCGGCAGCCGCGCCAGCGCGTCCTTCACATCGGAGTCCGGCAGGTGGTCCAGCGCCTCCGCCTCGGCCGAGCGCAGGCCCGCCGAGGTGTGCGACGCGGCCCGCGCGATCTGCCAGTCCTCGATGTCGTCGGTCTGCGACTGCTGCGGCTGACGCTGCTTCTTGCGGTACGTGTTGATGAAGGTGTTCGTCAGGATCCGGTACAGCCAGGCCTTGAGGTTCGTGCCCGGCCGGTACTGGTGGAAGGCGGCGAACGCCTTGGCGAACGTCTCCTGCACCAGATCCTCGGCGTCGGAGGGGTTCCGGGTCATGCGCAGCGCGGCGCCGTACAGCTGGTCCAGGTAGACCAGTGCCTCGGCTTCGAACCGCTCGCTGCGCGCTGCCGTGTCCTCCGACTCGGGCGCACGTGTGGTGTCCTCGCTCATCGAGGCCGAGCCTAGTCGCGTCCGGGTGCTCGTGAGCACTCGTGCCCCCGACCGGGGTCGCTCCAGGGTCGTCGTCATCATGTCGGGCACAACATGACGGGCACGTCGATGCATTCCCGGTCTAGCGTGGGAGATGGACGCCTCGCACCCGAGTCGTCCGAGTCGAGGAGGACCCCCATGCTGCTGCGTCGCATCGCCCGCCCGCTGTTCGCGTCCTGGTTCGTGGCCGAGGGCGTCGACGCCCTGCGCCACCCCGAGGGCCATGTCACCACCGCCCGCACCGCGCTGGGGCGCCTGGACGCCAAGGTCTCCGCCGACCTCGACCTGGACGAGCGCACGCTCACCTCGGTCATCCGCGCACACGGTGCCGCCACCGCGGTGGCCGGTGGCCTGCTGGCGCTGGGCAAGCTGCCCCGGTTGGCCGGCACCGCCCTCGCCCTGCTGACCCTGCCGCTCGCCTTCGCGGAGCTGGCACTCGACAAGGAGCACAGCGGGCCGAAGCGCGAGCGGCGGCAGCGGCTGCTGCGGCCGCTCGCGCTGACCGGTGGTGCGCTGATCGTGGCCGCCGACACGCACGGCAAGCCGAGTGTGCGCTGGCGGGTGGAGCACGCCAAGGCCGTCCGTGCGGCCGCCGCGAAGACCGCCCAGGCACGTGAGGCGCTGCATCGCGACTGAGGGCGGGCCGATAGCCTGAGCCCCATGACCGGCACCGCGATCCTCCCGTCCCCCGAGTACGACGGCACGCTGCCGCTCTGGTCGGCGCCGCCGGTCTCCGGCCCGCTGGACGCCACGGTCGAGGTGCCCGGGTCCAAGTCGCTGACCAACCGCTATCTGGTGCTGGCGGCCCTGGCCGACGGTCCGGGACGGTTGCGGTCACCGCTGCGCTCCCGGGACAGCCTGCTGATGGTGGCCGCCCTACGGGAGCTCGGCATCGCGGTGCGGGATGAGGGCACCGACTGGCTGGTGACCCCGGGGCCGGTCCGCGGCGGCGGCCGGATCGACTGCGGGCTGGCGGGCACCGTGATGCGCTTTCTGCCCGCCGTCGCCGCCCTGGCCGACAGTCCGGTGTCCTTCGACGGGGACCCGCACGCCCGGGTGCGGCCGATGGGTCCGGTGCTCGCGGCACTGCGGGACATCGGTGCCGCGGTGGTCGAGGAGGGCGAGCCCGGCTTCCTGCCGTTCCGCGTGACCGGCGGACCGTCGGTGCGGGGTGGGGCGGTGCGGGTGGATGCCTCCGGGTCCTCGCAGTTCGTCTCCGGCCTGCTGCTCACCGGTGCCCGGTTCCCCGAGGGGCTGACCGTCACGCATGTCGGTGCCACCCTGCCGAGCCTGCCGCACATCGACATGACCGTGGCCGCGCTGCGGGACGCCGGGGTGGAGGTGGACGACTCGGTGCGTGGCACCTGGCGGGTATCCCCCGGGCCGATCGCCGCCCGCGACGTCCGGGTGGAGCCGGACCTGTCCAACGCGGCGCCGTTCCTCTGCGCGGCGGTGGTGGCCGGCGGCACGGTGCGGGTACCCGGCTGGCCCGCGCACACCACGCAGCCCGGTGGCCTGCTGCCCGGGATCCTGGAACGGATGGGTGCCACCTGGTCGCTGGACGGTGACGTGCTGAGCGTCACCGGCACCGGCCGGCCGATCGGGATCGACCTGGACCTGAGCGCCGCCGGTGAGATCGCCCCGACCATCGCCGCGGTGGCCGCGCTGGCCGAGGGTCGCACCGTGCTGCGCGGGATCGCCCATCTGCGCGGTCACGAGACCGACCGGCTGGCGGCCCTGTGCACCGAGATCCGCCGGCTCGGGGCGCTGGCCGAGGAGACGTCCGACGGGCTGATCATCGACCCCGCCCCGCTGCGTCCCGCCGTGGTGCGGTCCTACGCCGATCACCGGATGGCGACCTTCGGCGCACTGATCGGCCTGGTGACCCCCGGGGTCGAGGTCGAGGACATCGCCACCACCGGCAAGACGATCCCGGACTTCGCCGGGCTGTGGACCTCGATGCTGGCCCGGAGCTGAGCGACGTGGCACGGCGCGAGTACGACGAGCGGGACATCCGGGTCCGGCCCAGCCGCAAGGGCACCCGGCCGCGGACGAAGACCCGCCCGGAGCACGCCGACGCCGAGCGCGCGCTGGTCACCGGGGTCGACCGCGGCCGGTACACCGTGCTGGTGGACCCGGACGGCCCCGGTGAGCGGATCGCGACCGCGATGAAGGCCCGCGAGCTGGGCCGGGACCGCGTGGTGCCCGGTGACCAGGTCGACCTGGTGGGCGACACCTCGGGTGCCGAGGGGTCACTGTCCCGGATCGTCCGGATCGCCGAGCGCAGCACCGTGCTGCGTCGCACCGCCGACGACACCGACCCCTTCGAGCGGATCATCGTCGCCAACGCGCATCAACTGGTGATCGTGACCGCCCTGGCCGACCCGGAGCCGCGGACCCGGATGATCGACCGCTGTGTGGTGGCCGCCTACGACGCCGGGATGGACGCCCTGCTGGCGCTGACCAAGGCCGACCTGGCCGACCCGGCCACCCTGCGTGAACTCTACGAACCGATCGGGGTCCGGGTGGTGGTCACCCAGGTCACCGAGGCCGGGATCGACGGGCTGGACGAGCTGCGGTCGGCTCTGGACGGTCGCACCTCGGTGCTGGTCGGGCACTCGGGCGTGGGCAAGTCGACCCTGGTCAACGCCCTGGTGCCCCAGGCGCAGCGAGCGACCGGCCGGGTGAACGACGTCACCGGACGCGGCCGCCACACCTCCACCAGTGCGGTCGCCCTGCGGGTCCCGGACGCGGCACCGGGCACCTGGGTGATCGACACCCCCGGGGTGCGGTCCTTCGGCCTGGCGCACGTCGAACCGGACCGGTTGATCGGCGCCTTCGCCGACCTGGCGGAGGTGGCCGCGGAGTGTCCGCGCGGCTGCACCCATCTGGCGGACAGCCCGGACTGCGCGCTGGACGAGTGGGTGGCCGAGGCCGCCGAGGGCAGCGAGCTGCGGCAGTCGCGGGCCGACCGGCTGGACTCGTTCCGACGGCTGCTGGTCAGCCGCACGGCCGACTGATCAGTGGTCGGGGTTCAGCGGGTCGAGGTACTGCAGGGCGGCGTTGTGCAGATGACCGTTCGACACCAGGGCCGACCCGCCGAACGGACCGTCCTGACCGGTGATCGAGGTGAAACGCCCACCGGCCTCGGTGACGATCGGCACCAGGGCCGCCATGTCGTGCAGGGCCAGCTCCGGCTCGGCTGAGAGGTCGACCGCGCCCTCGGCGACCAGGACGTGCGACCAGAAGTCCCCGTAGGCGCGGGTCCGCCACACGTTGCGGCTCAGGTCGAGGAAGCCGTCCAGACGACCGTCCTCCTCCCACCCGGTCAGGCTGGAGTAGGAGAACGAGGCGTCGCGGATCCGCTGCACCTTCGACACCTGCATCCGGGTCGCCGCCGCCAGCGACCGGCCGGTCCAGGCCCCGGTGCCCACGGCCGCCCACCAGCGACGGTTGAGGGCCGGAGCGCTGACCAGGCCCATCACCACCTGATCGCCGTCCAGCAACGCGATCAGGGTGGCCCACACCGGCACGCCGCGGACGAAGTTCTTGGTCCCGTCGATCGGGTCGACCACCCACACCCGCGGGCCGTGGCCGGTGTCGGGGAGCTCCTCGCCGTGCACGGCGTCGCGCGGGCGGGTACGGGACAGCTGAGCTCGGATCAGCTCCTCGGCGGCGCGGTCGGCGTCCGAGACCGGGGTCAGGTCCGGCTTGGTCTCGACCCGCAGGTCCAGCGCCTTGAACCGCGACATGGTCAGCGCGTCCACCTGATCGGCGATCACGTGGGCGAGGCGGAGGTCGTCGTCGTACCGGGTCATGCCGTCAACCTACCGGGGCGGACGGCCCGGCCGGGGCCGTGCCCGGCTCTAGCGCGGGATCCGCGCGATCTCCGAGACGTCGTACCAGAGCAGGTCGCGCTCGGCGATGTCCTCCAGCGCGTCGTCGTCGCCGTCCAGTGCCCGCGCCACCTGGGGGGCGGCCTCCGGTTCGTCCACGTGCACGCAGATCACCTCGTCCGGGCGGACCGGCCCGGTGAGGGTGACCAGGCTGACCGGCTCGTCCTCGGCGGGCGGGGTGACGTCGACCAGATCGTCGGCGACCTCGACCGTCACCACCAGGCGCAGCGTCGGGGCGGACGGCGTGCCGGCCAGCAGCACCAGGGCATCGTCGGCGGCCATCAGCTGCGCCGCGAACTCCACCCCCTCCTCGTCCTCGTCCGGCAGCAGCGTGGTCAGCGCCGGGGTGACGGCGTGCGCACGGCGTGGCACGTCCAGGGTCAGGACCCCATCGCGGAGATCGTCCAGGGTGGCAGGCAGGTAGAGGCGCACGGGTCCAGTGTGCCGTGCCCTCAACGATCCCGCGTACACCCGGTACCTGACCTCGATCACCACTCCAATCTGGCCCGGATGACGCACGAGCCCGCGGAAGGGCGCTCAGCTGGGTCTAGAACTGACCAGATCAGCGGAGCGTGGCAAGGGGAACACGATGACGACGATGACGGCGACCAGGTCCGACGGGATGCCGGCGGGCGACGCGGCGACCCGGTGGGCCCTGCTCGAACGCGAGCTGGATCGGCCCTCGGTCGGTGTGCCGAGGCCGAGCGGCCCGGCACAGGACCGGCCCGACGCACCCCGGGACGGTGGGCCGGTCGAGGCCGCACCGGCGGCGACGCGACCATCGGACACCCGGTCGAACGGCGTCGAGCTCCGGATGGTGCCCGATGCGCCCCCGACGACCCGGCGACCGCTGCCACCGCTGCTGCCGATGACCGGACGCACCCGAACGCGGCACCCCCGGTCGGACGCGGAGGCGGAACCAGGGCCCCGGCCCGGGCGAGCACCGAGGCCGGGGCCAGGACAGGGATCGCGGCGCGCGGACGCCGGTGTTCGACACCACCCGGACGCCGGGCAGCACACCGACCCGGCGCGGACACCCCGGGTGCAGGACCCGGTCCGCGGGACGGTGGTGCCGCGGGTCGAACGATGGGGCGGCGGGGTGATCGCGGCCTACCACCATCAGGTCGTGCCGCTGTTCGCTCCGGGTGTGCGCGACGAGTCCGGGCTCGGCAGCGAACGGGACCGTCCACTCGCGACCCTGGATCCCGTGATCGCCTGTTCGATGCTGGCGACCGCCGCGCTGGAGGTCATCTCCGGGGCACGAGCCCTGGCGCAGCTCGCGCGATGGGTGACGCCCGGGATCTACGAGGACCTCGACCAGCGACGACGGCTGGCGCTCGCCGAGGACGGCACCGGGACGGATGCGCTGCTGTCCCGCCCGGCACCCGGCAGGGGGCGGCCGAAGGTGCGGCGGGTGCGGGCGATGCCGGTCGACGACCGCGTGGTCGAGGCGTCCGTGGTGTTGGCCTATGCCGACCGGGTGCACGCGGTGGCGATGCGGATGGTGGACGCCCACGGGTTCTGGCGGGCGGAGGCACTGGTCGTGGGCTGAGCGAGCCGACGCCGTGGGAGCAGCGGGCTGTCCTGCGGGTGGCCGCGGGACCGGGCGTGGCGGAGACGCCGACGGCCGGCACCCCGTGGGGCACCGGCCGTCGTGGGCCCTCGGCTCGATCAGCCGCGGCGGCGCTGCTGCTTCGCGGCCTTGCGCCGGGCCTCACGGTTGCCCGAGTCGTCGCCGGACGCCTCGGCACCAGTGCCCGGCGCGGAGTCGGCGGCAGCAGCGCGGGCGGCAGGACCACCCGCGGCACGACGACCACCGCCGGTCACCGTGGTGCCGGCGTCGCCGTCCACGCTCGGCGCCGAGTACTGCAGCGGCGTCTCGCGCTCCGGACCGTCGATGCCCTTGGCGACCAGCTTCGGCCCGTTGACCGCTGCCTGCGCCCCGACGGCCGGTGCACCCTCGGCGCCCTCGGTGCCGGGCTCGGCGACCTTGACCTCCAGGTTGAACAGGAAGCCGACCGCCTCATCCTTGATCCCGTCGGTCATCGCCTGGAACAGCTGGTACCCCTCGCGCTGGTACTCGACCAGCGGGTCGCGCTGGGCCATCGCCCGCAGACCGATGCCCTCCTTGAGGTAGTCCATCTCGTAGAGGTGCTCGCGCCACTTGCGGTCCAGCACCGAGAGGATCACGCGCCGCTCCAGCTGACGCATGTTCTCCACGCCGAGCTGCGCCTCCCGCTCGCTGTACGCGATCCGGGCGTCGGACAGCAGCTCCGCGGTGAGGGTCTCGGTGGTGAGGCGACCGATGCCGCCCACCGACTCGATCACCTCGTCCGCCTCGATCGACACCGGGTACACCGCCTTGAGCGATGCCCACAACGCGTCCAGGTCCCACTCCTCCGGGTGTCCCTCACCGGTGGCCTCGGCCACGTAATCGGTGACGACGTCCTCGATGAAGTGCTGCACCTGGTCCTGCAGGTCCTCACCCTCGAGCACCCGGCGGCGCTGCTCGTAGATGACCTCGCGCTGCCGGGACAGCACGTCGTCGTACTTGAGCACGTTCTTGCGGATCTCGAAGTTGCGGGACTCCACCTGCGACTGCGCGGAACGGATGCCGCGGGTCACGATCTTGGACTCCAGCGGCATGTCGTCCGGGAACCCGGCGCGGGTCATCATCGACTCGGCCATGCCCGAGTTGAACAGCCGCATCAGGTCGTCCTGCAGCGACAAGTAGAACCGGGACTCGCCGGGGTCGCCCTGACGGCCGGAACGACCGCGCAGCTGGTTGTCGATCCGACGGGACTCGTGCCGCTCGGTGCCTAGGACGTACAGGCCGCCGAGCTCCTTGACCTCGTCGTGCTCCGCCGACACCGACTCCTTGGCGGCGGCCAGCACCTCCGGCCACGCCGCCTCGTACTCCTCCGGGTTCTCGGCGGCGTCCAGGCCCTTCTCGGCCATCGCGGCGACCGCCATGAACTCGGCGTTGCCGCCGAGCATGATGTCGGTGCCTCGACCGGCCATGTTGGTCGCCACGGTGACGGCGCCCTTGCGACCGGCCTGGGCGATGATCGACGCCTCCCGCGCGTGCTGCTTCGCGTTCAGCACCTCGTGCGGGACACCAGCCTTGCGCAGCTTGCGGGACAGCAGCTCGCTCTTCTCGACCGAGGTGGTGCCGACCAGCACCGGCTGACCGGCGGCGTGACGCTCGACGATGTCGGCGACCACCGCGTCGAACTTGCCGTCCTCGCTCTTGTAGACCAGGTCCGGCTGGTCGACGCGCTGCATGCCACGGTTGGTCGGGATCGGCACCACGCCCAGCTTGTAGGTGCCCTGGAACTCGGCTGCCTCG
Organism: Cellulomonas taurus; assembly: GCF_012931845.1. Classification (NCBI taxonomy): domain Bacteria; kingdom Bacillati; phylum Actinomycetota; class Actinomycetes; order Micrococcales; family Cellulomonadaceae; genus Cellulomonas; species Cellulomonas taurus. Next base: position 2,490,393 of record NZ_CP051884.1, read on the forward strand.
GTCTCGGCGGTACCGGTCATCCCGGCGAGCTTGTCGTACAGCCGGAAGTAGTTCTGCAGGGTGATGGTGGCGAGGGTCTGGTTCTCGGCCTTGATCGCCACCCCCTCCTTCGCCTCGATCGCCTGGTGCATGCCCTCGTTGTAGCGGCGGCCGGGCAGGACACGACCGGTGTGCTCGTCGACGATCAGGACCTCGCCCTTGTCGACGATGTAGTCCTTGTCCCGCTTGAACAGCTCCTTGGCCTTGATCGCGTTGTTGAGGAAGCCGATCAGCGGCGTGTTCAGGGACTCGTAGAGGTTGTCGATGCCGAGGTAGTCCTCGATCCGCTCGATGCCCGGCTCCAGGACGCCGACCGTGCGCTTCTTCTCGTCCACCTCGTAGTCGCGCTCGGGCTGCAGACGCCGCACCGCCTTGGCGAACTCGGCGTACCAGCGGTTCGCGTCGCCGGAGGCGGGGCCGGAGATGATCAGCGGTGTGCGGGCCTCGTCGATCAGGATCGAGTCGACCTCGTCCACGATCGCGAAGTGGTGGCCGCGCTGGACCAGCTCGTCGGTGCTCCACGCCATGTTGTCGCGCAGGAAGTCGAAGCCGAACTCGTTGTTCGTGCCGTAGGTGATGTCCGCGGCGTACTGCACCCGGCGCTCGGCCGGGGTCTGGCCGGTGAGGATCACCCCGGTGGTCAGGCCCAGGAACCGGTACACCCGGCCCATCAGGTCCGCCTGGTAGTTCGCCAGGTAGTCGTTGACCGTGACGACGTGGACACCCTTGCCGGTCAGCGCGTTGAGGTAGGCCGGCGCGGTGGCGACCAGGGTCTTGCCCTCACCGGTCTTCATCTCCGCGATGTTGCCCAGGTGCAGGGCGGCACCACCCTGCAGCTGCACGTCGAAGTGCCGCTGGCCCAGGGTGCGCCGCGCTGCCTCGCGCACGACGGCGAACGCCTCGGGGAGCAGGTCGTCCAACGTCTCACCGTCGGCGAGGCGATCCTTGAACCGGTCGGTCTCCTCGCGCAGCTCGGCGTCGGAGAGCGAGGTGAAACTGTCCTCCAGAGCGTTCACCTGCTGGGCGATGCCCGACAGCTTCTTGAGGACGCGGCCCTCGCCCAGACGGAGGACCTTATCGAGGATCGCCACTAGCACTCCCGGATTCCGCGCCCCGAACCTGCAGTGCCGGGACGTCCACGGTTGGCCCGACCGACATGGACGGGCCCCGACCATCGTAGGTGAGGCGCTCCGGCCAGCGACAACCTTCGGTGTTCGCTCTCAGCGTCCTGTGAGTTCGGCGGCGAGCCGCGGTGCCAGCTCACCGCGCACCGCGTCGGCCACCGACACCCGGTCGAGGCCCGACCAGTCGGCCAGCAGGGCGAGTTCCTCTGCCAGGTCCGCCGTCAGCTCCGCCGGGGCCGCCGGGTGGCCGGGCACCGGGTGTGCCGCCAGCACCCGGAGCACTCCGGCGGCACGATCGGCCTTGAGGTCGACCAGCGCGGCGGGGCGTTCGCCGTGCAGGAACGGCAGCACGTAGTAGCCGTGCACCCGCTGGGCCTCCGGCACGTAGATCTCGATCCGGTAGCGGAGCCCGAACAGCTCCTCCAACCGGCGCCGTTCGAACACCAGCGGGTCGAACGGACTCAACAGCGCACGCCCGGTGGCTCGGCGCGGCAGGTCGGCCTCGGCGTGCATCAGCACCGGCCGCTCCCAGCCGCGCACCGTCACCGGCAGCAGCTCCCCCGCCTCGACCAGCTCGGCCACCGCGCGGCGACCGTCCGCACCCTTGATCCGGAAGTAGTCCAGCAGACAGCGCTCGGTGGCGACCCCGTGCGCCCGGGCGGCGATCGCGACCAGACGCCGGATCGCCTCGGCGTCGTCCGGCTCGCCGGCCAGGACCTCGGGCGGGAGCACCCGCTCGGTCAGGTCGTAGCACCGCTCGAACTGGGCGTTCCGGCGTGCCGACGTCACCTCGCCCGTGAAGAACAGGTATTCCAGGACGTGCTTGGCGGCGGTCCAGTTCCAGCCCCACTGGTCCCGCTCCCGCGGATGCTCGCCCTCCACCCGCAGGTGCACCTGGCGGGCGGTGAGCGGTCCCTCGGCGGCGATCAGGGCCCGGACCTCGGCGACCAGGGGTGAGTGGCGCAGCGGCACCTCCTTGATCGACCCCCAGGCGTAGGCCCGGTAGGCGCGGCGGCGCCAGCCCAGCAGCGCGTAGGTCGAGGGCGGCACGAAGGACGCCTCGTGGGCCCAGGACTCCACCAGCCGACGGGGCGCGGTGCCGGAGGCCCGGTCGATCAGCCCGGTGTCATAGGGACCGACCCGCGAGAACGTCGGCATCAGGTGGGCGCGGGCGAGCACGTTCACCGAGTCGATCTGCAGCAGCCCGAGTCGGTCGATCACCTGCTGGAACTGGCGCATGGTCACCGGACCGGTGCGAGGGCGGCGCGGGCGGTCGAGGCCCTGGGCGCGCAGGGCGATCCGCCGGGCCTGGGACAGGGACAGCGACTCCACCGGTCGTCGGCCGGTGAGCGGCGTCGGGGTGGCGTCGGCGGGTTTCGCGGTCACGCGTCCCATGGTGCCCGGCGGGTCCGACACGCGGACGCGACGACGCCCCGCCGCACGGGGCGCCGGGGCGTCGTCGGGGCGACCGGGTGCTGTCGCACGCGGACGCGATCAGGCGGTGGCGGTCACCGGTTCGCCGGAGGGCACGTCCTCCGCGTTCAGGTCGAGCTTGATCACGCCGTAGCTCCATCCGCGCCGGCGGTACGCCACCGAGGGCTGGCCGCTGTCGGCGTCGACGAACAGGAAGAAGTCGTGGCCGACCAGCTCCATCTCGTACAGGGCGTCGTCGAGGGTCATCGGCCGGGCACCGTGGGTCTTCTCCCGGATCACCACCGGGGAGTCGCCGAGCTGTGTCTCGACGGCACCGTCAGCGGTGCGGGTGACCTCCTCGGGCTCGGGTTCCGGCGCGGGGCTGAGGTCCGCGGTGTCCGGCAGCGGCGGGGTCACCGGGTTGCGGCGGTGGTTCTTGGTGCGGTCACGGGCGCGACGCAGGCGTTCGGCGAGCTTGTCGATCGCGAGGTCCAGCGCTCCGTAGCGGTCGTCGGCGCACGCCTCGGCCCGGATCACGGGACCCTTGCCGATCACTGTCAGTTCCACCCGCTCCGCTGCGGCTGCCTGACGCGGGTTCGGCTCGTGTGTCACCTCGACGTCGATCCGCTGCGCACGGGGGGCGAGGGATTCCAGCTTGGTGAGCTTGTCCGCGACGTGCTCGCGGAAGCGCTCGGGGATGTCGGTGTGACGGCCTGCGACGATGATCTCCATGGGGACTCCTCCTCGGAGTTCCGGGGGGCGGGTCGGGGACCCACCCGGTGACCTGCTCGGGAACGTGACCCCTTGCGGGGGCTGTACCGCACCACCTCCTCACGCGGCCGACCGCGGGAGAACCCACATCTCCAGCGGCTCCGCCGGTCGATGTCCGAGACACCACGCTATCCCCTACTGGCCTGCGGTTCCACCTGTCCTGACCTGTGAGTCGGCGGTGGGGTGGCGGCCAGGGTCAGCGCCCCGACGACGGGGTGTCCCGCCCCCTCCAGGGCCGCCCGGCAGGCCGCCAGGGTGGCGCCGGTGGTGAGCACGTCGTCGACCAGCAGCACGGGGGTGGCAGCGGCCGACGGGGACCGGGGTGCGCCGCGCCCGGTGCCCCGGACCGCGATCCGTCCGGCGATGTTGGCGCCGCGTGCGGCCCGGCCCAGACCGACCTGGTCGCGGTGCGCCCGAGCCAGGCGGAGGCAGGGGTACGGGGCGGCCCGGATGCCCGCGGCGCTCAGTCCACAGGCGGCGGCGGTGGCGAGCGGACGGAGCAGATCCTCACCCCGACGGCGACGGCCCGCGGCGGAGGGCGGAGCGGGGACGACCAGCAGTCGCTGGTCGTGCGGGCTGGCGCGCCGCCGCGCGGTCGGACCCGGCACGAGACAGCCCGGCGCGGGCCCTCTCCTGGTCGGGGCCGAGGGCGGGGTCGGGGTCGGGGTCGGGGTCGGGGTCGGGGTCGAGGGCGGGGCCGGGGTCGGGGTCGGGGTCGGGGTCGGGGTCGGGTTCAAGGGCGGGGCCGGGGTCGGGGTCGGGGTCGGGGCCGATCCGAGCAGGGCCGCCAGTTCCGGAGCGATGACCGCCGCGGTCAGTGCCGTGCGCTCGGCGAACCAGCGGGTGAGTTCCAGCCGGCCGCGGTCCTTCCAGGCGAGCACGGCGCGGCGGACAGCACCCTGGTAGGTCGCCTGGGTCCACACCGGCAGCGGTCCGTGGCCGTCCAGGCGGTCGAGGCGGTCGGCGTCCTCTTCACAGCGGCGGTGACCGGTCAGCCAGCCACGGACGCAGTCGGAGCACAGGATGACGCCGGGGTCGTCGCAGGCGGCGCAGGTCGCCGGGATGACCAGGTCGAGCAGGTCGGCGAGTGGGCCGGAGCGGCGGTGGACCGGGCTGGGGCGGGCGTGGGGCACGGCCTCCGACGTGGGGAGCGGTGCCGTGGGGGGCGGGTGAGCGTCGGGCATTCCCCAGGATCGATCCAGCGCTCGACGATGATCCAGCAGCACGGACCGCCGTCTGGGGACCCTCTCGCGGAACGCGGCCCTGTGGACAGCGGGACAGCTCGGTCACCCCGCGAACGACGGGTACCGCACGTCGTCCGCCACAGCCACCCAGCTCGGCCCCGACCGGGAGTAGATCTGGTCCTCGCTGTTGCTCAGGTACACCACGCTGTCCCCCTTGCCCCCGGCGATGTCCACCGGGTCGGCGATGGCACCCCGCGGCTCGCTGGCACCGGCGAGGGGCACCAGGTGGTAGACCTCCGTGACCACCGAGGAGGAGATGCCGAGCACGCCCAGCGAGGACTCGTCGACCCAGACCACCCGACTGGCGTCGACCAGGGTGGCACCGACCCGCTGCGCCGGTCCGACCGACTGCGGGGTGCCGGAGTCGTCGCGGACCACGGCGGTGACATCGATGCGCACACCGTCGGCCCCGTCCGAGATCACGGCGATCCGGCTGGCGTCCCGGGCGATTCTGACCGCCCGCACCTCCCGGTCCACCAGCCAGTCGGCGTCGATCCTGATCGTGCTCCCGGCGTCGTTCACGGCGATCAGCTGGCTGCTGTCGGCCACCGCGGTCCACACCCAGCCCAGCCGGTCGACCGAGGGTGGCACCAGCGCGGACTCGGTGGCGAGCAGGGTGGTCGACCGTTGGGCATCGGTCGGGAGGGTGATGAGCTTCGCGGAGCCGGACAGGCCGACCCGCAGCGGCCCACCGGGCTGCCGGGCGGGTGAGCGCAGATCCAGCCCGGAGACTGAGTCGACCCCGTCCACCGGGACGAACTCGCCGTGGCTGAGCTGCACCAGCGTGGCACCGCCCTGCACCGCCTCCAGGGCTCCGCCGGGGTCCTGGCCCCGATCGAGGGTGACCGGATCCGGCTCCATGGCGACACCGTCGGCGGAGACCTCGACGGTGCGCACCCGCGCGAGCCGCAGGGAGGCTTCCAGCTGGGCCTGCATCAGGCTGCGGTCGTGGGGTTCGGCGGGGAGGCCGCCGGCGGCCAGGCTGATCGCGGCGACCCCGTCGGCGTCCACCGAGACTGCGTCAGGTTGCAGAGTGGCGCCTTCCGGGATGGCGGTGCGGACGGCGTCCCGGAGCCAGGGCGAGGGGCCGGCGATCAGCGCGCGCACGATCGACGTCGCCAGGTTCCGCAACGGGAACCAGCGGGTCTCCGGCACCAGGAACGTCTCGTCCTGGGACAGGAAGTACAGGGTGGACGAGCGGTAGATCGCCTCGAAGTTCGGTTCGGAGAGCACGACACCGTCGTCGAGGGCGGCGATGCGCCACTGGCCCTCCGAGTCCTGCACCATGCCGAAGCTCAGGGTCTCCTCCGCACTGGGCCCCGCCTGGCTGTACCGGCCGTCGGCGTCGATCCGGGCGGCGACCTTGACCGTCACCTGCACCTCGGAGCCGTCCAGCCGCAGCTTGGGGCTGGACGCCGTCGGGTAGACGACGACCCGCTCGCGGGGCGTCCAGGTGCGGCGGGTCTCCCCGGACAGGTATTCGCGGGCGTTGCGGAAGTCGTCGCTCTCGGTGTCGGAGCGACGGGAGAACCCGGCCGCGCTGGCGCCGAGGAAGCCGCGCACGATGTCCTCCGGGCTGCCGTCCTGCGGCGGGGGGTCGCCGAGCAGCTCCACCGACTCCTGTTCGGTGTCCTGGTCCACGCCGACGCCGACCGGGCCGGAGGTGGGCATGGCGGCGCAGCCCACCAGGGCGAAGAGCACCACGAGCAGCAGCGCGATCCGTCGGGTCATCGGTCGGCTCCGTTCTGCTGGGCGGCGCGCTCGGCCGCTGCCTCGGCCCGGATCTGGGCGTCCCGCAGCGCCTGGGCGGCACGGGCGCGTTCGACGATCTCCATCGATCCGGTCACCGCCGGGAGATCGGGCAGGGCGGCGGGGTCGGATCCGTCCGCGCGGTAGTCGTCCACCGGGGTGTCGTCGATCAGGTCGTCCTCGGGCTGCAACGGCAGCGGCGAACCGGTGAGGGTGATCCCGGCGCGCAACGGCAGGGTCAGCCGGAAGGCGGCACCGTGGCCCGGGCGCCCCCATGCCTCCAGCCAGCCGCCGTGCAGGTGGGCGTCCTCCAGGGAGATCGCCAGCCCGAGTCCGGTGCCGCCGGTGGTCCGGGCGCGGGCCGGGTCGGCGCGCCAGAACCGGTCGAAGACGTGATCGGCCTCGTCCCGGGTCATCCCGACCCCGTGGTCCCGGACCGTGACCGCGACGGCCCGGGCATCGGTGGCGACGGTGACCTGCACGTCGGTGCCCTCCGCGTGTTCGATCGCGTTGACGAGCAGGTTGCGCAGGACCCGCTCGACCCGGCGCGGGTCGATGTCGGCGACGCACGGGGTGCCGGGTTCCACCACGCTGAGCCAGGAGCCCTTGCGTTCGGCGAGCGGGACCGCCTGGTCCACGGCGGCGGCGACCACGTCCCGCACGTCCCGCGCCTCGACGTCGAGCATCGCGGCGCCGGCGTCGAACCGGCTGATCTCCAGCAGGTCGGCGAGCAGGTCCTCGAAGCGGTCGAGCTGGGTCTGCATCAGTTCGGCGGAGCGGCGCAGCACCGGGTCCAGGTCGTCGCGGGAGTCGTAGATCATCGACCCCGCCATCCGCACCGTGGTCAGCGGGGTGCGCAGCTCGTGCGAGACGTCGGAGACGAAGCGGCGTTGCATCGCCGACAGGTGCTCCATCCGCAGGATCTGGTCCTGGAGGGTGTCGGTCATCGCGTTGAAGGAGCGGCCGAGCCGGGCCATCTCGTCCTCGCCGCGCACCGCCATCCGCCGGGTGAGGTCGCCGTCGGCGATCTGTTCGGCGGTCTCCGCCGCCTGCTGCACCGGGCGGACCGCCTGCCGGGTGACGAACCAGGTCATGCCGACCAGGATCGCGACCAGCACGCTGGCGCCGATCGCCAGCACGCCCTGCAGGAAGCTGAGCTGCTCCTGCTCGGCCTGCAGGCTGTACAGCAGGTAGAGCTCGTAGGTGCCGGCGGCGGGCACGGTGACCGTCTGGCCGACCATCACCGCGGGGTCGACGCCGGTCTCGGTGGGCCAGCCGACCGACTGCCAGCGCTGGCCGTCGCCCTCGGCGGTGGCGAGCCGCAGGTCCGGGGACACCAGGGCGACCATCGTGGAGTCGGTGGAGGCACCGGTGACCAGGATCGGCTGCTGCTGACCGCTGGTCCGCAGCACGGAGACCTCGCGTTCCCCCGACCCCCCGGCCCGCAGGCTGCGCACCGTGTCGTTGAGCAGCTGCTGCACCTCGGGGGCGGTGGTGGCGGTGGAGGCGTCGATGGTCTCCTGCGCCTGGGCGGCGGCACGGGCGCTCTCGGCCAGCACCTGGTCGACCCGCTGGGTGAAGAGTCCGTCGCGCACCGAGACGGACAGGTATCCGCCCAGCACCGCGAGCGCCACCAGTCCCCCGGCCAGGGTCAGGGTCAGCACCCGCAGCTGCAGCGAGCTGCGCCAGGCCCGGGTCAGGTGCCGCAGGCGCCGGGCGGTGCGGACGCTGACCAACCGCCACGTCCGGGCCAGCCGGTGCGGGGTCCTGACCGCCGCGCCGGACACCGGCTGGTCGTCGGTCATGACGCCGGGGTCGGTCCCGCCTTGTACCCGACGCCGCGGACGGTCACCACGATCTCCGGGCGCTCGGGGTCGGCCTCGATCTTGGAGCGCAGCCGCTGCACGTGGACGTTGACCAGCCGGGTGTCGGCGGCGTGCCGGTAGCCCCACACCTGCTCCAGCAGGACTTCCCGGGTGAAGACCTGCCAGGGCTTGCGGGCCAGCGCGACCAGCAGGTCGAACTCCAGCGGGGTGAGGGAGATGACCACGCCGTCCCGGGTGACCCGGTGGCCGGTGACGTCGATGGACAGGTCGCCGATCCGCAGGTGCTCCGGCGCGGGCTCGTCGGAGCGCCGCAGCCGGGCCCGCACCCGGGCGATCAGCTCCTTGGGCTTGAACGGCTTGGAGATGTAGTCGTCGGCGCCCGACTCCAGGCCGAGCACCACGTCGACGGTGTCGGCCTTGGCGGTGAGCATCACGATCGGCACCCCGGACTCGGCCCGGATCAGGCGGCACACCTCGGTGCCGTCCCGGCCGGGCAGCATCAGGTCGAGCAGCACCAGATCCGGCTGACTGGCGCGGAAGGCGTCCAGCGCCTCGTCGCCGTCGGCGCAGAACACCGGCTCGAAACCCTCCGACCGCAGCACGATGCCGATCATCTCGGCCAGTGCCGTGTCGTCGTCGACCACCAGGACGCGTCCCTTCATCCCGCCATGATGGCATCCGCGACAGGCTGACGTGGCACGATGTCGACCAGTTGCGCCACCGAGACCCAGGAGCACCGATGACCAGCCCGTCGGAGCAGGAACCCCAGCCGACCGAGCCCGGTGCCGAACGACCGGCACCGCGCTACGGCCAGTACGCCCCGCCGGGGTGGCAGGCACCGGGTGCCGCGACGCCGCCCGCCGCGCCCCCGGCGCCGGGCTGGGGCCAGGCACCGGGCTGGGGCGCCGGTCAGCCGGTGGGCTACCAGCAGCACACCCCGCCGCCGGTGCAGCAGTTCCGGCCGATGGCGGTGCAGCCGGGGATCGTCCCGCTGCGCCCGCTGAGCGTGTGGGAGATCATCGACGGCGCGTTCCGCGCGGTCCGGCACAACCCGAAGGTGATGTTCGGCGTCACCGTGGTGGGTGTGGCCGTCTCGGTGCTGATCTCCGCGGTCATCACCGCCTACGCCTCCCCGTTCACCACCGATCTGGTCCGCAGCGTCTACGACGGGCTGACCCCCGCCGAGTCGGACGAGCTGGCGTCGGTGATCGGCCCCGCCTACGCGACGGTGTTCTCCCTGCCGGTGTCGCTGGTCTTCACCCAGATCATCACCGGCGTGCTGATCCGCTCGGTGAGCCAGTCGGTGCTGGGCAAGGTGGCGACCCCCGCCGAGGTGTTCCGCGGGCAGGGTGGCCGGCTGGCCCGGGTGGTGGGCTTCGCCGCGCTGTCGG